>JBBTQJ010000018.1:0-24035 GCA_038065755.1 Patescibacteria group bacterium | reverse complement strand
ATTATACATTATTCAAACTCGTAGAAAAGGTGTCTGAATTTTGGGGTACCTACCATTGCACGCGGTTGGAAATATTATGACCGTGATGTGCGGGATTATAAAATTACCTTGCTCCACGAAAAACTACCGGCAAAAATCGGTGATGTAGCCGACTCAATTCTTCAAGAAATTATAAGTTGCAGCTCACAAGATTCGGAAAACGAAAAGATAAGTCATCTACGTTGTGCTACGGCCTTCCGATTACATCCCGCAGAACTTCAATTTTATCGTCAGTTTAATCTGCCAATTACGCATAAGTGTTTTGCTTGTCGTCTGCAGGAACGATTGGCAAGACGTAATCCACGTAAACTTTGGCACAGCCAGTGTATGTGCGACAAAAATCATCCGCATCATAGTGAAAGATGCCCGAATGAATTTGAGACTTCTTACGCTCCCGATAGGCCGGAAATAATTTATTGTGAGCAGTGCTATAACAGCGAGGTCGCATAGCGTAGCGATATAACGCCGAAGTGGCTTAAAATGTATAGTTTTTTTGGTATATTGTATAGATTTGTCTTGTATGCTATTATACAGTAAACCTGTTGCGTAATAAGATTATAAGCGAAATAAAGCAATTTTGAGCGAAAATTTGGAAAAACAAGGAGGTTTATACAGGGTATAAGCCGACGAGTTTTTACAAATTTGCAACCAAAATTGCAAATTGCAGCATAAATCCTTATTACGCAACAGGTTTAGTATATGGAAAAAAGAGACAAAAATTTAATAACAATAGGTGAAGCCGCAGAATTGCTGGGAGTTTCTATTATGACATTGCGCCGCTGGGATGAAAGTGGACGCTTGTTTTCAGTTAGAGATAAGCCGGGCGGCCATCGGCATTATCGCAAAGAAGATATTGATGTTTTTTTGAGCGATTTATTCCAGCTCGCAAAAGATTGGGCAGTTTTGCAAAAAGAAATGCCCGAGCAATTCTATTGCCAAAACAGCGGAATTTTTCAGGCGCGCATAACAAAGATGGAAACGTTGATGATTCAAAATAAAGATGCAAATAAATTATTTTCCTTGCTAACATCTATTGCAGGAGAGATAGGAAACAATTCTTACGACCATAATTTGGGGCAGTGGCCAGATATCCCTGGAATTTTTTTTGCGTATGATTTGAATAAGAAACAGATTATATTGGCGGACAGGGGGGTGGGAATTTGGGAAACATTAAAAAGAGTAAAACCAAATTTAAAAAACCATAAAGAAGCATTGCAAACCGCGTTTACCGAGATAATCTCTGGCAGGAAGCCCGAATCAAGGGGCAACGGATTAAAGTATGTTAAAAGCGTTATTTCAAAAAATTCGATTAGTTTAATATTTCAATCAGGCGACGCAAAATTATTATTAAAGGGCAATAGTAGAGATATGAGCATTGAAGGCGCCAAGGAAAGTATTCGCGGATGTCTTGCTTTAATAACTTACTAAGATGAAGATAGAACTAAAAAAATTTGGCACAACGCTTATCTCCCGGCAGACCGGCAGGGAGGCGTTTTCAGCGTTGCAAGCTATTTTAAGAGATGTAAAAGAAAGCGAAAACATTGAAATTGATTTCGATGGCGTGTTAACTTTTTCTCCTTCTTGGGGAGATGAGTTTCTCACGCCGCTTTTAAATATATACGAAGATAGATTAACTTTAAAAAATACACAAAATCCTTCTGTAAAGGCTACTTTGGAAATTTTGCAAAAAATTGCCGGTAAAAAATTCAAAGAAATATAATTTTATAAAACTATGGTTAAGGTTGCAGAAATGTATGGCCGGAAATAGTTTACTGCGAAAGTTGCTACAACGCCGAAGTAGCGTAAAAATATATAGGTTTACTTATTTAAAGTTATATGATAAACTTTAAATATAGATATTAGTATTAAAACTTATGAAATCAACATTTAAAGCGGGGGTGTATAAACAGCAACTGGAGTATAAAAGTTTTAGTCCTTTTCCCGTTAATAAAACATTTGAATGGGAAGATAAAAAAATTAATCTACTTTTAGAAGAAGCAGTAAGGATTTTAGGCGAATTGAATGCTTATTCCAGTCTTGTGCCCGATGTTGATTATTTTATCCGCATGCATATCGCAAAGGAGGCTACTACATCAAGCAGAATTGAAGGCACAAAAACGGGCGT
The DNA here is from genome assembly GCA_038065755.1 of Patescibacteria group bacterium. GTDB lineage: Bacteria > Patescibacteriota > Minisyncoccia > Minisyncoccales > Staskawiczbacteraceae > JBBTQJ01. Next base: position 21,871 of record JBBTQJ010000018.1, on the reverse strand, counting down.
TGACGAAGCATTGCTTTCGAAAGACGATATCAACCCGGAAAAACGCGATGATTGGAAAGAGGTGCAAAATTACATACAAGCTATTAATCTTTCTATAAAAGAACTAGATACAATACCTCTTTCAATGAGGCTTCTTAAGTCTGCTCATAAAATACTCTTAACTAATGCAAGGGGCAGGCATAAAACGCCGGGAGAAATACGGATAAGTCAGAATTGGATTGGCGGTTCCAATTTAAAAGACGCATTTTTTATACCGCCACATCCCGACGAACTTGGAGAATTAATTTCTGACCTTGAAAAGTTTTGGCATAATAAAGACCTTCAAATCCCACTGCTTATTAAGGTTGCCATAAGTCATTATCAATTTGAAACAATTCATCCGTTTTTAGACGGAAACGGGAGAATCGGACGCCTCCTTATTACACTTCAATTAGTAGATGCAGATGTTTTAAAGAAGCCGACGCTTTATCTTTCAGATTTTTTTGATAGAAACAAGGGGTCGTATTACGATTCTTTGACTATGGTTAGGTCTTCAAATAATATAGAGCAATGGATCAAATTTTTTCTTTCTGGAGTCATTGAGACCGCAAATAAAGGCAAGTTAACTTTTGAAAAAATAATTAAACTACGACAAAGGTATGAACAAAAAATAATGAAACTGGGTCGTAGAGCGGAACTTGGCCAACGTTTTTTAATCTCATTATTTTCCCAGCCAATTATGAATGTGAACCAAATTGCAAAGGAATTGGATATTACCTTTCCGACAGCCGCAAAACTATCTGAAGAATTTGAAAGAATATCTGTTTTAAAGGAAATTACAGGTTTTTCCAGAAACCGCTCTTTTGAGTTGTTTGAATATGTAGAATTATTTAAAAAATAGTTGAAATATATGAATCAAGAAACCCGTAATTGTCAAAACTGCAAACAGGACTTTATTATAGAGCCTGACGACTTTGCGTTTTACGAGAAAGTAAAAGTTCCACCGCCGACGTTTTGCCCCGAGTGCAGGTTTCAGCGACGACTAGCTTTTCGAAACGAACACTTTCTTTACAAAATAAAAAGCGATTTTTCTGGAAAGGAGATTTTTTCTATGCAGCCAAAAGAAGGCGGATTAAAAGTTTACGAAAATAACGTTTGGTATTCTGACCAGTGGAGCGCAACTGATTCTGGGAAAGAATACGATTTCTCTAAACAGTTTTTTGTTCAACTTAATGAACTATTTTATTCGGTTCCGGCTTTTGCTCTGTCTGTGATTCGCGGGGTCAACAGTGATTATTCTAATAATTTTGACGGATACAGGAATTGTTATATGTGTTTCAATGGAAATTATTGCGAGGATTGTATGTACAGCGTCACCCTGAGCGACTCAAAAAATTCTCTTGACCTTGCAGCCTGTTTCAAATGTGAAAGATGCTATAATAGTTTTTGGCTTAATTCTTGCACAAACTGTTTTTATTCTATCCAATGTTCGGACTCTTTCAATTTATGGTTTTGCAAAAATTGCGTTGGTTGCAATGATTGTTTTGGTTGTGTAAATCTACGAAATAAAAAATACTGCGTTTTTAATCAGCAATATACCAGAGATGAATATATTGTAAAAATAAAAGATTTCCATTTAGATTCTTATTCAGCTGTTCAGGAAATTTTACAAAAAGCGCGCGCTTTTTGGTTGCAGCATCCTGTAAAATTTTTTCAGGGATTAAAAAATACAAATGTTTCAGGGGACTACATATATAACTGCAAAAATACAAGAGATTCTTTTTTAATCCATAAAGCAGAAAACGTCCGTTATACTTCTTATATTGAAATTGGCCCGCTACAAAATTGTTACGACTATACGGTTTGGGGAAGTGGCGCCGAATTGGTTTATGAGGCAACGAACACTGGGCTTGGTGCCTACAATGTGCATTTTTCAAATGAATGCTGGCCAGAGGTGCGCAACACAGAATATTCAATTTTCTGCCAGTCGTCTTCCAACCTTTTTGGATGCGTCGGTCTCCGTAATAAGCAGTATTGTATTTTAAACAAGCAATATACTAAAGAATCCTTCGAGGCACTCAGGACCAAAATTATTAATCACATGAATTATATGCCGTACGTGGATAAAAAAGGAATAGTTTATAAATATGGCGAATATTTTCCGCCGATGATGTCGCCTTACGCATATAATCATAGTCCTGCGCAAGAACATTTTCCTATGAGCAAAAGTCAAGTTGAGGCACTTGAATGTCTTTGGATAGACCCCGAAGACCGCAGTTATCAAATAACAAAAAAAGCATCAGAACTCCCCGATTCCATAGAAGAAGTAGATGATTTTATTACCAAAGAGATTATTTTATGCGAAGAATGGGAGAAAGACGAAGAAAGCGCAAAGTTGCACAATTGTAGTAAAGCATTCCGTATTTTGCCTAACGAATTATTATTTTATCGCTACCATCATATTCCTCTGCCTAGAAAATGTTTTTATTCTCGCCATAACGATCGCCTTCAGAACCGTAATCCCTTCAAACTCTGGCACCGCCAGTGCATGTGCGATGGTTCGACAAGCTCACCACAGGCTAGAAATCATCCGCATCATAGTGAAAGATGCCCTAATAAATTTGAAACATCCTACGCTCCCGATAGGCCGGAAATAGTTTACTGCGAAAGTTGCTACAACGCCGAAGTAGCGTAATTAAAAGACGTATAGACGTCCGACGTCTATGCAATTTTTGACTTGCTGAAAGCGCGTAAAAAAGCTATGATAAATAAATTCATAATTCAAAAATTATGGCAGAAAAAAATAGAATTCGCAGATTTAAATTGGCGCCTCCGCCTCCCGAGCTCCCCGTGTATGGGGCAGTGAAGCCCGAAGATTGTTCTTTTATTGGCAAAACCAATTATGAAGCGGCTTTGCAAGAGCAAAAGTTTATTTTCGGCATTAAACGCATAGACAGGCGCAGGCATGTATATATTGTTGGTAAAAGCGGAGTGGGCAAATCCAAGCTTCTTGAACTTTTTGTTCGCCAAGACATTGGTTACAACTATGGGCTTTGTTTTATTGACCCTCATGGCGATGTTATAGAAGAAATTTTACACTTTATTCCAGAAAACAGAATAAATGATGTGGTGCTTATTGATCCCTCTGATTCCAAACATCCTATTTCTTTTAATCCTTTAGCAAATATTGATCCGGGTTTTAAACACCAGCTAACTCAAGGATTAATCGAGGTTTTAGAAAGGCAATTCGGCGCCAACTGGACGCCCAGGCTTGAGCATGTGTTCCGCTTTACTTGTTTGGCTCTTTTAGACTACCCGCACGGCACTATGCGAGGCATGATTTCCATGCTTACCGATCGCAATTATCGCCAGCTGGTGGTTGAATATATTCAAGACGATATGGTTAAAAGATTTTGGGCTATTGAATTTGCCGACTGGTCGGAAAAATACGACACCGAAGCCATTATCCCGCTGGTAAATAAACTGGCGCAGTTTCTTTCGGACCCTGCCCTGAGGGGTATTTTTGGCCAAAAAGAAAATAAAGTTGATTTGGAAAAACTGATGAATGAAGAAAAAATTATTTTAATTAACTTGTCTAAAGGTAAATTAGGAGAAGAAAACTCCAGTTTTTTTGGTTCAATGTTTATTACAAAAATCAAGCAGGCGGGCATGGCGCGAGCTGTGCTGCCCGAAGACGAAAGAAAAGATTATTATCTCTATGTTGACGAGTTCCATAACCTTATGACAGAAACTTTTGAAAATATATTATCTGAAGCCCGAAAATATGCTATTTGTCTTACGGTGGCTCACCAATATATGGGACAGCTTATCCCTAAAGTCCAGCAGGCGGTTTTAGGAAACACGGGAACTATTGTTGTGTTTAGAGTGGGGGGTGAAGACGCGGTTAAATTAGAGCCGGAAATGGCACCCATATTCGGCGTTAAAGATATGGTGAATCTAGGGGTTCAGAATTTTTATATCAAAGAAACTATTGACGGTGAGGCTTATGACCCTTTTTCTGCCCAAACTCTTAAAGTTTTGCCACCCTCTCACAAGTCTTTTAAAAGGGAAATTGTTGAGCAATCTCGCGCAAAGTACACCATTTCAGATGAAGACGCTAAAAAACTTATGAAAGAAGAAGAGTCAAAAATTATGAGAAGTTCCCACGAAAAATCTATAATTGAAGGCAAGGGAAAAGGTTCAGCAGAGTCAAAGCTCGCTTCCGCTGAATCTTCCGGCGAGGCGAAGCCAGAAGAGCCGTTAATTTAATAAAAAACATTTTATGAAAATCGTGAAGGATAAAATCACAATTTTGGAGTTAAAGGAAATGGCAAAAAGAATGTATGAAAACCTTGTGAAAGCGGTTGTTGATATTGAAAAAGAAATTATGGCAGTTGACGCAGAAATGCACGTGGATTTGGAGCAACTTTTAATAGAAAAAGAAAATTCTGAACCTAAAAATATTTGGGGAATAAATATATGGCCAAAAAAATTGGGAGAAAACTTCATTGAGTTTGATTCTATGATAAATTTAAAGCCGGGCTTGGGAAATAAATCAAGAGGGATTGATAGTGTGGAGATAAAAGATAGAATAATTAAAATAGTTAATAAATCACTTAAATGATTTTTTCTGAACAATTTAAAAACAGGTGGCTTAGTTTTTCGCTTGCAGAACAAATGGCAAATGTAGGAGCAGAAATCGGCAGAGCGATAAATTGGCGAAAAAAAGGCAAAGAAGAAAGTGTGGCATTTTTTGAAAGGGGGTTGGAATTGCTGGATTTAACAATTGAAGATCCAAAAAATAAAAAAAGACTAAAAGAGCTTTTAAGGGTAAGAGAATGCATGGCCGATTATTTTTATTTTGATAATATTTATGGTTCAAGCGACGAGAAATGGAATAATTATTTTTATGGTTTTAATTATGCTGCAAATTTAAACAAATTCTAAGATAAAATTATGGATCAAGAAACAAGAATTTGCCAAAACTGCAAAAAGGACTTTATTATAGAGTCCGACGATTTTGCGTTTTATGAGACAAGAACCGAAAAAAGGGGAAATAATTATTTATAAATTAAATAATAATATAAAGATTGATGTAAAATTAGATCAAGATACTGTTTGGTTGAGCCAAAAACAAATGGCGGCGCTTTTTGGCAAGGGAGTGCCAACAATAAATGAGCACATAAAAAATATCTACAAAGAAAAAGAATTACAACAAGAGTCAACTATTCGGAAATTCCGAATAGTTCAAAAAGAAGGTAAAAGAATTATTGAAAGAGAAAACGATTTTTATAATCTTGATATAGTTATATCGGTTGGATATAGAATTAAATCCCAGCAAGGAATTAAGTTCAGGATTTGGGCTACAAAAACCCTGAGAGATTATCTGGTAAAAGGCTATGCGATAAACGAAAAAAGGTTGCTGGATGCAGACAATAAATTTAGAGAGTTACAGACGGCAGTTGATTTTTTGAAGCAAAAATCAAATTACGAATTATTGAAGGGTCAACAGGAAGTGGCATAGGAAATGGCAAAATTACCAAAAATATTCTATAATTATTTTAATAATTAGCGTAGCGATATAATTATTTTAATAATTAGCGTAGCGACATAATAATAAAATGTTTAAATCAATCAAAGAACTCAATGTTTTAAATAAAAGGGTTTTGGTCAGGTGTGATTTTAATGTTCCCTTAGACGGCTCGGGGAATATTTTAGATGATTTTAGAATAAAAGAATCTGTTTTAACCATAAAGTATTTAATAGAAAACAAGGCAAAAGTAATTTTAATGAGCCACCTGGGAGATCCTGAAGGAAAAATTAATCCAATTTTAAAATTAGACAAAATAGGAGAAAGATTGGGAGATATTTTAAAAACAGAAATTATGAAAGCAGACGACTGTGTGGGGCCTGCAATTGAAAGCTACACGCAGGATTTAAGAGGAGGAGAGGTTTTGTTATTGGAAAATTTAAGATTTCATCAAGAAGAAAAAGCAGGAAGTCTTGAGTTCGCAGAAAAAATTTCTTGGCTGGGAGATATTTATATTAACGACGCATTTTCGGTATGCCATAGGGCGCATGCTTCAATTACGGGCCTACCTCAATATCTGCCTTCTTATGCCGGATTTTTGCTCTTGAAAGAAATTGAAAATTTAGATAAGGTTTTAAGGGGGGGGCAAGGGCCTGTGGTGGTAATTGTCGGGGGCAAGAAAATAGAAACAAAATCTAAATTCATTAATAAAATTTCAGAATTGGCAGATTTTGTGCTCATTAGCGGACTAATTAAAAAAGAAATACAAGATAAAGGAATACAGCTTTTGCGCCTGGAAAAAATAATGGGGCCGGAAGATTTTTTAGACGCCAAAGACATCAACCAAAAAGCCATAGATATGTTTTGTGAAAAAATATTGCAGGCAAAGACAATTGTTTGGAACGGGCCGTTTGGAAAATATGAAGATGATAAATATGCCAAAGGAACCCTGGAAATTGCCAAGGCAATTATTGAAAGCAGAGCGTTTTCTGTTGTTGGCGGAGGTGAAACGATTGAATTTTTAAAAAAACAGGGTATAATTGATAAGTTCAGCCATATTTCGAGTGGCGGAGGGGCAATGCTGTCATATTTGGCTGGAGAAAAAATGCCCGGACTGGAAGCATTAATGTAGCTTCGGAAAAGAACTTTTGAAAGTACCGGCGTCCCCGCCGCCAGCGCGGCGGGGACGCCTAAAACCTCGGCGGGCTGGTTCGCCTGCTGGCGAAACCATGCCCAGCCCGCCTGCGGAATTACTTTCAAAAGTTTTTTTCTTCGCTCTAATTACCGATGTTAAAAATAAAAAACATAGAAAAAGCGGCCGAGAGAATTAAAAAAGCGGTCTTAAACAAAGAGCGCATTATTTTATATGGTGATTCTGATTTAGACGGAATATCGTCTGTTGTTATATTAGAAGAGGCAATTAAAAATTTAGGGGGAAAAGCCGAAGCTATTCTTTTTCCAGACAGGGAAAGCGACGGTTATGGCATAAATATAAATGTTTTGAATATTTTAAAAAATAAAACTCCGGCTCTTTTTATTACATTAGATCTTGGCATAGGAAACTTAGAAGAAATTGAAGTAGCTAAAAAAATGGGATTTGAGGTTATAATTATAGACCACCACGAAACATTGCATGAAAAGCCGGATACTCCAATTATTGTTGACCCAAAACAGGAAGACGACAATTATCCTTTTAAAGGATTAGCTAATGTTGGGATTACTTTTAAACTTTGTGAAGAAATGTTGGGAAACAAAATTTCTAAAAATTTAAAAAATAGTTTTTTAGAACTTGCCGCGCTTGGAACTATTGCAGATATGGTGCCCCAAACAAACGACAATGAAAAAATAATTGAAGAAGGCATTAGGTCTTTAAAAAATACTTTTCGCCCCGCCTTGAGGGCGTTTTTAGATATTTTGGGAGAAGGTTATGTTCTTTCCGCCCGAGGCGGACCAGCTTTGGGCTGGGAAAACTCTCTTCAAAAGATTATTTCTGCTTTGAACGCGGCCGAAAGTAAAAATTATCAGAACGACTCTTACCTTCTTTTAACCTCTTCTTCTGTTGAAAAATGCAAAGAAATAGCCGAGAGTTTGCTTTTAAAAAACAAATGCAAACAGCGAGAAGTAAAAGAAATTATACAGGAAGTGGAAAGAAGAGCCAACAGAAAAACAGAAGACCCGATTATTTTTGAGGGGGATCCGGCCTGGCGTTTAACCTTGGCGGGATCTGTGGCGTCTGTCACTTCTCAAAAATATGAAAAACCGGCGTTTATTTTTAAAAAAGGAGAAAAAGAAAGTTGCGGGTCTGTAAGAAACCCAAAAGGAACAAATTCTGTTGAGGCAATGAAAACCTGCTCTGATTTTTTAATGACTTACGGCGGCCATGCCCAAGCCTCGGGATTCCGCATTAAAAACGAACATTTAGAAAAATTCAAAGACTGCCTAAACGAATACTTCAAAAAATAAAAACTAAAAATATTATGCAAAAAGATTTTAGAAAATGGCATGATAAAAAATCGCGAATTGACGAAATTGAACCACGACCATTTTTCCACGAGCGTGAAATTTGGTATTGCGCGTTGGGCGCTAATGTTGGTTTTGAACAGGATGGCAACGGCGAAAATTTTATACGACCAATAATTATATTTAAAAAATTTAATAACGAAATTTTTTGGGCAATTCCTCTTACTCGCACACAAAAAGAAACAAAATATTATTTTCAATTTATTTTTCAAGACAATACTAAAAGTGCGGCAATTTTGTCTCAAATAAGGATTATAGACGCTAGACGATTAGGTCATAAAATTGGAGACATTTCTAAAGATGATTTTGAAAAATTAACAAAAAAATTCAAGGACATATTGCCTTGAACTTTCTCTTTGTTACCTCTGTCTTGCGACAGAGTCGGGCCGAAGCCATTTGTAGTTTAATTATAGCAAACACGCGTCCCTTGTCAATAGCAAGGGCTTTATTTTTACAACCCTTGAAAACGCCCCATTTTAGGAATAAAGTAGATATAATAGTTGACAATTTAGTCAACAAATAAAATTATGAAAAAAGAAGCCAAAGAAAAAATAAAAAAACTTGTAGAAAAATACGAAAAAGAAAAATCGCTTGGCAGATTAAAATCTTACAGCGAGGAAGAAACGAAAAAAGGTTTTATTGAGCCACTTTTTGAGGCGCTTGGATGGAATATTTACGATAAAAAAGAAGTTTCATTAGAAGAAACGATTTCCTCAAAAAGAGTGGACTATGGATTTTATTTGAACGATAGGATTAAATTTTATCTTGAAGCCAAGAAATTTAATGTTGATTTGTACAGCGAAGACTTTGCCAATCAAGCAATCCGTTATTCTTTTAATAAAGGGGCCGTTTGGGCAGTTTTAACCAATTTTGAAACCCTTATTATTTTTAACGCGCAAGATATTGAAAAAAAACTTGCGGATAAAAAACTTTTAACAATTCATTGCAATGAATATATAGATAAATTTGATAAATTATGGCTTTTATCAAAAGAGGCGTTTGAAAAAGATTTATTAGATAAATATGGAGAAGAAGTCGGGAAAAAAATTGAGAAAGTTCCTATAAGCTCTCTTTTATATAAGGATTTGCAGGAATGCAGAGAAATTTTAATAAAAAATTTAAGCCAGTGGAATAAAAATGTAAATTCTGATGACCTTGATGAGGGTGTGCAGAAAATTTTAGACAGACTTTTGTTTATAAGGGTTGCAGAAGATAGAGGAGTTGAGCCCGCAACGCTTATTCCAATGACCAGGGAATATTATAGCAGGAAAGACCAAAAAGAAACCTTGTATCAGGCGATGATTTTAAAATTTAGAGAGTTAGACAATTTTTATAATTCAAATTTATTTTCTAATCATTATTTTGAAAACTGGGAAGAATTTAGCGGAGCAACCGCAAAAGTTATAAATATACTTTATGGAAAAGAGGGTTATTATGAATATGATTTTAAAGCGATGCCGTCAGATGTTTTAGGCGCTGTTTATGAAAACTATTTATCGCATCGCTTATCAAAATCAAAAAAGGGAACAACTGTTTCAAAAGATGCTGGAAAAAGAAAAGAGCAAGGAATTTATTATACGCCAAGTTATATTGTTGACTATATTGTAAAAAACTCATTAGGTCCGGTTTTAGATAAATGCAGAAGCGTTTTAGATGTTAAAAAAATAAAAATTTTAGATCCAGCCTGCGGCTCCGGTTCTTTTTTAATTAAAGCAGTTGATATTGTAGCAGAAAAATATAGAAGTTTTGGATATAAAGACGAAGAGCTGTTAAAGCGTCAAATTATTGATGAAAATATTTACGGAGTTGATTTAGATCCGCAAGCAGTTGAGATAACAAGATTAAACCTATTAATAAATGCGTTATCAGAAAGAATAAAGTTTTCTCCTTTAAAAAATATAAAAAATGGCAATTCTTTACTTTTTGATTGGCAAGACGAATTCCCAAAAGTTTTCAAACAAGGCGGTTTTGATTGCATTATCGGCAACCCGCCATATATAAAAGAGTTTATAAATAAAAGCGCCTTTGATGATTTGCATAATAGTCCGTATTATCAGGGTAAAATGGATATTTGGACAATGTTTGCATGCATATCAATTGATTTACTCAAAGAAAATGGTATTTTAGGTTTTATAGCTCCGAATAGCTGGGTAACCAATGCGGGGTCAAGCATATTCAGAAATAAAATTTTAAAAGACGGGGAATTAAAAAGTTTTATTGATTTTGGCGATTATAAAGTTTTTGAACAAGCAGGAATACAAACAATGATTTTTGTTTTTGAAAAGAAAAAACCCAATAAAAAATATTTAGTCAATTATCTGAAAGTTACCGACAAAAGTGTTGCAGAAGATAAATTAATAACTGATATTTTCGGTAAAAAAGTAAAAATTAATATTGAACCAGAAAATTTGATAGGAAAGAATATAACTTTTGAAGATTCAAAGACGGGCTTAATTTTAGATAAAATTGAGAGCAAACAAAATTTTAAGCTTACTGAAAAAGAAGTGGGGCAAGGAATAGTACCCGCACCCGATAAATATTTTTTAGTGGATGATATTAGCGAATATACCGAGAAAGAAAAAAATTATCTTAAAAAATATTATACATCTTCTTATAAATATCATGCTGGCATTTCTGATAAATGGTTATTTTATATGTCAGCTAATAATTTTGACGCTAAAAAATTTGACGAATTCCCAAATATAAAAAAACATTTTGAGCCATTTAAAAAACAACTAGCCGAAGCTAAAATTAAATATGGAACCCCTGATAAGCCGTACTTTTTTTTGCACAGAGAAAGAGAAGAAAGATTTTTTATAAAAGGGCCTAAAATAGTATGTGGTGTTAGAACTAAAAATCCCGGTTTTTTCTATACTAAAGACGAATACTATGGGTCTAGAGCTTTAAATTTTATAGAAACCGATAGGATAGATTTAAAACATTTAACTGGCATATTAAATTCAAAACTTTCATATTTTTGGTTAAAAAATAAAGGTAAGCAATTGGGTGACTTGCTTCAGATAGACAAGGGGCCACTTTTAGAAATCCCGATTTATATTGGCGATAAAAATCAGCAAAAACAGATTATAATTTTGGTTGATAAAATGCTCGAACTTAACAAAAACCTTCAAAAAATTACGGAAAATTCGGAAAAATGGAATTTAATAAAATTAGAAATAGAAAAAACCGATAAAAAAATAGATGAGGAAGTTTATAAATTATATAGCCTAACGGAGGAAGAAATAAAAATCGTAGAAAATACTTAAAAATAATAAAAATGTTAGAAGGCAGCATTCGTCAACTTATTTTTTTATAGGAAAATTATCAGATCATCAAATTATAGAAAAGGAACTTAAAAGAGTGTTACCTAAATTTTAAGCTATTTTTTAAAAAAGATATTAAAAATTAACGAAGAAAGAAAATGGGGTTAGTCGCAATTTATAAAAAATAATAAAATAAAAATTATGAAAAAAATAATTATTTATACAGACGGGGGGTCAAGGGGGAATCCCGGGAAAGCCGGGATTGGGGTTGTTTTTTGCAATGAAATGGGCCAGGAGATTAAAAAATACGGAGAATATCTGGGAGATAACTTAACCAACAACGAAGCCGAATATTCAGCTGTGATTTTTGCTTTAAAAAAGTTTAAGGCGCTTTTCGGCAAAAAACTGGCGGAAAACAGCGAGGTTGAAATAAGGTCTGACTCCGAATTTTTAGTAAAACAAATAAACGGAGAATATAAAATTTTAGACGAAAAAATTCAAAAATTGTTTATAGAGGTCTGGAATTTAAAACTAGATTTTCAGTCAGTAAAGTTTAAACATATTGCCAGAGAAAAAAATAAAGAAGCAGACAGATTAGCAAACGAAGCATTGGACGGCTACGCCCAGACACAAACATTAATATAAAAATAATTCAAGCAATCATAATGGTTCGCGATCGCGAACCATTATGATTGCTTGTTTTTTGGAAAATATACCAAAAAACTCGGCAAATAGTCGAGTTTTTTGGTATCTTGGCAAGACCGTAAGCCGAATTTTGTTTTATGCGATTATCTGTCTGCCCATTTGATTACTCAAGGGGTCAAGCGAACTACTTTTCTCCTGTGGAGGGTTTTAAAAATTCATAAATGAATTTACCAGGGTTTTACCCTGAGCCCGCCAAAGGGTTTGTTCTTGCGCCCAATAAGGATTTAGCCGTTTCACTTCCAGCATTTCTGCTGAATTCGCCCCGCAAAATGGCCTTGCCATCGCGGGGCGCTTCGTTCCTTTCAGAACTCAGCGTCGCTGTTCGCACCTCGCATCTTACGATGGGCGGCTGTTAGCCGCTATTATTTTATCCCGCTTTGGGCGGGAGGGTGTTCGGACTTTCCTCCAAGCACATAATAAATTATATGCTCGGCAATCGCTCGTCTCGCCAAGACATTTTTATATTAACTAATTTATAAATAGATGTCAAGTTCTTTTAAAAATGGCAAAAAAGGATTAGAATAAAAAAACAAAAAGAAATAAAAAGAAGTAAATTTATATATGAAGTTTTTCTCTTTTTTAAAAATACTTCTTCCAATTTTAGCAGTTTTATGGCTGATTTCTATTGGCATTTTTTTATTTGTTGAAAACAGGGAAAGAGCTTTTAATGAGAGGATTAAAGATGTTTTAGAAAAAGCGGAATTAGAAAAAAACAAGAAAGCGATAGAAAAAGCTGATAAAAATAAAACACTAGACCCCAAGATTTTAAAATGGAATTTAGTTTCTTCCGGGGCTGTTTTTGAAAAAAGAGATGCTCATACTTTGAATATTTTTAAAAATAGATTATGGCTTTTTGGCGGAGTGGGAGGAACGTCTCCGGACTACACTAAAAATTACAGCGACATTTGGAATTCGGAAAACGGTAAAGATTGGTTTTTAATAAAAGACAAGGCGCCTTGGGGCCCGAGACGGGCGCACGAATCAGTTGTTTTTAAAGATAAGATTTGGATATTGGGCGGAGTTACAACAGGCGAGAAATATTTAAATGATATTTGGTCATCTGAAGACGGCGTAAATTGGACATTGGTTTTAGACAAAGCCGGCTGGCTGCCAAGAAAAGGTTTTGGAGCGGTTGTTTTTGATAATAAAATATGGGTGATGGGAGGAGTTTCTGTAAATGGTCCGGAAAATGATGTTTGGAATTCGGAAAACGGCAAAGACTGGTTTTTAATTTCAAAGCATACTAACTGGTATCCAAGATATGATTTGGCAGTGGAAACGTTTCAAGGAAAGATGTGGCTGGCAGGAGGCGCGTTTCCCGGAGAGATGGGGGATAAAGATGTTTGGTATTCGGAAAACGGCAAAGATTGGACAAACGTTGGCAAAGAAAATATTTGGCCCGGAAGGCACGGCCATTGTTTGCTGGAATTTAAAGATTATTTATTTATTATTGGCGGATGGTCTGGGTACGGCCATGGCTATAATGATACACGGTATTCAAAAGACGGCATTGTTTGGAATGAATTATATAAAGACGGCGCATCTTTATGGGACGGCAGAGAAGATCTTGCCTGCGTTAATTTTAACGATAAAATTTTTATGACAGGAGGAATGAAAACCAGCGGCCAGAGAACCAATGATGTTTGGTATTTAGGCGAATAAATAAAGAATAACCTTGTCAACGCGATCGCATTGACAGATGTAGGACAGCTAAGCAACAAATAATATGGAACCAACTTTAAATCAGGAGAAAAATTTAATAATTGAGGCAGGGGGTGAAAAATGGGAAAGGCATCTTGTTAAAACTCATTTTATTCAAAATACTGATAATTTTGAAGATATTGTTAAAAAATATATTTTGCCACTTGTTAAAAATAATGATATTATTATCTTTTGCCAGAAAATAGTTTCTATTATCCAAAACAAAATTATTTACAAAAAAGACATTAAGGTTGGTTTTTTTGCAAAATTTTTATCAAAATTTGTTAAAAAAACACCGGCTGGCTTTTCGGTGGGAAACCCCTTAAAAATGCAGGTTGCCATAAATCTTGCAGGTTTGCCAAGAATTTTGTTTGCCAGTTTTTTTGGCTTTTTGTTTAAGTTTTTTGGCGTTACGGGAATGTTTTATAGGCTGGCGGGGCATCAAATTTCAGAAATAGACGGGTTTTACGGAGAGGCATTTTCAGAGTATTCTGAAATGGGAATACTTGGGCCAGTGAATTGTGATTTATTATGCGACAAACTAAAAACAAAATTTAATTTATCTTTTGCCGTGGCCGACGTCAACGACATAGGAGGAAATATTTTAGGCAGAAGCCAAAATTTAAAAGGAAAAGAAAAATTACTGTTAAAAATTTTAAAAGACAATCCAGCCAGCCAGTCAAACCAGCAAACCCCAATTATAATTATAAGAGAGAGAAAAAAGTAAAAATTTATTTTTATTTTCCGATCGAACGAGTAATTGTATAGCGGAGTTATATGATTTTGAAAAAAGTTTATTAATTCAACACACACCCGTGCACTAGTGCACGGGTGTAGAAAATAAGATAAATAAAAATGCCGATTAATTTTTTTAGAAAAATTTACAACCACAAAACAGAGCGGGTGAGCATGGCGGCCTTGATTTTATCTGTTTTTTCTTTTTCCAGTTTTCTTTTGGGTTTGTTAAGAGATCGTTTATTAACCAGTACTTTTGGAGCGGGGAATGAACTTGATGTTTATTATGCCGCCTTTCGTATTCCCGATTTTATAGCCATAGTTTTAATGACCGGAGCCATCGGGGTAGCGATTATTCCTATTTTTACCAAAAACTTAGTCAAGGGAAAAGAACAGGCTTTTAAATACCTTTCAAATCTTTTAAATTTGTCTTTAATATCTTTAATTGTTATTTGCGCAATTTTATTTGTTTTTACTCCAAGCATGGTTTTTTTAATTGCTCCGGGATTTTCAGAAGAAAAAATGGCAGCTACCTCTCTTTTAACCAGAATAATGTTTTTAAGCCCCATTCTATTAGGGACCAGCAATATAATTTCAGCTGTTCTTAGGGTTTTTCAGCGATTTTTGATTACGGCCATAGCTCCGGTTGTTTATAATTTAGGAAGCATAATTGGCATTATTTTTTTTGTGCCAAGATTTGGAATTTCGGGTTTGGCATGGGGAATTGTTTTGGGGGCTCTTTTGCATTTTTTAATTCAAGTCCCGGCTTTATTTAAAATTGGCTTTAAAATTAAAAACAATTTTGATTTTTTAGACAAGGATTTTTTGCTGACTTTAAAATTAACCGCGCCAAGAGCTATTGGCTTGGCTGCCGGCCAGATAAATTTAATCATTGTTACCATAATCGGTTCGTCGTTAATTCCAGGATCAATTGGCATTTTTAGCTTAGCAAATGACTTAGCCCTGCCTATAATTGGCCTTGTGGCGGTTCCTTTTGCCATTGCTGTTTTTCCCGCTCTTTCATTAGCGTATTCTAAAGGAGAAAAGAAAGAAATGCTTTTAAAATTTTCTTCTGTTTTCAGGCAGATTATTTTTTTAATAATTCCAATAAGCTGCATATCTTTTATTTTAAGGGCGCATTTGGTAAGAATTGCTTTTGGGGCGGGAAGATTTGACTGGACGGCCACGAAGCTTACAGCCGCCTGTTTTGGAATTTTTATGCTGGGATTATTTGCCCAAGGATTAGTTTTTCTTGTCTCTAAGGCATTTTACGCCATGCGCAACACGAAAATACCGGCCCTGGTAAGTATTGCCAGCGTGGCAACAACAGTTGTTTTCAGTTATTTTTTTATTTGGCTTTTAAGCTTTCAAAATATTTTTTCTATTTTTTTGGCAGAGGCTTTAAAAATTGAAGGCATGCAAAACCTGCCCGTGGTGGCTTTGCCTCTTGCCATTTCTCTTGACGCTGTTTTCCAGCTGATGCTTTTGCTGTTTTTCTTTAAAAGAAAAGTCGGAGACTTTTATATAAAAGAAATTTTAAACTCTTTAGGCAAAGTTTTAGGAGCATCTTTTTTAACAATATTTTTTACCTATACTATCCGCCAGATTCTTTCAAATTATATTACATTAGAAACTTTTTTTGAAGTGTTTTTGCAGGCCAGTATAGCGGGCGGCCTCGGATTTCTATTTTATTTATTAATTTCTTTAATATTTAAGTCGCCCGAGGGCGTTGCTTTAAAAAATTTATTATTATCTCAAATGGGAGGGCTTTTAAACCACACAAAATAAATTTAAAAAATATTAAATGGAAAATATAAGAAATTTTAGCATCATAGCTCACGTGGATCACGGGAAGTCTACCTTGGCTGACCGGTTTTTGGAAATGACCCACACCATTGATTTAAAAAAAATGAAACCCCAGTTTTTAGACAGTATGGATTTAGAAAGAGAAAAGGGCATTACCATAAAATTGAAAGCCATCAGGATGAATTATAATTATCTTGGCAAGGATTATATTTTAAACATGGTTGACACCCCGGGCCATGTGGATTTTTCTTATGAGGTTTCAAGATCAATGGCTGCCGTTGAAGGAGCTGTTTTGCTGGTAGACGCAACGCAGGGCATACAGGCGCAAACTTTGGCAAATTTGGAAATGGCAAAAAAACAGGGTTTAAAGATTATTCCGGTTATAAATAAAATTGATTCTCCAATTGCAAAAATTGAAGAGTCGGTTGAAGAACTTGCGACGCTTTTAGAAATTATGCCAGAAAATATTTTAAAAGTTTCTGCAAAAGATGGCACAAATGTAGATAAAATTTTAAAAAAAATTATTGAAGAAGCGCCACCTCCTGAAGAAGGCCTTGAAAATAATTTCAGGGCTTTGATTTTTGATTCAGAATATGATTCTTTTAAAGGAGTGATTGCATATGTAAGGGTTATTAGCGGAGAAATCAAAAATTCAGAGAAAATAAAATTAATGGCCACAGACATAATAGCTGAAGTAAAAGAGCTTGGGTATTTGAATCCGGAGTTTTCTCCAAAACAAAAGATTTTTGCGGGAGATATTGGGTATATTGCAACCGGAATAAAAGAGCCGGGAAAGGTGCATGCCGGAGACACAATAATAAAACTACAGCCGGCAAATGCAAAAAATAATATTCAACCCCTGCCCGGATACCAGGAGCCAAAACCAATGGTTTTTGCCAGCTTATATCCTGAAAATCCAGATGACTTTGATTTATTAAAAGTTGCTTTGTCAAAATTGAAATTAAACGATCCTGCTCTGGTTTTTGAGCCGGAAATGAAAGAGGCTTTGGGCAGGGGGTTTAACTGCGGATTTTTAGGGACCCTGCATATTGAAATAATTTCAGAAAGACTGCAAAGAGAGTTTGGACTTTCGCTGGTGATTTCAACCCCTTCGGTTGTTTATAAAATTTTTGACCACAAAAATAAAGAAATTTTTATACACTCTGCGTCTGACTGGCCCGATCAATCAAAAATAAAAAACGCAGAAGAGCCATGGGTTTCTTTGGAAGTTATTGCCCCAGTAAATTATATCGGCAAATTAATGGATATTTTAAAAAATCTGAAAGGAAATTATTTAGAAACAAATTATATAGGAACAGAAAGAGCTATTATTGTTTTTGAAACTCCTTTAAGGGGAATTATTGCAAACCTTTATGATAAAATAAAAACAGCCAGCCAAGGATACGGCTCAATGAATTATAAATTTTTGGGTTTTAGGCCGGGCAAGCTGGTAAAAATGGAAATCTTGGTTGCCGGCCAAAAAGAGGAAGCGTTTTCAAAAATCGTTGCTGAAGACGAAGCATACTCAGAAGGGAAAAGATTAGTTGAAAAATTGAAAGATGTTTTACCCCCAGAGCAATTTTCAGTTGCCCTGCAGGCCATTATTGGCGGAAAAGTTATTGCCAGAGAAACAATTTCGGCCCGCAGAAAAGATGTGACGGGATATTTGTACGGCGGAGACGTGACTAGAAAAAACAAGCTTTTAGAAAAACAGAGAAAAGGAAAAAAACTAATGAAAGCAAAAGGCAGGGTGAATGTGCCCACAAAAGCTTTTCTGGAAGTTTTTAAAAATCAGTAGAAATTAACAAAAGAAATTAAAAAAAACACAGGTACAAAAAATCGACGATCGTCGATTTTTTGTACCTGTGTTTTTGTATGTTTATAATTCAAAAGACTGGCCCATTGTTGGAATTTCAATTGATAAATCAAGATAAGATTTTTCCAATATGTTTTTAAAGGCCTCTGCCTGGGGAAGCTCTGAGTGCACTAAAAATATTTTATTTAAATTTTTAATATTTGAAATATATTGCAGAAGGTCGTTTTGGTCAGCATGCGCGCTGAATTCTTTAAGGGTTATTATCTTTGCTCTTACATTATAATTTTTGCCGAATATTTTAACAGGGCTTACGCCTTCTTGAATTTTTCTTCCTAATGTATTTTCAGCCTGGTATCCTATTATCAAAACTATATTTTGCGGATTTTCTATGCTGTTTTTTAAGTGATGCAGTATTCTTCCGCCTTCGGCCATGCCGGAAGCGGAAATAATTATTAAAGGCCCTTGTTTTTTGTTTAACGCCCTGGATTCTTCGGCCGATCTTATATAAGTTAAATCTTTTAGAAAAAAAGGAGATTCTCCTTTATTGCCAAAATCTTTCCAAAATTCGTCGTCGAAATCATTAATATACTTAGGAAAAATTTCTGTAATGTTTTTTGCAAGCGGACTGTCTACATATATTGGCATAGAAGGAATATCTTTTTTATCTAAAAGTTTATGCAAGACATAAATAATTTCTTGCGTTCTGCCCAAAGAAAAAGCAGGAATAATAATTTTCCCTTTATTTTTTACCGCTATATTAATAATATTTTTAAAATCGTTAGACATTTCTGAAACAGGCCTATGCAGGCTGTTGCCATAAGTGCACTCTGCAATAAGCGTTTGGGTGTTTTCTTCAATATATTCCGGAGAGCGTAAAATAGGGGAAGATTTTTTGCCTAAATCTCCGGTGAAACCCAATGTCTTTGTAGTTCCGTTTTCCTTTATTTCTAAAAAAATTATACAAGACCCCAAAATATGCCCTGCGTCGTAAAGTTTAAAACGTATATTTTTATTTAATTCTGTCCATATATTGCTTTTGTTAAAATAATCAATTGGCTCAAAAAGTTGAACGGTTTTTTTGACATCTTCTTCTGTATAAATTGGAAAGATTTGTTCTTTGGCTTCCCGTGTATGTCTGTTAAAATATTTTGCGTCCTGTTCTTGTATAAAAGCTGAATCCAATAAAATATATTCTGCTATTTCTGCTGTTGCTTTTGAGCAATAAATTTTTCCAAAAAATCCATTTTTAATTAAAACAGGCAAGGTTCCGCAGTGGTCTAAATGCGCGTGAGAAAGTATGACAGCGTTTATATCTTTGGCTAAAAACGGAAGAGTTTTGTTGAGTTTATTTGATTCGCTTCTCTTGCCCTGATAAAATCCGCAATCTAAAAGCAAATTATATCCTTCTGTTTGTATTAAATGCTTAGACCCCGTTACATTTTGAGCCGCTCCTAAAAATTTTATAATCATAATTTTTAAGTTATTTTAACACAAAATAAAGAAATAAAAAAATTTTAACAAAAGCAGATGCGCAATATAGCTTGATTCTATTAATTTTTGTGGTAGAATAATAAGATACACAGCGCTGTGGAGGAGTAGTACCTCGCCAGTCTCATACGATGGTGTGACCCCGAGTGGTAACGCTTGGCGGAAAATTCCTGAAACTGCTGGAAACCCATTAAGTTTTTCTCGCTACAACATAATCTTAAAGGATAAGTGTGAATGCTTAAAAAGAGAAAAAATTTGGCAATCAGCAACCAAGCTTCAGCAATTAGCTGGGGAAGGCTCAGAGACTATAATAGGAACTTCCTAAAATATAGGAAGATGGTATAGTCCATTCCTTTTAGAAATAAAAGGCGCAAAAAGAAGCTGGAGGCCCTCGTGCAATTCGAGGCAGCGCAACAAGATTGTAATATTTTAGAACCCACGGTATACTTAAGTAAGTATTATTTATCGTGGGTTTTATGGCAAAATCAAAAGAAAGAAATAAAGCAATTGAATTGCGTAAAAAGGGAAAGAGTATTAAAAAAATAGCGAAAATTTTGGAAGTATCGAAAAGTAGCGTTAGTATTTGGTGTGCAGATATTAAGTTAACGCAAAAACAGGTAGAAAAATTACATAAAAATATGGTTAAAGGCAGTTATCATGGAAGAATGATAGGTGCTAAAATGCAACATGCTATACGCATGAAAAGAGTGAAAAACGCGGAGGAGTCAAGCATTAAGGAAATTGGCAAACTTTCCAAAAGAGATCTTCTGATAGCAATAGCGGCACTTTATTGGGGCGAGGGTTCAAAAAAGAAAAGAGAATTTTTTCTAATCAACTCCGATCCGGAAATGATAAAATTTTTAATGAAAGTTTTTAGGAAGTTGTTTAAAGTTAAAAAAGATAGGTTTACCTTAGCCGTAGGGATAAACGTAATTCATAAAAATAGAGACGAAGAGATTAAAGGGTATTGGTCAAAAATTACAAAAATTCCTAAAGATCAATTTAGGAAAACTATTTTTATAAAAGCAAAAAATAAAAAGAATTATAAAAACTTTAAAACTTATTATGGCACACTCAGAATTAATATTAAAAAATCAATAGATATTTATTATAAAACAATGGGCTTGATTAAGGGTTTAATAAAGGGAATTTAAAAAGAAGCCGACGTAGCTCAGTTGGTAGAGCGAAGGAATCATAAACCTTAGGTCACTGGTTCGATCCCAGTCGTCGGCACATCAATGAAAAATTTATAAAAATGCGGGCGTAGTTCAGCCTGGTTTAGAATGCTCCCCTGTCACGGGAGAGATCAGGGGTTCAAATCCCCTCGCCCGCGCACGAAGCTTTTAGTATCGAGAGACCCGAAGTCCTCAAAAAAGCTAAACGAAAAAACACGACTCAATTCGTGTTTTTTATTGTTTTATTTCTGTAGCGTGAATCCTTCTTTTGTCAGCACCAGCTTGCTTCTCATGTTTGAAAGCTGTTCTCTTTTTTCTAACATGCTTCCTTCTTTCAGAATATATTTTACGAAAGTTCGCATATCTACATTTTTAGGTTTTGCATTCGTATTTTTCTCAAATCCCATCAGCGCTTGAAATTTATTGTATCTTTCCATTTCTTCTTTTATTCTGGCTTTCAGCCCGAGTTCGTTCATATTTATATTATCAATCAGCTCAAGCAGATTTTTTATTAAATCTTCTTCTCTCATATATCTGTTGTTGCAGTGCAGGTCTCTTGATCTGGTGCAACCATAATATACGTATCTTGCAGTTGTGCCGTCCTTTAGCTTTTTGAATTTCTCGGCGGCAGTTATGCCCGATCCGCACAGTCCGCAGGTAAGCAGTTTTGTGAAGGCGAATTCTCGGGTTTCCTGGCTTATCTCGTCTCTTTAGCAGGAATTTTTCATTTGGATTATTGGCAAATCTTTGCCCGGTCGTCCTTATTTCTATAAGAAGCTTTTGATCCATTAGATCTACCAGAGATCCAAGATCTCCTGCATTTCTGCTTAGACGGTCTGGTGCCCATGTAAGTATTCCAGTGAATTTCCCGGTTTTTATATCGTTCAATATTTCATTGAACACCGGACGCTGTCCCGAATCTTTTGCAGAGTGAGATTCGCGCCGGATATCAACGATTTCCAGCCCTTCTTTTTCTGCAGCCCGAAGCATCTCTTGAATTTGTGAATCAATAGAAAGCACCCGTCTTTCTTCTGATTCGCTACTTTTACGTGCATAAAGCACATACTTTATTTTCTCTGGAGTCTGTATTTTTTGCCTTGGGAGGTACCCATTTCTTCGGACACTTATTCTACAAGTAATTTCGACCTTTCAT
>JBBTQJ010000017.1:0-10834 GCA_038065755.1 Patescibacteria group bacterium | reverse complement strand
CCATCAATCTTGAAAGCCCAATTCCGTAGCATCCCATAATAACGGGCTTTTCTCTGCCGTCTTTATCTTTAAATTTTAAATCAAAAGGCAGAGAATATTTTGTTCCCAGCTTGAAAATATTGCCAACTTCAATTGCTTTTTTTTCTTCCCAGTCAGAAGCTTTGCAATTCGGGCAATTTTTATTCTCGCCTATTATTTCTTTATTTATAGCTGTTAAACATTTCTTGCAGATATAAATTATGTCTTCTCCGGCCTCTGTAACTGTTTGAAACTCGTCTGAATATTTTGCAAAACTTCCTCCCGAAGCCAAGGTTCTGTAAGTAAGCGGATTTTTTCCTCCTCTATAAATTCCGCACTCTTTAAAAATATTAAAATAAACCTTAAGCATTTTTTCATAATAATTATCTATGTCTTCCTGTGTTGCGTGAAAAGAATAAAGGTCTTTCATTAAAAATTCCCTTGTTCTTAAAATTCCCGATTTTGCCCTTAATTCGTTT
Organism: Patescibacteria group bacterium; assembly: GCA_038065755.1. Taxonomy (GTDB): domain Bacteria; phylum Patescibacteriota; class Minisyncoccia; order Minisyncoccales; family Staskawiczbacteraceae; genus JBBTQJ01. The sequence continues at coordinate 10,337 of JBBTQJ010000017.1, read as the reverse complement.
CTGAATTTTGTCTGTATTTGAAAAAGATAAAAAGGCAAATCTTTATAAGAAAAAACTATTTTTTTAGCCAAGGGCGAAACAACCTCCTCGTGGGTGGGGCCTAAGGCATATTCTTTGTCGTTGCCGCCTTTTATTTTAAAAAGTATGTCTAATGTTTCCCATCTGCCTGTTTTTTGCCAGTTTTCTTTTGGTTGCAAAACCGGCATTAAAACCTCCTGCCCGCCCGCCAATTCTATATTTTTTCTGATTATATTTTCAATTTTTTTTAGAACAATGAATCCCAGCGGTAAAAATGTATAAACACCTGCTATAAGCTGGTCAACAAACCCCGCGCGAGTCAGCAAGTCGTGCGACACCGCTTCTGCCTCAGCAGACCTCTCTTTTATTGTTTTATAAAACATCTTTGATTGCAACATAATTGTGTTTTAAAAATCTTAATATTAATTTTACAGATTATTTTTGAATGCTGGATTTTAGAAAGTCTGTTAGGCGGGGAATATCAAATTTTATTGTGATAAAAAGAGACATTGTTATTAATAAAATAAAAAATACAATAGTGATATTTTGCTCAATTTTTACTGAAACCGGTTTTTTTCTTATTTTTTCAATTATTAAAAATATCATTTTTCCGCCGTCTAGGGCCGGTATGGGAAACAAATTAAATATAGCCACAAAAACAGAAATAACTCCGATAAAGTATAAAAAGTATCCTACTCCGTAATTTGCGGCTGTTGCCAAAAACACTGTAATACCCAAAGGCCCGGCAAATTCAGCTCCATTGGGCACGCCTTTTCCGGAAAATATATTTGCAAATACTTGATATAGCCCTTTTACTGCGTTTACTGTTACTTCCCAGGTAAAAACCGCCCCCCTGACGGGAGCCATATAAAAAGGATATTTTTCAATAAGAGTGGCGGTTCTTTCCAACGTTGTTCCTGTTGGCCCTTCGGTTGCAGGCCACGAAAGCCGCGGAGTTAAAGAAACCGTCATATCTTCTCCCTGCCTGTTTATTATTAAAGAAAGGTCTTTGCCTAAATTGTCTTTTGTGATTTTTTGAAAATCGCTTATTTTATTAATTTTGACAATCTCTGAATCTACAACTCTTGCTTCTATAATTGTGTCGCCGGCTTTCAATCCCGATTTTTCTGCCGGAGAATCTGGCGAAACAAATATAATTTTAACTTGGGGATTTTTTAATCCGGAAATTTCCTGGTCGCCTATGGGGATATCGGCCCCCATTGTAAAAACAATTGAAAAAATAAATATTGCGGCCAGCCAAAAAGCAATCACCCCTCCCAGCACAATCATCATTCTTTTCCAAATAACCAAATTAGAAAAACTTCTGTAGTCATCAACGCCACCTTCTTCTCCGTAAATTTTTACAAAAGCGCCTAAGGGCAAAAGATTTACAGAATAAATTGTTTCGCCAAATTTTTTGCCAAAAAGCCGAGGCGGATATCCTATGCCGAATTCTTCAACCTTTACCCCGAATTTTTTAGCTATAATAAAATGCCCAAATTCGTGAATAACCATCAGGGCCACCAAGCTGAATAAAGCAACTAAAAGTGTTAATATCATTTAATTTTTAATTTTAATTTTCAAATTTTAAAAATTTTTCTATTTCTTCTGTTCTTAATAATATAACATTATTAGACGCCTTAGACAAACCAAATGATTGACCCTTAAAAATTCCAACATAACAAACCTCTTTTCCAAATGCGCGCACCTCCTCAACCGCTGGCACCAAGTCTGTATCTGAACTTATCAAATAAGCAACATCATATTTATTTTCTCTGGCAAATCTTATCATTTCTACCGCCAATCTCACATCAACGCCTTTTTCATGATAAGTTTTGTCGGGATGTTTTATTAACTGGCCAAGAGAAATATTTACATTTTGTTGTTGCAAGTTTCCAATAAGTTTTTGCTGATTTGCGTACATTGTTTCACTTTTTTCGTTATTTCTTTCTCTGTTAACTGCGCCGACATAATATCTTATATCTAAAAGTTCGTCATCTTTTGCCAGCCACTTGCAAAAATCACGAAAACGAAATTTAAGTAAACTATATCTTTTACCGGTTTTCTGCGACATTTCTTTCATTTTAAAATAGAAATTTCCGCCATCAATAAAAACAAAAATTTTCTTATTCATTTAAATTAAAAGCCGTGGTCCCGGCGCGAACCGAGAACACGGCGTGTTTAAACAATTTAATTATAGCAAATCCAATCCTCGTGTCAAGGGTTTCTTTGTTTATTTTTTTTGTGCAACCATTGACAATCATTTTAATTTATGATAAATTATATTTAGCACATTTCCCCATCACCCGTAGGCAGCTATGCCTAAAATAGCGAGGAGACGGTCGTATGATTTTTTTATTGCAACCACAAGTGGGCGGCCCAATAGGCTATATTTCAGCCGACACTATTGAGGAAGTAGCGAACAAAACAGGGATGATTATCGATGGACGACCATTGTTGCCCATAAATTCGGCGTGGCTTAAAAAGAACGCCGCTTCCCGTACCTATTCCTGTTTTCCAATTCCCGAAATCTCAACGACAGACCTTCCCGAATAAACTCATATGCCCCGCTATTGCAACTTTGATTGTAATCGTCGGGGCTCTTTTTTTTGTAAAAAAACTATACTACTTCGTTTTTTTTCTTTTCCACTAAATTTTTAATTTTTTCGTTGTATTCATCAACCACCTTTTGAAGCTCGTCTTTGCCGCGAAATTTATCATCTTCTGAAATTTTCTTTTCTTTAAAACTGTCTTGAATTTCGTTCCAGCAATGCTCTCTCTGGCGCCTTATTGTTTGCCGTGCCGACTCTCCTTTTTCATTTAAAATTTTTGTCAGCCCCTGCCTGTATTCTTCTGTTAAAAGAGGCAGATTCAAGCGAATTATATTTTTATCTACGGTCACAGACATTGAAAGTCCGGATTTGGCAATTGCTTTTTCTATGGGTTCTATATAGGAAATATCCCACGGCTGTATAGTGAGCTGGTTTGTCTGCGAAGCAGAAATGGCTCCTAATTGTTTTAAGCTGAATTTCTGGCCAAAACAATCAACCTCTATGTCTTCTATTAAAGAAGGGCTGGCCCTGGAAGTGCGGATTTTTGCCGCCTCTCCCTCTAAAAAAATAAATGTTTTTTCAAATTCCGGTTTTATTTTGTTTATTATTTCTTTATACATTAATAAAAGTTAAAAGTTAAAGGTCAAAAGTTAAAAGTAAATAGAAACGCTAATTAATACTTTGAACTTTGGACTATACTTTAAATTTTTGATTTTTGACTTTTAATTAAAATTTATTATATTTCCACCAGCAGATATTCTAACGCCAGCTTTGGATTTGTGTTGGTCAGCGATATTTGTTGGTTGATATATTCTATAAGGTTTATATTTTTTTTAATTTTTTCCAAAGAGTAATTTTTTAAAAAATCGGGAGGTTCAATAAAATATTTCTGTCCCCTCTTGTCTTCTGCTCCCGCTTTTAAAAGCATCAAATATCTGAAATATTTTGTTAAAATTATTAATATTTCGCCTAAAGATTGCGATTCAAAGTCAAGCGATTTTGCATATTGAAATTTTTCCGCAAAAGAAGATCCGATAATTTTTAGTATTTCTTTCAACAATTTTTCTTCTTTTTCTGTTTTTGCCTGATTTAAAAAAATATGCTTGGATAGGCCGGCAATAGAAAATTTAACTGTCTGGCATCTTGAAGTTATAGTATTTAAGAGCATTTCCTTGCGTGAAGAAATTAAAATTATTATTGTTTTTCCTTTGGGCTCTTCAAGTGTTTTTAAAAAACAATTTTGGGATTCCTGATTCATTTTTTCCGAATCGTTTACAATAACCGCCTTAAACGAACCGTAATAAGATTTATAGCTTAAAAAATTCTGCGCCTCTCTTAATTTTTCTATTTTTAATTCGCCCTCTGCGTCCTCCACCATTAAAAGGCCGGGGAAATTTCCTTTTTCTATCATTTGGCAATTCTGGCATTTCTGGCAGGGTTTTTCTTTTTCTGCTAAACAATTTATCAATTTAATAAATTCTTTTGCAAATATCTTTTTTCCTAATTGCTTTTCTCCGGCAAATAAATAAGCATGCGAAAGCTGGCCCTGCTCAAACTTATTTTTTAAAAAATTCCACTGTTTTTCATGTCCAACTAACATAAATAAATTATTTTTTGCTCATTACTACTTTTTTGTATTCGTCTAAATGCTCTAAAACTATGCCGGTTCCTTTGACTACGCAGAATAAAGGCTCTTCTGCCACAAAACAAGGAACGCCCGTGCTCTGAGCCACCAATTCGTTGATTTTTGGAAGCAAAGATCCTCCGCCGGCCATTATAATGCCCTTGTTCATTATGTCTGCTGAAAGTTCCGGAGGAGTTTCGCTTAAAACCTGTTTTGCAACCTGGATAATTTCGGCCAACACATCGGAGATAGCTTCGCAAACTTCGTTGTTTGATATTTTAATGTTTCGGGGCAATCCTAAAATTAAATCTCTGCCCTGTATTTCCAGATATTTTAATTCTTTCTGTAATAAAGCGGTGCCCGCTTTAATTTTTATTTCTTCGGCCGACTGCGTTCCTATCGCCAAATTATATTTCTTTTTTATATAATCAGTTATGGCAAAGTCCATTTTATCTCCCGCTGTTCTTATAGAATGCGAAGTGACTATTCCGCCAAGAGAAATTACAGCCACCTCGGAAGTTCCTCCGCCAATATCAATAATCATATGCCCCGAACACGAGTTTATAGGAATACCTGCCCCAATAGCGGCCAAAATTGGCTCTTTGGCCACAAACGCCTGTTTGGCGCCAGCCGACAAAGCCGCCTCTATGACAGCCCTTCTTTCTGTGCTAGTAATGCCGGCTGGAACCGAGATCACTAATTCCGGCTTAAAAAATTTAAACCTGCTTGTTGTTTTATCAATAAAATAACGAAGCATTGCCTGCGTTACTTTATAATCGGCAATCACTCCGTCTTTTAACGGCCTGTAAACTTTAATGTCGGCAGGGGTCCTGCCAATCATTTCTTTAGCCCCCTCTCCCACTGCTAAAATTTTATTATCTGTCAAAGATACGGCCACCACCGACGGCTCATATAAAACAATTCCTTTACCTAAAACATAAACTAAAGAATTGCATGTTCCAAGGTCAATGGCAATTTTTGTGGAAAACATATAAATAAGTTAAAAGTCTAAAGTTAAAAGTTAAAAATATAATATAAAGTTTTAAAATATAACGACGAAATTAAAGCAAAAAATATTGATACTTTTAACTTTTAACTTTACTTTAAATTTTTGACTTTTAACTTTTAATTCTTTTAATGTCTGCTCCTAATTTCTGCAATCTTTCTTCTATTTTTTCGTATCCTCTGTCTATTTGGTAAATATTGTTTATTGTTGTTGTTCCCCTGGCAACTAGTCCGGCCAATATTAGAGCGGCTCCAGACCTTAAATCTAAACTGGGAATTTCAATGCCGTACAAAAGGGTCGGCCCGTTTACAATTGCCCGGTGCGGATCGCAAAAAATTATCTCTGCTCCCATTTTATTCAATTCTTCAAGATATTTCAACCTGCCTTCATATAAAGGATCGTGTATTAAAGTTCCCCCTCTTGTTTGAGTTGCCAAAACTCCAAGCTCCGGCTGCAGGTCTGTATGAATTCCTGGATACGGCAAACTTTGAATTCTGTCTATCACTATCTTGGCCGAGGGCATAACCCTGATGGTATTTTTGTTTTTTATTTCAAAATTAGCTCCGCAGCTTTTTAATTTTTTTAAGAAAAGAGTCAGGTGTTCTATGCCTGCGTTTTTTATTAAAACATCTCCTTTGGTTATTAGGCTGGCAACAATAAAAGTTCCTGCTTCAATTGGGTCTGATATCAATTTATGGCTAAATCCCGAAAGCTCTTTTTTTCCCTTAACTTCAAAAGAATGAGGCCCTGCTGTTTTTATTTTGGCCCCCATTTTTTTTAAAACTTTTATCAATTCCTGCACCTGGTAATCTAAGTCGGCTATTTTTAAAATTGTTTTTTCTTGAAAAAAAGACGAAAATAGCAAAACATTTTCTGTGGCTGTAACAGAAAATTCAGAAAGCGCCACTTCCCTGTTTTTTTCTTTGTCTTTTTCTCTTATTTTTTTAAAATAATAATAACTTCCCTTAGAGTAATTTTCAAAACCCAATTGTAAGAAAGCGTCAAAATGAGTGTCTAATGGCCTTGCCCCGATTATGCATCCGCCCGGAGAAAGCATTTTTAATTTTCCAAACCTTGCCAGCAAGGGCCCCAAAACCAAAACAGACCCGCGAAAATTGCTTATGATTTTTTGAGGAAGTTTTTCGGGATTAATATTTTGGCAATTTATCTTTACTTTTCTTTCTCCTTGCCATTCTATTTTGGCCCCCATTCCTTCTAAAATTTCCAGCATTCTGTTGATGTCTTCAATTAGGGGCAGGTTGTCTATCACGCAGTCTTTTTTGGTTAAAACAGTTGCAACCAAAATCGGCAAAGCCGCATTTTTTGAGCCCATTATTTCCACTTCTCCCGCAAGTTTTTTTCCGCCGTTAATAATAAATTTTTCTGCCATAATTTAAAACTTAAATATGTTTAATATTATCTCAATTTTTTTATCCCGTCAATGCCCCAAAAACAAAATGGAAGAATTGATTTCCCGCTGGGAAGTTACTGAAAGACGACTTCGTTCGGCGTAGCGTCTTTCACGCTACGATACGATAAACGCCGAAGCATCATAGGCTCTTCGTTTCATAACGAGGGGCTTTTTTTATTGCGTTTTTTGTTGTATATTTAAAAAACATTAATTATGGATAAAATAAATTTATCAAAAAAAATACTGGTTTCAATCACCGGCTCCAAGGAGCAGGAGTGGCAAGACAAATTAAAAGAAATAAACAAACTCAAACTAAAAGAGGTTGCTTTGTTTTTAGAACTTTTTAAAAAGCCAGAAAGAGAAAAAATATATACTGCTCTCCTCTCTTCAAAAATTAAAAGTATTCCACTGGTTCATATCCGCCACGATATGGCAGTTGACGAGTTAAAATTTTTAAAAAATAATTTTAAGACAAAATACTTTACCGTTCACGAAATAAATTTTCAGCAAAACGATATTTTAAAATGGAAAAAATTTTATAAAAACCTGTCTTTGGAAATGAACACCGATAATTTTGTTTCAAAAAAAATTAATGTTGAAAAAATCGGGGGCTTTTGCGTTGATTTGGCACACTTTAAGGTTGGCATGGAAAAATTAAGCAAAGATTTTGAATATGTCTTTAATAAAAAAAATTCCGCCAATTGGAGAAAATATTTTGACTGCAACCATTTAAACGGCTACAATCCAAAAACAAACTGCGATATGCACACAATTTACAATTTAAAAGATTTTGACTATTTAAAAACCTTGCCAAATTTTTTATTCGGCAAAATCATTGCTCTTGAAACATTTAATCCAATAAAAGAACAGCTTGAATTTAAAAAATATTTGACAAATTTATTAAAATCAAAAATTAGATGACTAAAAAAAATCGTTTAATAATATTGTTTGTTTGCGCGCTGTTTTTTCTTGTTATTACCTCCTCTATTGTGCTTTATTCTTTGGGATACAGAATTGATTTTGAACAGAAAAAAATTACAGCTACCGGCGGAATATACCTTAAGGTTTGGCCCCAGCCGGCCGAATTTTTTGTAGACTCAAAAAATAGCGGAAAAACCAAAATATTTTCTGACTCTATATTTATACAAAACCTTCTGCCAAAACAGCATAATGTTTTGATCAAAAAAGAGGGGTATTTTCCTTATCAAAAAATATTAGATATAAAAGAAAAAGAAGTCGTAAAGTTAGAGCACATCATATTGTTTAAAGAAAATATTACTTTTGAAATTTTAAAAAACGAAGAAAATTCTCCTTTTAAAAAACAAGACGATAATAATTTGTTTTTTATAAAAGACGGAGGTCTTTATAAAAATAATCTTTTAGAAAAACCTTCTTTGGTTTTAAAAAACCTTGCCGCTTTCAGGGTGGCTGAAAACAGCATAATCTGGTTGGGATTAGATGGATTTGTTTACAGCTCTGACATATCCGGAGAAAAATCAGAAAAGATAAGTTCTTCTCCTTTAAAAATTAATAAAAACAGCTCCTATAAAATAGAAACTGTTTTTCAAAATATTTTTCTTTTTGAAAACAACCATGCTTTATTGCTGTCTCAAAAAACAAAAGAGTTTTTAAGTTTTTATGATCCGGTTAAAAAAATTGAAATTTCTCCCAACGGCCAGAAGGTTGTTTTTTACAATGATTACGAAATATTGTTTTCTTACATCTGGAAGCTTCAAGAATCTGAAAACCCAGAAAAAATATTCTTGAACAGATTTTCGGAAAAAATCGGCCAGTGTGTCTGGCTTAACAACGATTATATTATTTTTACAATTTCAGATAGAATAAAAATTTCCGAAATTGACAATAAAAACAATTTAAATATAATTACCCTGCCAGAAATATCGGCCTTTTCTGGCCAAAACCCGGAAATATACTTTAACCAGCAAGAAAAAAAATTATATGCCCTTTTTGGCGATAAAATTCTAATATCGGAAAAAATCGCCCCGTAAAATAATTTTTACAACATTTGCGGCTGGGATTCTATTTTCTTTTTAAAATCTTTCCAGTTAAGCGCTTGGCCGTTTGCTATTTTACAAATGTCTTTAAACTGGCAATAACCGCACTGCCAGTTTTTTGGATAATCTTGAAGGCGGACGGGAATGTTATCTGCCTCTATTTTTGATTTTAAATCATAAAATCCGTCCAAAAGGCCTTTTACAAGATTTTCGTCATAGCTGACTAAAAATTCCTTGATGTTTTGCTGGTCTTTATCAATGTAAAGCAATAAACCCTTTTTAATATTAAAATAATGCATATAAAGCTGAATTTGACAAACATTTTCTTCTTTGGGCTGGAGCAAATTTCTAAAAATCATGCTGTTTATGCTTTTAATATCTAAAACATAATTTTCGTTATCAATGCATAAAATGGCGTCTGCCCTGCCAGAAATTATCTCTTGGGCCGGGATGGGTATTTCTGTGGTAACGCCTATTCTCAACCTATATAAAATATTAAAGATATTCCGGTGCATATGCTCTCCATGTTCAAAAATCCTCAGTATTCTAGCTGGTAATGATTCTCTGGGAGCATTTTTAAATTTAAAAAAAACGGCGCGCGGGCATTTGCCGGCGTCTGTGATATAAAACTTTGCCTGGTCTTTATTTTTTTGATTTTCTATATAAAATTTATCAATAAGTTCTTTCAACATATAAATAATTCTATTTTATTTTTCAAAAAATAGCAATTACCACCAAAAAAAATGCAGAGACGCGATCTCTGCTTTTATATTAAGCCCGTTATTCGTAATTTGGAAAATAACAATCCGGGCAATACGGATTTTCATATATAGGTTTAATGTAGCGATTAAGCGCTACCCTTTTGCAAACGCAACAACGTTTTCCTAAATTATTAAGCAAAATAGCCACATCATCAAGCTCTGGATTTTGGTTTCCCCACGGATTTGATGGTTTTTTTGGCGGATCGTTTGAATCAGGTTTTCTGCTCGTAAACCCCATACCTTCTCTCCTTTTCTGTTTTCAGTTGTTGTTAAATTTCAAAGACCAAATTATCTCTTTGACCACTTAAGTGAGAATGTTTCTCGCCACAGCTTAGACCAGGAATTTCTATTCTTCGAAAACCAACAGTCACTACATTACCTATTATACCGCTATGACTTTGCTCGTCAGGTCTGTATCTATTATTAACACCATACATCTCCTCGAAAACAAAATTATTTCTTTACTTCTATATTAAAATTACGATTTTCGTATTTATTTCTTAACCAATCAATGAAATTTGAGTTTTCCTTGGGGTTAAGGTGTTGCGCAATTTCTTTACCAGCTCTGGTTAAAGAGTAAAAATCTGGCACTACTATTTCTTTATTTGCCTTATCCTTTGCGGTAAAATATACCAATTTGTCTATATAAACATCAAAGACATCCTCTTCGGATCGTATACTTGATTCATTAGAACAAATTAATCCGATATTTTGCAAATCTAGGAACGAGGTATAAGAGGCATCTAATTGCTCCATGTCTTTTACGCTAGAAAAAATATCTTTAAATATGCCCGTTCTAATAAGAGAAACTCCTAAAATCTTCGTAAAATTATTTAACAATTTACCATCTATAGATTTTAAAACTTGCAATGTGCTCATAGAATAAGTCCCTGGATTATTATATTCCCCTGCAATAATCTTTGCTATCAGTATTTGCATCTCATCATTAG
>JBBTQJ010000016.1:0-8805 GCA_038065755.1 Patescibacteria group bacterium | reverse complement strand
TCGTTAGCCTTCTTCTCGGCCTCCAGCGCCCTCTCCAACTCTTCGGCCAACTTCTTAATCCTCTCCCGTTGTCCGACTTCGTTTATAACGCTACGAATTAATAAATAACCAAAAATTACTACTCCAAAAAAAATCCCGACATTTAATAATAAATCAGAACTACTGGAAGAAAATACTTTAACTAGCATAACCATCCAAATCGCGAAAGCAAACAATTCTGTCGCAATAACTTTAATATTGAAAAGGTGGTGTTTCATGGCTGAATAACTTATAAAAATTACCATTATAATTGCTCCAAAAGGACCTATCCAGGCGTAATTAGGATTATTAAAATATAATGGAAAAACGTGGTTAGTAATTGTTCCGATAAATATAGATAAAAATGACCCTACTAAAACATACCCTATCTGTAATTTTTCTATTCCATTAGATTCCTTATATTTTTTTGCTAATAGAAAAAACGCTATTATAAAAAAAGAAATTAAATAAATACCCCATGCATTAAGCAATGAACCGAAGAATATTTCATCTTCTGTGTTGGTGTGTGGTATGACATTTTTTATAATATAACTATTCAAAAATGGACTTATGACAAAAAATAAGGCAATACATAAAATAACAATATTTAACCACTTATTTATAAAAATTCTTTTATTGTTGCGGTTACGCTCGGGGTATATTCTAAATTTTCCCAATTATCTTTGGATATCCATTTGAATTCCGTATGTTCTTCGCTTAATAATACGTCTCCGTTAATTGACCTTGCTTTAAATCCATATATATTAAATTTTTTGTCGGGGCAATTATAAACATAAAAATAATTCCGTCTTAATTCTACGTCCAAACCGCTTTCCTCTTTTGTTTCTCTCTTTGTGGCTTCTTGCAGGGTTTCGCCGTTTTTTACTTTTCCGCCCGGCAAATCCCAAAGATTTGGGTAACTTGGTTCCTGCGAGCTTCTTTTTAAAATAAAAATTTTTCCTTGGCTACTTAAGATTACAACGTTAACGCATTTTTCCTTAGCTCGTTTTTGATTATAAATTTTGTTTGGAATGTTGGTTTTCATATCTTAATTTAGAAGTATTTGTATTATAAAATATTGCAATTTGCACTAAGGGTGTTTTTATGATAGTTTATATATATGAAAAAATTTTTAAAATTAACTGCTTTTAAGATTATCCTTACGATAATAATAGTGTTGGCGGCCTTCGGAGGCAATCTTCTCTATTCAAGTAGTATAACTGTTATTGAAGATAAGATTGTGGAACCGAATTTAACAATAAGGACAATAAATTTTGTGTCAAATATCATTTTTTACCCTGCCCGTCTTATCAACAACCTTTTTATCACTAAAAGCTTTATTGATAATTTGATTATTAATGGGTCGCAGAACTACATAATTCTTCTGTTTTTGTTTAGTTTTTTATTGCCTGTTATTTTAGAAGCATATTTAATAAGTTGTATTATTTCAACATTTATCAATAGAAAATAAAATAAGAAAACCGAGCGCGGTGATCGCACCATACTCGGTTTTTTTTCGTGCATCTCCTATCTAATCTGAAGATACACGAAATCGCCGTTCGTGTAATTCTTGAACACGATTTTGCACTGCGTCCCTTGGCCTAGGTACAACTGCCAGCTGTAGTGAATCGGCTGAACCGCGCTGGTATAGATCAAATTCCACACATTGCGGTAACCGCCAAACATGTTCATCGTGGTATATGGACGCCGAAACCAATTGTAGTACCACATATCCCACCAGATGACAGTGCATGGTCTCCCGTCGGGATTGTAGTACACTGTCAAGGTGTCTCCGGGATTTATGGGCCAAACTTTCGTTTGTCCACGCGAGATGGTAGCGGTTTGACCAGTCGCCATCACAGTGTTCACACAGAACAGAAACACCCCAAGCACCACCAGCCTTGACACGAACCGAGACATAGCTCACTCCCTTTTGTAAAAGAGCTACACATTAGAACCGAGATTCTTGATTGCCTCAAGATAAAATCTCAGTTTCTCAAACTCATCATACTTAAAATCAAGAAGTGTTGTCAATAGTTATGACAACAATAATATGTATTGACGCTATTGAAAATTTAGGGTATTATATATTTGATTGTTTTAAAATATGTTATAATAAAAAAGATAAATTATGATAAAGAAAAATTATAAAAAAAATCCGCTATTAGAAAATCTTTTAGATATTCTTGACATAAAAGGAAAAGAAAGAGATGTTTTTTCCCTGTGTTTTTTTAGCGGTCCCCTTCCGGCTTCAACTATTGCCAAAGAATTGAATATTAACAGAGCGGCCGTCTACCAGATTATAAACCAGCTTATAGAAAAAGAAGTTTTGCAGAAAGAAAATATTTCGGGGAAAAAGCAATTATTTAATTCCGTGTCCGCAGAAGAAATAAAAGGAATGCTTTTGCAAAAAGAAAAACAAATTTCCGAAATACAAAATCAATTGCCATCTCTTTTGCTTGATAAAAAAATCCAGCAAGAAAATGATTCTTTGTCGGTGGAAACTTTCAGCACCTTTTTGTCTTTAAGACAAATGCTGTATAGGGCGATGGATAATTCAAAAGAAAAAATGTACTTAATCGCCAGTGTTGACAGCCCTTATAATATTTATGAGAAAAAAGTTTTTGATTCTTTTTTGAAAGAGTTGTCTCGGAAAAAAATAACTTTATATATATTAGTTCCAAAAGAAGAAGACGCGGAAAAAAATAGTATGTGGAATCGCGAATCAATAAAGGTTAAATTTTTAGAAAAAAGCGATTATCCGTTTTCCGACGGACTTTTAATTTCTGATAAATTTTTATTTATGTTTTCGTGGAATCCCCAAAATCCAAAAGGTCTGATGATTTCGGATAGAACAATCAGACAAACATATTTATCTTTATTTTTACTGCTTTGGGAAAAAACTATTTATTCTGACCAAAAAACCGATGAAAAAAAAGTTTTTCCGAGCGAAATGCAATTAATTCCGGGCGGTTATTTTTATTCCGGAGGGGAATTAAACGCTAAAAAAATATTTTTAGATTCGTATTTGATAGATAAGTCACCTGTAACCAACGCAGAATATCAAAAATTTATTAAGGCAACCGGTTATCATTTTCCCGAACACTGGAAAAACGGACAAATGCCAAAGGGCGAAGAAAACTATCCTATTTATAATATTTCGTGGTATGATGCAAAAGCATACGCTAATTTTAGCGGAAAAAGATTACCAACAGAGGAAGAGTGGGAAAAGGCGGCAAGGGGAAGCGATAAAAGAATATATCCTTGGGGCAATAATTTTGATGTTAATTTTTGCAATATATTGAGAAAAAACAAAGGAACTACTCCTGTTGAAAAATATCCTTTAGGCAAAAGCTATTATGGTTTATATGATATGGCGGGCAATGTTTGGGAATGGACAGACACCACAGGCGACGAAAAAAATTCTTATATCATAAAAGGCGGCTCGTGGAGCAATAATGAGACCACCGCCCAATGTTTTTATAAAACAATAGAATACGCGGATAAAAAATATGATAATATAGGTTTCAGGTGCGCTAAAGATATTATTTAAAAAAATGGAAAAACCGTTCATTATCGCCCATCGGATTGTCAATGAAACAATATGCAATAAAGAAGCCCTGAAAAAATTATTAACGGATCTCCAAAATAAAAATGTCTGGGGAGCAGAGTTTGATATAAGACAGACAAAAGATAGCGAATTTATTGCTTTTCACGACGCGAAATTTTCTCAATTAAAACGAAATATAAAAGATTATACTCTTGAAGAATTAAAAAAAGAAGCAACAAAAAATAATTTTTCTTTTTTAACAGTTGAAGAAGTTTTAAAGATTGTTCCTCCTTCTTTTTTAATCCAAATAGATATAAAAGATAAAAAAATAAGCATTGAACCGCTGATTAAAGTTTTGCGACAGAGCCAATTATTAAATCAAATTATTGTATCTTCATTTTACCCGCATATTATTTTGCAATTGTCTGGCTGTGAAGAAATAAAACATAGATGGCTTCTTGTTAATATATCTACTAAAAGAAACCTATTTCATATATTTTACGCTGTAATGCCCATTAGGTTTGCATTAAAATGTAAAGCAACGGGAATCGCTCCTCAACAATATTTAGTCAGTAAAAATTTATTATTAAAAGCTCATAAGACAGGCCTAACCGTAGCAACTTGGACGATTGACAATCTTGAAGAAATAAAACGATTGGAAAAGTATGGGCTTGATTATATAATAGCCGATTGCCACTATATTTAAAAACAAAACGCCTAATTAGCGTTTTTTTTGGGTTAAACATAATAATAATATAACTTTCTTATTTTAGAGATTCTTGGGCCTTTTGGATTAAATCAAACATTAGATCTTTGTCGCCATAGTAATGCTTAATAAAAATTTTAACGCTCAGCAAATCGCGTTCAAACACATCCGACTTTTTTATAAAATTACTCAATGTGCAAGAATTGCTGGCAAAAAAAACCATATGCTTATTTTTATTTGACGCTGATAATTTTGCAAAAGGAACAGCGTTTGTAAAAAAGACTCCTGCTTCTTCCTCTGTTTCTCGGCGAAGACCCTCAAGGAGTTCTTCTTTTTTTTTAAGGTATCCGCCCGGAATATCCCATCCGCGTTCGTTTCGCGTAACTATAATTTTTTCATCAAAAAACCCAATAAGAAATACCGCGCTTACTTTATTTTTTTCTATCGTCGCTTCTTTTGAAATTAAGGAAACCGTCAATAATTGTTTATCTTTCATTTTTTAAATTTTAAAATTAATACTGATTTAATGCAGGAGATCAACCTTGATTAAATTTCTTTTTCGCCTTTATTAGTAAAGAAAATGAGTTTTGGGAGTCATCTTTTATTCCAAATAACGCCGTAGGGTCTTTTTCTTTTTTATAAGTTAATATTTTTTCCAATGATTTTTGGCGAACAAGCAATTGCTTTAATAGTTTCTTATTAAAAATAAATCGATGTCTCCACTCTGATTCAGTATTACGCGACCAATACCCAAAACCAAATATCTGGGTCATAATCGGAGTAGTTTCATTTATAGAAACAACGCTTCTTGTCTTAGAGTCTTTGCCGCATA
This sequence comes from Patescibacteria group bacterium, assembly GCA_038065755.1. Lineage (GTDB taxonomy): Bacteria > Patescibacteriota > Minisyncoccia > Minisyncoccales > Staskawiczbacteraceae > JBBTQJ01. The sequence continues at coordinate 3,699 of JBBTQJ010000016.1, read as the reverse complement.
CTAGAGCATTAATAATAATATCTAAGTCGGGAACTATTAATCGCAATTGGCCGCCTGGTTTTAAAACCCGCACCCATTCAGTAATTATTGCATTAAACTCATCCATAAAAAAATGTTCTAAAACATGCGATGCGCGGACCTCATCAAATCGATTAGTCCATTCTTTAGGAAGGTGGCGTATGTCGCATTTGAAATCAGCGCTACCGCCAGCAACATCAACATTAAGCCATGGCTTGGGTAATTTTTTTAGTATATCCCTACCACAACCTATGTTAAGTTTAGTTAAATTAATATTTTCCATATTTTGTAGTCTTTAAGGGATTCCAAATTGATTTAATTTTTATAATCCCTATTGATATCAACAATATTTCAAATCGTATCAATAAACGCGTACCTTCTTCAATAAAAAAATAGGGCAAATACTTAAAAAAATCGCTTAATTTTGCATACAAAAAATAAGACCAGTTAATTTTCTTTTTAAAATATTTTTTTTGTATGTAAACATGCTCTGGATATAATAAATTCAGGCGCTCTATTTCTAATAACAATCTTCTTTGTCCTAAATAAAAATCTTTAATGTTTTTGGGAGGAAAAAAGAAAACCTTGGCTCGCGTCACTTCTCTGATAGACTTTGGTCCATATTCGTGAAAAATAACACGAGAAAGATAAATATCGTCAACATACGGTCCTTTTATAAGCCCCCAATTAGGGTGCTTATTAGATAAGCGAAGATTTCTTTCTAATATTTCAGAAGACCTTATTATATATGCTCTTCCGTGAAAATATTTTCTTGCATTAATGTGTTCCCTTAGGTTATAGTGTGTCTTCTGTATTTTCTGCATAAAACCTTGCCGTTCGTTTTGATTAGGGTGAACAGAAGAATATACAAGAAAAATATTTTTATGATCGAGTAAATCTTGTACTAAATTTAATAGACAATTTTTTTCTAATATAATATCGGCATCTATAAAGCAATTCATACTATCTTTAAACAACCTCGTATGTGCAATTTTGGTAATAGCATTCATCTTTCCTGGCTCACTTTCAATGAGGGAAACATTGGAAATATTTTCAAATGCTATTTTCCTGACAATGTCTTTCGAATTATCCGTTGTATTATTTATACAAAATAAAACCTCAATTTTAAGTTTCGGCAATGTATGACATAGTATGTTAATGGCTGTGCTTAATGATTTAATAAACGATTCTAAATTTTTTTCTTCGTTTCTTATGGGAATTCCTATTGTTAAAAAATTATTTTCCATTTTTAATATTTATTCCAGCTTCAGAAAAATCTAAGCCAATAGCCCTTTTACATTTTCCATTTATTTTTATCATCAAGTTTCCCGTACCGGAGCCAACATCTAATACAATATCGTCATGGCTTAGGTCAAATTCATTTTCTAACGCGGTCATTAACTCTTGATACGGAACCACAATATTCAAAACGTCATAAACCTTAAAATACTCCTCCCAAAATTTTTGATCTAGCATTTTTTTATTATACCACTTCTTGCGCAAATATCACGCAATTTACACTTCTAATAAGGTGGTTATTAACCGAATGCCACTTTCCTCCAGTTAAAAAACAAGTTTCGTCATTTTTAGAGCGCTTAAAATAAATACAATTCGTCAAATTATATACAAGTCATAAAATTGTGCAAAAAAAGAGCGGGCAGTTTTTGCTGTCCGCTATGGTCTAAAGTAATCTTAAAAAACAACCGGGGTCGGGCCCCGTTATCTTCCCCGAGAGAGCCAGGGCTCTTCTTCTGCACCCTGCGCAGTAAGAAATAAATTTGCAAGATCCGCACGGATCATCAAATTTACTTCTGTTTCTCAGCGCTTGAAAAACCTCTGAGCTGAACCAAATCTTTTCCAAGTCCTGCTCATAGATGTTTCCCGCAGTAATAGTCCTGAAAAATGGGCAAGGAATAACGTCGCCGTCAACGGTTACGGAACAAGCTGCGATCCCCGCCGTGCATCCACCACGGTTTCCTATGTATCTCTCTGACCGCTTATCTTGAAAGATAGCGGCCAGCGGAGAGGTAAACCGGAGGATTTTCTTCTGTAAAAACAAACCATGCAACTTCCTACTTGCTGCTAATGTTTGCTCTGGAGATAAGGCCAGCTCAGGATTCTCGTGAGTTGGAATGCAGAGATTGAATCCTATATTCAACCCCGCTCTGTTAGCTGTTGCGACCATGGCATCTATCTTGTCGATATTGCCCTGATGTACAGTAGCAAACAGATATGCGTAGACTCCTTCTCCCAATAGGGCCAACGCGAACTGAACGAGTTCACTGCTGGTAGCCTTTCTAACCTCGGAACCGTCCGGCTCGTAGCTTATATGGACGACCTTAAATCCTTTTAATAGGCCGAGAGGTTTTTTCTTGGCAATTCCGTTTGTTTGCAAAACCGTTCTCACACCAGGTTTGATTTTCAGCAGAGACTCTGCTAAATAATCAAACTGCGGGTGTAAGGACGCCTCTCCGCCCGAAATTACGAACGAGGAGACTCCTTTCTCCTCGGCAAATTTCAGCAACGAGATAACTTGGACTACCGGCATGTCCGCAACTTCCCTGTTGCGGTTATAGCAATGCCGGCAATCAAGGTTGCATCTAGTGGTTATCTCAACCTCCAACAAATGCATCCCCAGCTTCGCACCTAAGGTCGATGGCATTTCCGAACCCTCCTTTCAGGTATTCTTTAGTCCACGCCATGCACCCGCCCATGCACTTGTGCTTCTTGACGCATACATGACACTTCTCTGGCATAACTTCCTGTAAGGCCAGCTCACGGAAGCGATTAAACCCCCTGCCATTAAGCCAAATCTCCAGCGCATCGCCGGTCAGAATATTTCCGCAACGGAACCCTTCGTAATGGAAGAAGTTGCAAGGATAGACCTCGCCATCGTAATCGATGACGATCTTGTACTTACCAGCAGCACAATTCGGCAACGGAATCGCCTGCGAAGTATACATGGCCAGATCGTTGAAGTAGATATTCATGATACCGTGCTTCAACCCTATCTGGTGGGCAGGGATTCGCGCCATTATCGCCCTGTAATCGTCAAGCAACTCCCTGGTGATTACCAAAGCTTCTTGCTCATAGTTGGCACCGAAAATAGCCTTAATCGGAATGGTTGCGTGAAACATGTTAAGCCGACAAAGCCCATTGACGTATGTGAAGACATCGTAGATCTCGCCGTAGTTGCGCTTCACCAGGACCATATTGACCGAAACATTGGTCGATGCCGAAGCTTCAACCATATGGTCGCAGGCGCGCCGGAAAGACCCAGTCAGCTTAGTTATCGAATCATGGGTGGATTCCAGTCCGTGGATTGAAAAGATGATGTTGTCGGAATGTTTAGATACCTCCTTGCAGTTGAATGTGCCGTTTGTCGTCATCCATATTTCAAACCCCTGTTCCTTGCCGAAAGCCACCAGCTCCTCGAATCCTTCATGCAAAAAATTCTCTCCACCGGAGAAATGCAAACGGCGAACTCCCAGCTTCTTAAGCTTCAGGATGATAGTCTTCCATTGAGCCGTGGAAAGGACAGCGTAGTTCTTCTGGGGACCGCAATCTTTGTAGCAAAAAATGCACCACTGATTGCAATCCCTCGTAAGCTCTATCTGACCCATCATGGGCTTTGCCCATGACAACTCCAGCAATTCTTGCCGGGTAAAACCTTCTACCATT
>JBBTQJ010000015.1:3217-45171 GCA_038065755.1 Patescibacteria group bacterium | reverse complement strand
ATTAATTTTTAAAAATATGTTTAATCCAGAAATGGGTACTGCGGAGCCCGAAGAAGAAACTCCGCAACAAGAGCAAACGATTAGCGAGAATACTATATCGCCAGAAGAAGAGCAACGACGAGTAGAAGAATTAGAAAAATGGAAGCAAAATTCTATTAAGGATGATGCAGAAAAATTAGCACTTACAAGGCAAGAGGTCGGTGAAAAATTTGAAGAAGAAAATTTATGGGAGAAAAAAGATTATCAAAAAATATTTGATAATTTTGTAAAAGAACAAAAAATACAACGAGGCGGTTTTACAGATTATTCATATTCTGCCGATAAATTAGCCGATACATTAGAATTGAGTGAATTTTTTGAAAAAGATGAAAGATTAAAAGATTTAATTGATAAACTTGGAGAAAATAATTATTTAACAAAAAGGAGAAAAAGAGAAATAGTGCTTGAAAATTTAGCACCCTTATTAGAAGTAGTTCCGATAATAACTAACGAGATGAACGATTCGGCAGAGGTTCGAGAAAATGAAGCTGTAGAATTTTTAATTGAAGCTGGGTTATGTACAACAAAGGGGTGTGGAACTAAAACGGTGGATTGGAAAAAGGTTATAAATATGAGGGGGGAAGAATTACGAATTGAAATTCAAAAACAGCTTCAAGAAGATGAAAAACAAATAACAGAAATTGCAAAAAGGCATGGCGGGAAAGAGGCGGAAGTTATTGAAGGGTGGATGAGCGTAAATGAGGATAAAAAAGAAGACCAAACTCAAAATATAAATATTACCGAAGGGGCTGAAAAATCCCGTAAAGAAGGATTATTCCGCAGGCTTTTTGGCGACAGAAAGTAAAAAAATAGGTAAAAAAAGGATGTTTTTTTCACTCGAGTGAAAAAGCCGCGTTAAACCAAAAATAAAATTACTTTGAATTACGAAATTAAATTTAAAAAATAAAATTGTTGTAAACTAAAATCATTTAAAGGAATGCGAGCGGCGGTACGAAAAAAAATGTTATACTTGAAAAAGAACTGTGGAAAATTATTAAAAAATATTATTAATCGGCCGCTTTGGCTGGTTTATCTAGTCTATAGCCCTAACAAAATAAACATATGATTGAAGACAATAATAGGAGGATTTTCAACAACAAATATATTTTTCACGGATGGGGTTTTGGGTCTGGCACGGGCGCCATTTTCATTTTAAATAAGCCGTTTGTTGAATTCACTAATCAGTTTTTAGAAAGTCACTCCGATATCAACACTGTGGTGGATATCGGTTGCGGCGATTGGCAAATTGGAAGGCATTTAAACTTAGGGAATAAAAAATACATCGGGTGTGATGTGTCCGACTATATCCTTAAAAAGACCAAAGCAAAGTTTGCTTCCGCGAATAGAGAATTCCTGCACATTGATGCTGTCAATGACGAATTACCGAAAGGCGACCTTGTGATTTTAAAAGAGGTCCTGCAACATCTTTGCAATCGGGATGCGTGCCGTATTCTTTCTAAAATTTCTGTTTTTCCTCACGTTATTATTCAAAGCAGTATTTATGATAATTATGATAGACAAAAATTTTTACCCAGCAGCACAGATATACGCAATGGTGAATTCCGACCCTTTAATATAACGCAATTTGACAATAGATATAAATTAGTGAAAAAGTATAATGGAGGGGTAGATTATCCGGCGAATGTGTTGCGTAAGATATTTTTTTTGCCGTCAATCTGCAAGGGAATTTTTGTGAACAAAAAATAATAAATTTTTAAATGAACAATAAAAAAGTTTCAATAATAATACCTGCGCGCAACGAAGAAAAATACATTCAAAAAGCAATTGAGTCGTTAATGGTTCAAAAATATGAGTTGATGGAAATAATTGTGGTTGTTAATGGTTCTGAAGACGCAACATTTGAAATAGCAAAAAGATATGCGGATAAAACATTAAATTTTCCAGAACCAATGTGTCCCGCTAAAGCAAGAAACGAAGGAGTAAAAATATCCGAAGGAGACATTTTTGTCTTTTTAGATGCTGATAGCCAGCTTTTAAACGGGGCAATAAAAAAAATTACAGAAGATCTTAAAAAAAATACGTTTGGCACTTGTTTAGGTAAGGCGGACAAAGATAACTTTAAGGGAAAACTTTTTTTCCTTTTTAAAAACTGGATTCATATTTTAAGAATATATAAAGGAGTAATAGGCGGCGTTTTTTTCTGTCACCGGGATATTTTTTTAAAAGTTAACGGTTTTAATCAGACAAAAAAAGTTGCCGAGTTCCAAGATTTCATTAAAAGAGCAACTACCCTTGGCGTAAAATACAAACTTTTTAGAAATTGTTATGCCGCTATTTCTTTGCGGAGATTTGAAGAAAAAGGTTATTTAAAAACATTTCTGTTCTGGATTAAATGGAAAATTGCGTCTTTTTTTAAAAAAGACAAAAAAATCGCAGAAGAATATTTTAAAAAATAACAAAAATAGATAATAAAGAATAACAATTAATCATCATGCCAATTTTTTCTCATAATTACGAAAAGTATTGCGATAGAAAATTAGGGGTAATTTTAAAACATATAAAAAAAGAGGACAGTGTTTTAGACGCGGGCTGCGGCAATGAACACCACCAATATGTTTTTTTACAACTCTCTAAAAACTATAAAGTGACAGGAATTGACATTGATAACTCTTGGAACGAGAACATTATTAAGGGAGATATTAGGAACACGGGATTTAAAGAATCCTCTTTTGATGTAGTTTTATGTCTTGATGTTTTAGAGCACATTGGTAATTGGGAGGAGGCTCTCAACGAACTTGTTAGGGTGGCAAAAAAGAAAGTCATTATTTCAGTGCCGACAACGGAAAACAAGGCCTTTTTTACGATTATTAATTTTTTTCGGAAAATAATTGGCATAAACAATGTAATTTTTAATGGGCATTTTAGGGACTATTTTCCTCAACAAATTATAGAATTAACTGAAAAAAAAGGACTTTCCTGTCAATTATTTAAGGTGGGGTTTGCCACTCCGTTTTTTTATCCCTTTTTGTTATATGCTAAATTAAGGTACGGGGGGATTTTTATTATAAATAAATCTTAAACTTAAATTATAAATAATCTATGTATAAAAAAACAACATTAAAAAACGGGTTAAGAATTATTACTGTTCCTATGGAAAACTCTAACAGTGTTACTGTTTTGCTTTTGGTTGGCGCAGGATCTAAATACGAAACAAAAAATATAAACGGCATTTCTCATTTTTTAGAGCATATGTTTTTTAAAGGAACGAAGAAAAGGTTTAATACTTTGAAAATTGCCGAAACTTTAGATATGGTTGGCGGCGAATATAATGCTTTTACTTCAAAAGAAGTTACCGGTTTTTGGGCAAAGGTGGATAAAAAGCACAAAGATGTCGCCCTAGACTGGATATCTGATATATTTTTAAACTCCAAGTTTGACGAAAAAGAAATAGAAAGGGAAAAGGGGGTGATAATAGAAGAAATTAATATGTATTTGGATACGCCAACAGCCTACATAGGAGATCTTTTTGAAGAACTGCTTTATAAAGACCAGCCGGCCGGATGGAAGGTTATAGGAGAAAAAGATAATATATTAAGTTTTAACAGACAGAAAGTTTTAGATTATTATAAAAATCACTATTCTTCTAAAAATACAATTATTTGTGTTGCCGGAGGAATTAATCAAGCCAAAATTGAATCAGAGATACAAGATTGTTTTAAAAATATTGAAAACAGGAACACCGCCTTGAAAGCAAAAGTTAAAGAAGAACAAAAGAAACCGGAATTATTAATTTATTACAAAAAAACAGACCAAACTCATTTTTGTTTGGGCGCAAGGGCATATAATATATTTAGTCAAAAAAGGTATGCTTTGGTTTTGTTATCAATTATTTTAGGGGGCAATATGAGTTCCCGCCTTTTTATAAAAGTCAGGGAAAGGAGCGGTTTGGCTTATTCTATTCACACCTCATCTGATCTTGCCACGGACAATGGATATTTGGTGACACAGGCCGGAATAGACCATAAAAATTTGGAAAAATCAATAAAAATTATTTTAAAAGAGTACAAAGATTTAAAAGATAAAAAAGTTTCAGAAAAAGAATTGCAAAAAGCAAAAGATTATTTAAAAGGAACCATGTCTCTTTCGTTAGATTCTTCAGACAGCCTGGCCTCTTTTTATTCTCTGCAGGAATTATTGGAAGAAAACATCCTGACAGCAGAAGAAAAATTTAAAAAGATTGACGAAGTTTCAATAAGTGATATAAATAAAGTAGCAAATGATATATTTTTGCAAGAAAAATTAAATTTGGCCGTAATAGGCCCGTTTGAAAAAAAAGATAAATATAAGCTTGAAAAAATCTTAAAAATATAATTATGAGCGAACACACGTTAGATATTTCAATAAAAACTATAATTAAAATTTTTATAGCAATTTTTGTTTTATATATTATTTATTTAGCCAAAGACATAGTTTTTTGGTTCTTTTTTGCCCTTATTATTTCTGTTTTGCTGGAACCGGCGATCAATTTTTTAAGGTGGATCCGCATACCTAAAATTATAGCTATGGCTATGATATATTTGTCTTTTTTTGGTTTTTTGGGGCTTTTAATCTATTTGACAGCACCCATTTTTATCTTTGAATTGAAACAATTTTCACAATACTTGCCCGATTATCTTGAAAAAATAGACCCCCTTTTAAAACAATTCGGAGTTGACTTGGCGCATATCTTCAGCGACTTCACAAAAATTTTAACAAAAGGCCTGGAAAAAAGTTCCACCGGCATCATTTCGGCCGTAGCCGCTTTTTTTGGCGGAGTTTCTTCGGCCGTTTTTATTTTAGCTCTTGCATTTTTTCTGTCATTAGAAGAAAAAGGGACGGAAAAGGTTTTGGTCCTTTTAGCTCCCAAAAAATACGAAGAATATATAATCGCGCTTTTTGAAAGGTCTCAAAAAAAAGTGGCAGGATGGTTTGGCGCAAGAATTTTATCCTGTTTTTTTATCGGAGTGGCTTCTTTTATTATTTTTTATATGTTTTCAGTAAAATACGCCTTTATGCTTGCCTTGCTTTCCGGAGTTTTAAATTTTGTGCCATATATAGGCCCATTGGTAACCAGTATTTTATTAATTGTGTTTATTGTTGTTTCGTCAAATTCTTGGATAACCTTATTTTATGTTTTAATTTCTATAGCCGCTATTCAAACTATTGAAAATAATCTTTTAACCCCGGTGCTAATGAAAAAGATGATAAACCTGCCTCCGGTTTTAGTTTTAATTTCATTGTTAATAGGGGCGCAGGTATTTGGTTTTTTGGGCACAATTTTTGCAGTGCCGGTGTTTGCCATTGTTTATGAGTTTCTTAAAGAATTTTTAGAAAAAAGAAGGGAAGATGAACCGCAGCCGGAATAATTTGCCATAAATTAATTATTTAGCCATCAAAACAATAGATATAATAACTGTTGTTATCTGGGTAGATGTTCTTAAAAAAAAAGAAATTTTTTTTCCGCCCCGTCCAACTATGTCTGCGGGGTTTTTATTGCTTAAAAAATGTATTTTTTCGTGGTGAAAATTACTGTGCGCTTCTAAAATTTTATTTGGATAAAATAAAACCAACAGGTTCAGTCCGTCGCTTAAAACAGCAAAAAAAGCGCATACATAAACAATGGGCTGGTTCCCAGAAAATATAAAAATAAGAAAAATTCCAATTAAAAAATCCGCCAAAGCCTTTAAAATATCAGGAAAAGCCTTATGCCATTGCTTTTTTTTGATATTTTCAATAGAGTATTCATTATGGGGAATCAGGTCTAAAAAATAATGGCCTAGAAATGCCACAGCAACAGCCAAAAAGGGATTTTTAATTAAAGATCCGATAGCTGCTCCAAAAACAAGATGAGGAATTATTATCATGGAAAATTGTTTAAATTTATGATAAAATTTAATAATTATATTATGACAGATAAAAAGAAAAAATTCTATATTACAACCAGTATTCCTTATACAAATGCGCCTCCACACATAGGCCATGTTTTAGAATTAATTCAGGTAGATGTTTTGGCGCGCCATCACAGGGTTTTGGGCGAAGACGTATTTTTTTTAACCGGCACAGACGAACACGGCCAAAAAACATTAAAGGCAGCTGAAACAGCCGGAAAAGATCCGAATATTTATGCAGACGAAATTTCACAAAAATTCAGGGACTTAAAAACACTGTTAAATTTATCAAACGATGATTTTATTAGAACAACCGATAAAATAAGGCACATGAGGGCAGTTTATAAATTATGGGAAAAATACAAGAAAGAAGGCGATATTTATAAAAAGAAATATAAGGGTCTTTATTGCCAAGGATGCGAAGCTTTTAAAACTCAAAAAGAACTGGTTGATAATAAATGCGTCATTCATCAAAAAGAGGTTGAAAAAATAGAAGAGGAAAATTATTTTTTTAAGCTTTCAAAATATCTTCCTAAAATCCGAAAAATTGTTGAAAAAGACAAGATAAAAATTATTCCAGAATCAAAAAAAAATGAGATATTAGGAATGATTAAGGCGGGTATGGAAGACGTCAGCTTTTCAAGAGCAAAAGAAAAATACTGGGGGTGGCCTGTTCCGGGAGACAACAGCCAGGTTTTTTATGTTTGGCAGGACGCTCTTCCAAACTATATATCAGCTATTGGATACGCAGACAACGATAAAAAATTTAAAAAATATTGGCCGGCAAATGCGCATTGCATAGGCAAAGATATTATAAAATTTCATTGTATTTTTTGGCCGGCAATGCTTTTGTCTGCCGGGTTGGAGCTTCCCAAGTTGATTTTTGTTCACGGATTCATCAATGTCGGCGGACAAAAAATGTCAAAATCATTAGGCAATGTTATTGATCCGTTTGAACTGGTAAAAAAATATGGCGCAGATGCGGTGCGTTATTATCTTTTAAGAGAAATTCCTTCAACAGAGGACGGCGATTTTACTTATGAAAAATTTGAACAAAGATATAATTCTGATTTAGCGGGAGGAATAGGCAATCTTGTTTCCAGAACAGTTGCCTTGGCCAAGAAGTTAAATGTTTCAAAAGGAAAACCCTCTTTAAAAATTAAAAAATCCGCAGGCAAAACAAAAAAAGAATGCGAAAAACATTTAAAAGATTTTAAATTCAATGAAGCTTTAAAATCAATTTGGGAGCTGATAGGATTTTGCGACAAATATATAAACGACGGCAGACCGTGGGAGGGAAAAGAAAACGCCAAACAAGTTGTTTTTGATTCTCTTTTTGTTTTGCAGAATGTTGCAGATTTATTATTGCCATTTTTGCCCGCAACTTCAGAAAAAATTAAACAAGCAATTGAATCCAAAAACCAGACAGCTATTTTTCCTAGAATTTAATTTGACTATTTTTTTATTTACTGCTATATTAGTAATAGCTCTTTTTCATCAAGCCATGACGGTTTGAGAGAGCGAGACCTTTCAGTTCCAGCTATGAAGGAGTTTACCATGTTGGTTCTGTCTCGCAAACGGAACGAGAGTATTGTTATCAACAATGACATTACGATTGTCGTCGTGGAAATCCGCGGCGACAAGGTTCGTTTGGGTATAGAATGCCCAAACGAAATTCCTGTGCATCGGCGCGAAGTTTACGATGCTATCAAACGGAATGAACAACTCGCCAGAGAGGGTCATCTGCCCGGCGAGAGGCCGTCCGAATAACAATATACTTAATACTTATATGCAGGCGTTGTATTACGGCGCCTGCTCTTTTTTTATTTGAAATACAGATATAAAATAAAAGATATGATAATTGATACTCACAGCCATTTGAATTTCAAAGCATACGATAGCGACAGGGAAGAGGTTATAAAACGAACTCAAGAACAGGGCGTTGTTTGCATTGATGTCGGCACAAAATACGAGACTTCAAAGCAAGCCGTTGAATTAGCTGAAAAATACGAAAATATATATGCCGCCATTGGAATGCACCCGATTTACGCCGGAGCGCAATTTGTAAAAATAAAAACAGATCCAAACGAAGGTGAATTTTTAGTTAAAGAACAAAATTTTGACTACGAAAAATATCGCAATTTAGCAAAATCAAAAAAGGTTGTGGCTATTGGCGAAATCGGTTTAGACTATTATTACAAACCGAAAACAAAAATAAAATTAGAACAATTTAAAACAGCGCAGAAAAAAGTTTTTGTTGAACAACTGGAACTGGCAAAAGAATTAAACTTACCAGTCATTTTGCATTGTCGAATGGCGCACCAAGATATTTTAGAAATTTTGAAAACGAATAATACAAAAGGAGTTATTCATTGTTTTACAGGAAACCAAGAAGAGGCGCAGCAATATATAAATTTAGGATTTTATATCGGTTTAAATGGAATAATCTTTAAATTAGATATGCAAGAAGTCATAAAGAATTGTTCATTGAATAGAATATTAATTGAAACCGATTGCCCGTATTTAACTCCCCCAATAGAAGGAAAAGACAAGCGCAATGAGCCGATTTTTATTAAATATACAATTCAAAAAATAGCAGACCTAAAAGGAATTAGCTTTGAAGAAGTTGCAGAAATCACGACCCAAAACGCCAGAGAACTATTTAGATTATAAAAGATAAAAAATATTTTAATAATCCCGGCTGAAATTCCCGCCCTAAAGGCGGAGAGGTTAACTTAATTAATTTTGAAGAAAAATATTCCCGTGCTACACTTGCGATCGCAAATATATAGCGTGATTAAATTATATATGATAAAATAAACTACACTGAAATAGCGAAACAAAATAAAAGATATTTAATAATAAATAAAAAATTTAATATAGAATTATGAAAATAAAACGACCCGAATATTATTTTAAAATACCAAAATCAGAAATAGCTAAGGATATATTAATAATTTTATTGGTTGCCGGCATAGTTACTATCGCCGCAACCTCTCCATTTTTTTTGGTAAATCTTTTAAAGGGATTTAAGAGGTTTAAGAAATATCCGCGCAGAAAGGTTTATGACACTTTTTATCGTTTAAAACAGCAGGGGTTTATAGATTTTTATAAAGAAGGCGGTCAAATTTACTTTTTGCTCACCAAAAAGGGAAAGAAAAAGACCAGCTGGATGCAGATAAATGATTTGAAGATAAAAAAAACTGAAAAATGGGACGGCAAGTGGCGAATACTAATGTTTGATATCGCTGAGTTAAAAAAGTTATACAGAGAAGCTTTCAGGGGGAAGCTAAAAAGCATGGGGTTTGTTATATTGCAAAAAAGCGTATGGATTATTCCCTATGATTGCACAAAAGAAATTGAAATGTTAAAGTCTTTTTTTGGACTATCAAATAAAGAAATTAGGCTTATTACCGTTAAAGATATTGGCGAAGAAAAAGACCTCAAGAAATTTTTTAAATTAGATTGATATCCTAACCTATTAACCTATTCCCGCGTTATATTTGCGATCGCAGGTATAAGGCGGGAATACGGGGATACAGGAATACGGGGATAAAAAATAAAAAAATTTAATAAAAAACCGCCTTTGACAAATTTTCGTCGGGCGGCTTATCGACATCTTTGTCGGTTTTTTTTGCCGATGTTTTAATGCTTTCACCTTTTCCAAAGACGAACATCCGGGCGGCAGAAAGCGCTGGCGGTGCGATTAACTTTTTTTTCATAATCTTCTCTTGCTTCCTCTACACTGTCAAAAGGACCATATAAATTAGAAAAAACATAGAAGTTTTCCCATTCTGAAACTACCAAAGACATTAATCTTTCTGCCTTTTCTTTTGTGTCTACATGAACCAACTGCAGACCAACATCTACGCCCCATTCAGAAATATGATCGGGACTACGAGCGTTGGTATTGTAAGATATTGTATACCACACCTTACTCATAAGAAGTCTCCTGTTTTGCCGCGTTTTGTAAAAGAGCATGCTAATTTTAGATAGCATAATAATATTTCATTGTCAAGATTTACCCAAATAAATATTTTTGCTAATATAAACAATTAAGATGATTTTTAAATTTTGAATTTGTTATGAAGTATAATCCGAATAAAATTGAAAAAAAATGGCAGGACAAATGGTATAAATCAGATATTTTTTATGCAAAAAATGGCTCCAAATCAAAAAAGTTTTATCTTTTAGCGGAGTTTCCTTATCCATCGGGAGATGGGCTTCATGTGGGCCATTGCCGGAGCTATACTGCCCTAGATATTATTGCCAGAAAAAAAAGAATGGAAGGATATAATGTTTTATTTCCGATTGGCTGGGATGCTTTTGGTTTGCCCACCGAAAATTACGCTATTAAAAAAGGCATTCATCCTTCTGTTGCCACAAAAAAAAACACAGACACATTTAGAAGGCAATTAAAAAGCCTGGGTTATTCTTTTGACTGGTCAAGAGAAATAAACACCACAGACCCCGAATATTATAAATGGACCCAATGGATATTTTTGCAATTGTTCAAAAACGGGCTGGCTTATAAGTCTAAAATAGCGATCAACTGGTGTTCTTCTTGCAGAATCGGACTGGCTAACGAAGAAGTGGTTTTGGGCAAGTGTGAAAGATGTGGGACAAAAGTTGAAAAAAAAGAAAAAGAGCAATGGCTTATAAAAATTACAGAATACGCAGAAAGGCTGATTAAAGATTTGGATTTGGTTGATTATTTGGAAAAAATAAAAATTCAACAGAAAGAATGGATAGGAAAATCAGAGGGATCTTTGGTTAAATTTCCAACAGAAGGAATTGACAATTTTATTGAAGTTTTTACCACAAGAATAGATACGATATTTTCTTGCACCTTTTTAATATTGGCCCCAGAACATAAATTTATAGATAGGCACAAAAATAAAATTCAAAACATAGAAGAGGTTTTAGAATATAGAGAAAAATCAAAAAATACTCCCGATGCAGAAAGAACAAATGAAGAAAGAGCTGTTTCTGGCGTTGAATTAAAGGGCATCAAAGCAAAAAACCCTGCCACGGGAGAAGAGGTGCCCGTTTGGACCGCTGATTTTGTTTTAGGTCACTATGGCACGGGAGCTGTTTTTGCAGACGCCCACGATAAAAGAGATTTTGATCTTGCCAAAAAACAAGGCATACCACTAAGAACGTCGATAGAGCCAGCAGACAAAAACATAGCAGTTAAAGTTAAAACATTAGAAATATGTTTTGAGGGCGAAGGCATTCTTTACAATTCAATGCAGTTTAACGGTTTAAGTTCGGCCCAGGCCCGTTCTAAAATTATTTCCTGGCTTGGAGAAAAAGGAATGGCGCAAAATAAAACTAACTACAAGCTTCGTGATTGGGTATTTTCAAGACAACATTATTGGGGAGAGCCGATTCCTTTAATTTTTTGCAGTAAATGCGGCTGGCAGGCGGTTGCAGAAAAAGATCTTCCCGTTAAGTTGCCTAAAGTCAAAAAATATAAGCCAACAGAAACAGGAGAGTCTCCTTTGGCTGAAATAAAAAATTGGATTAATGTAAAATGTCCAAAATGCAAAGGCAAAGCCAAAAGAGAAACAGACACAATGCCAAATTGGGCAGGCTCTAATTGGTATTATTTGGCATATGCTTTTGCAAAAAATGGAAAATATAATTGGGACGACAAAAAAATAAAATATTGGATGCCGGTAGATTGGTATAACGGAGGAATGGAACACACTACTTTGCACTTATTGTATTCCCGTTTTATTTTCAAATTTTTATGGGATATTGGGGCTTTTCCAAAATCAATCGGACCTGAACCTTATAAAAAAAGAGCTTCGCACGGAATGGTGCTTGGCGAGGGTTCAGTTAAAATGTCAAAATCTAAAGGAAACGTGATAAATCCGGATAAGGTTGTAAAAGAATATGGAGCAGATACCTTGAGAGTTTATGAAATGTTTATGGGGCCTTTTGATCAAATGATTCCCTGGGATGCAAAAGGGGTTGTGGGAGCAAGAAGATTTCTTGAAAAAATTTATAAACTCTTTAACAGGAAAAAATTAAATAAATCCAATGCAGGCATAGAGCTTAAAAAAATAATGCACAAGACAATTAAAAAAGTTTCAGAAGATATTGGAGAAATGAAGTTTAACACAGCCGTAAGTTCTATGATGGAATTTGTGAATGCATGGAATATTTCCGACAAAGATTTAAGCGAAAAAGATTCAGAGGATTTTTTAAAGATATTATCGCCATTTGCCCCGCATTTAGCCGAAGAATTATGGTTTGGGGCAAAATTTAAAGGATTATGCTGCAATCAAAAATGGCCGAAATATAATACAAAATTAATTGAAGAAGAAAAATTTTTGCTTATTGTGCAAATTAACGGTAAAGTTCGCGACAAAATAGAAGCCAAGGCCGGCATTTTAGAAAAAGAGGCGAAGAACCTTGCTTTGTCTTCAGAAAAAATAGTAAAATGGATGGAGGGAAAAGAACCTAAAAAAATAATATTTATTTATAAAAAATTAATTAATATAGTTATATGAAGAAAGTTTTATTGGGAAATGAGGCTATAGTCAGAGGAGCGCTGGAAGCGGGTGTTGATTTTGTTTCTGGATATCCGGGCTGTCCGTCTGCTGAAATAGGAGATGAGTTTGGAAGAATTGCTAAAACTCATGGCATATATGCAGAATGGTCAACCAATGAAAAAGTGGCGTTAGAAGCTGCAATTGGAGCCAGTTTTTCCGGACTGAAGTCTTTGGTAAATATGAAAAGTTTTGGAATAAACGTCTGTTCTGACAGCTTATTTCCCTTGGCTTATACCGGAACAAAAGCAGGTATGGTTATTGTTGTGGCCGACGACCCTTCGTGCTGGAGCTCTGCCCAATCAGAACAGGATTCAAGGGGTTATGCTTATTTATTTCATGTGCCGGTATTAGAACCCTCTGATCCTCAAGAATGCTACGACTTTACAAAATTAGGGTTTGAAATTTCAGAAAAATTTAATATTCCCGTAATTTTGAGAACCACAACCAGAGTTAATCATCAGAGGGCAATAGTAGAAGTAAGCTCAACGCCCAACACCCAACATTCAACGCCCAATTTTATAAAAAATCCTCATCAATTTTGCACAATGCCCCCGCGGGTTTTAGAAATGAAAAAAGAACTTTTGGAAAAAACAGAAAAAATACGCGTTTTTGCCGAAAAGTCCTCTATAAATAAAATTGTGGGACATCGGGTCTCCCACAATCTTGGAATAGTGGCATCGGGGGTTGCTTATTTGCATACAATTGAAGCCGTTGAAGAATTAGGAATAGATATTCCTGTTTTAAAGCTGGGTTTTTTTTATCCTTTGCCAAGTAAAAAAATTGCAGATTTTATTAAAAATAAAAAACAAATTTTAGTCATAGAAGAAACAGACCCTTATTTAGAAAAAGAAATAAAAATTATTGCCAAAGACGATAATTTAAAAACACAGATTTTTGGTAAAAGCGTTTTGCCGGAAATAGGGGAATTAAATACTGAAAAAATTATTTTTGCAATTGCCGAGATTAAAAATTTAAAAATTCTCGCCCGAGGCGGGTCCGCCTTTGGCGGAAAAAATTTAGGATTAAAAATTCCGCGCAGAACCGCCAGATTATGCGAGGGGTGCCCTTATTTGTATGTTTTTCCTATAATAAAAAAAGTTGCGCCGGAAGGAACAATTTTTGGCGGAGATATTGGATGCAATATGATAGCCGGCCTTTTTCCACATAATATACAAGATTATATTTTTTCCATGGGGGCCGGACTTGGCATATCCCACGGCGTGGTAAAATCTCTTCAGCGCGGTTCCGGGCAAGTTGCAAATCAAAAAGTAATATCTATTATAGGAGACGGCACCTTTTTTCATTCGGGCATATACGCATTAATCAACGCTGTTTTTAATAAATCAAATCCCCTACTGATTGTATTAGACAATAGAATCACCGCCATGACAGGGCACCAGCAAAATCCAGGAATGGGCCAAAATGCTATGGGAGAGCCAACAGAAGAATTAAAAATAGAAGAAATAGTTAGGGCTTGCGGAGTAAAATATATAAAAATTCTTGACCAGATAAATATTAAAGAGCTGGAAGATACAATTAAAGATTTTTTAACAAAAGACGAAGTTTCAGTAATAATTTGCAAAAGAATCTGCGCGCTTTTGGAAAGAAGACAAAAATCAAAAAAGCATGATCAATAAAATTTTTATTAATTTTTAATAAGACCCAATGACAAAAGATTTTTATTAAAGGTCGTGAAAAATTACCGCGTAACATAATTTTCCGATCCATAAAAATTTTTAATCAGTAAGGTCTATAAAACAATATGAGAGAAATACCAAAAATTGAACATCAATCAGATGCGGAAAAAGACGAATCTGAAGTGTCTGATTTAATTAAGCAGTCAGAAAAAAGCGCCGAATTGGCGCCTCAAAAAGCAGAATTAGAACTAAATAAAACAGAGACCGATCAACCAAAAACAAAAAAAGGAGAAAGGACGCGGTTAGAATTTACGCCAATTTCAGGACGAGACCTTGAAGGTTATCGTTTTTTTCCCGAAATAGAAAAGAAAAGAATTCGGCAAAATTGGGAAGTTCAAATTAAACTAGCCGAAGAAACAAAAAGATATTTTAAAGAAAGACAAAAGAGAGCAAAGCAAATACTTGAAGAAAAAAGATGGGAAATAAGCAATCTTTTAGCAGAATCAGCGGAAGATAATTATGATTTAAATGAAGCAAATGTAGCCAATGTTTTGGGATTAGATATTAAAAAAGACGATACACTGATAACTATTATAACCAACGCAATTCGTTTATACGCTTACCGTAACGATATAGATGGGGTGACCGAGTCAGTTTTATCAGATCTAGATCCAAAATCACATCTTGAAGAAGCGTCGCAAGAGTTTAATAGGAGGCGGGGTTGGTATTACGAAACAGCTGAAGGTAGAGCTACGTTAAAGAATATTGTGCAAGAAGTATCTGGGGAAGATTTACCAGAAAGAGAATTTTGGAAAAGCTATGACAAACAAAAATAATATAATAAAATAAACAAAATGGAAGGCGAAC
The DNA here is from genome assembly GCA_038065755.1 of Patescibacteria group bacterium. Classification (GTDB taxonomy): domain Bacteria; phylum Patescibacteriota; class Minisyncoccia; order Minisyncoccales; family Staskawiczbacteraceae; genus JBBTQJ01. Next base: position 30,177 of record JBBTQJ010000015.1, on the reverse strand, counting down.
CAAAATTTGAAGAAGAATTTATAGAGGAAAAAAATGAGACAGAAAAAAATATTGAAGAGCAAGATAGCGAAGCTTTAGATTTTAGCGGACGAAGAGAATATAGAGACGAGAAAGGAGCAGAAATTAAGAATGAAGATCCAAAGTATTTAGAGGTTGAAAGAGTTATTTTGCAATGCGCCGATAATACAGAATTTAGAAAAGCTGTTTTGCCGCAAAATCCAGAACAGGTTGACGCAAAAATATTAGGCAAAGCTTTAGAAATATTACTTAATGCAGACGGATTAGAAATTTCAAAATTACAAAGATTAGAATTATTTAGACAAACACTTGAATATTATTCCGAGTTGTCTGATGTAAAAATTCCTTTATGGCACTCTACAAGTTCGTTTTCTTTAAGAAATGGATTAGAAGAAGGATTTGCTGGCGGATATGGAAAATATACAGGCGAAACCAGTATAGATTACCAAGAAGGAAGAGAAACTCAAAAAGGGCTTTCGGTTAGCCACCCAGATTATCATTATGCAGAAGTTTTTCAACAAATTTTTGCAAGAGCAAGTGCTAAAAAAAGCGAGCTTGCCGGATATTTATCTGTTGATTCTGAAAAAATAACAGGGGAATTTTTGCCACAAGTTTTTGTTAAAGAATTATTTGCGTCTTTAAGCAAAGATGAAATCAGAGAAATGTCGGCAAAAAGAGACGGAGTAAAACCAGAAGAAATTACAGATGAACAGATAGAGGAAAGAAGAAGGGATTTTATTGAAAGATTTAACAAAAGAGAAGATGTAAATCAAAGAGATAAAATTAAAAAAGAATTTTTGCCAAATGTACCAAACAAAGAGTTAAGGGATGAATTAGAGCAAGAACTTGATCATCCCTTTCCATGTTTTATCACTTTTGAAGGGGCAGGGAAAGAACCGCATTTAACAACGTTTTCAAGAGGAGAAAAACCAACGCACATTCCATTTGAAGATATGTATTGGGACAAATTTACAGGAAAGGATATAAAAGAAGTTCGGGTGCCGCAGAATCAAATTGAGAAAACGCAAAAATGGTTTACTGATAAAGGAATAAAGAACGTAAAATTTGTCCCGCTCGAATTGTATGAAATTAAAAGGATTATACAGGATAGTGTTTAAATTTACAAAAATAAACAGCCGATTAAATAAAATTTTATTGCAAAAAATAATTTTTTATGATTATTGATATTTTATATTTATTTTTTATCATTTTATTTTTTTCTGCAGCTTATGCCTCATGGAGAGCAGCTCCATGGGTCCCAACCAAAAAAAATGATGTTGATAGATTTTTAAAATTATTAGAAATAAAACAAGATATAAAATTTTATGATTTAGGCTGTGGCGACGGCAGATTGATAATTGCTATGGCGAGTAAAGGGGCAAAGGCTACCGGCTTAGAAATTTCCGTTTTTAATTATTTTCTGACAAATGTTAAAATATTTTTTTGCAAGAGCAGGGCAGTTGTAAAATTTAAAGATTTTTGGAATGTGAATTTGAACGATGCCGATTTAATTTATGTTTTTTTGATGCAGAGCGTTTATCCAAAATTAAAGAAAAAATTTGAAAAAGAATTAAAAAAAGGAGCTAAAATAGCTATTTATGCTTGGCCAATGGAAGGATGGAAACCGGTAGCAATAGACAGAAAGCAGGGCAGTTTGCCAATTTATCTTTACCAAATTTAGTCTTAAAATTTAATAATTTTTTAAAATATTTTTATGCAAAATAATTTTAATATTGTCATAACGGGCGTGGGTGGACAGGGGATAATTACTTTAATTTCAATAATTAACGAAGCCGCTTTTGTTGAAGGGTATGATGTAAGGTCTTCAGAGCTTCACGGGCTTTCGCAAAGAGGAGGAGCGGTTGAGGCCTATATTAGGTTTGGCAAAAAAGCGCACAGCCCGCTGTTTTCTTTTGGTAAAGCAGATTTAGTTTTTTCTTTAGAAACAACAGAAGCATTAAGGGCAATTGCCCATAAAAACAAGGAAACAAAATTTGTTGTCAATGAAAATTTTGTTTTTTTTGACAAGAAAATTTCCAAAGAATATGTTTTGGAAAATTTAAAAAGCGCAGTTAAAAAAAATCTCTATTTGGTTCCAGCTTCAGAAAATTGCAAAAAAGAGCTCAATAACGAAGTCGTAAGCTCTTTGTATCTTTTAGGGTTTTGCGTTTTTAAAAAAATTATTCCGTTAAGGCCGGAATCAGTTGAAAAAGCCATAGAAAAAATAATTCCTCAAAAGTACTTAGAATTAAATAAAAAGGCATTTAATTTGGCAAAAAATATATGAAGGTTGTAATAGCGGCGGCGGGGCAAGGGACTCGTATGCTTCATTTGTCTAATAATAAGCCAAAGCACCTTATTAATGTTAAAGACAGGCCGTTTTTAGCGTATGTTTTAGATAATTTATTGGCCGCCGGATATAAAGAGATTATTTTGGTGGTGGGATATAAAGAGGACTTAATGAAAGAATTTTTAGATGATTATAGCTGCTGCCTCAAAAATCTGCCTGCAGAGGCGGGCAAGAAGCGCAAAATAAGCTTTGTCAGCCAGTATGAATTTTTAGGCCCCAAAGAAAAAGAATATGGCACTGCCTGCCCTATAAAATGCGTTAAAAATATAATTGGCAAATCAAATTTTATATATCTTTACGGCGACAACCTTTATTCAATAAGAGACTTAAAGGCAATGAATATTAGAGATAACTATAACTATGCCGCCGGACTTTTACATCAGAATCCCGAAAAATACGGGGTGCTTGTTCCTAACAACGGATTATTAAAAGAAATAATAGAAAAACCAAAAGAATATATAAGCAACCTAATTAACGCCGGATTATATAAGTTTACGCCAGATATTTTTAAAAAAATATCTAAAATTAAAAAATCTCCGCGCGGAGAATATGAAATTACAGACGCCATTTCTCTTTTGGCAAAAAATAAAAAAGTTAAAATTAAAATAATAAAAGACTGCTGGATTGACTTTGGCAACCCGGGAGATGTTTTAAAATTTTCTAATTTTTTAAAAAACGGAGGTTATAACAAAAATTTAAAAATTAAAATGTAAAATGCAAAATGAAAATTTAAAATTTAAAGTTAGCAATATTAAAGATAAAAATTTATTAAAGATTGCAACGGAAACAATTAAGAAGGGAGGGGTGATAACTTGTCCAACTGATACGGTTTATGGATTTTTAGCGGACGCAAGCAATAAAAAAGCCGTTGAAAAAATTTTTAAAATAAAAAAAAGGCCAAAGACAAAACCTTTGGCTATTTTTGTAAAAGATATAAAAACAGCAAAAGAAATTGCAGAAATTGATAAAAGGCAAGAAAAAATTTTAAAAAAACACTGGCCCGGTAAATTTACTTTTGTACTCGGGGTCAGGTCAGGGTCTGACCCTCGTCTGACCCTATTAGTCATGAACAAAAAGACAATCGCTATAAGAATTCCAAAACACAAATTCATTCAGGATTTATTAAAAAAAATAAACAAACCCTTATCGCAAACATCAGTAAATATCTCGGGTATGCCTGAAATGAAAAGTGTAAAAGAAATTATTGCGTTGTTTAAAAAACAAAAAAATAAACCAGACCTAATAATTGACGGAGGCAACTTGCTAAAATCAAAACCCTCAAAAATCATTGATTTAACAAGAAGAAGAGAAAAAATATTAAGATATTGACAGGACATATATTGGAGTTGTAATTAAAGTTATAAAATGATAATATTAAAAAATAATTTAGATTAAAAATATGGCTAATAGAAATATAATTTTATCGAAAACAGCGGTAGACGAAAAAAATGGCGTGGTGGTTTTACCTTTGAAAAAATGGCAAAAAATGGAGAAAGAAAAATTAGAGCTTAGGGGGGCGATAAAGGCAATTTTATCTGGGGAACTATCACTAAGAAAGGGAAAAACGAGGTCTTTTAAAGATTTTATAAAAGACAAATATGCCCAAGATTTTTAAGTCACATACTACTCCCTACTTTGAAAGTAAATTTAATAGACTTTCAAAAGATATTAAGAAAATTGCATTTAGAAAAATTTTACTTTTTGAAAGTAACTTTCTCCACCCAAGTTTGAATACTCATAAACTAAAAGGATCCCTTTCTAATTTTTGGGCTTTTTATATTACTAAAAATTACAGGGTTCTTTTTCAGTTTTTAAAAAATAGCGAAGTTATCTATTACGACATAGACACTCACGATATTTACAAAAAATAAAAAAGTAAAATTATGGAATTAAAAAAAAAGGATCCTGAAATTTATAAAGCCATATTGGGCGAGCTAAAACGCCAGCAGAAAGGAATGGAGCTTATTGCTTCAGAAAACTATGTTTCTCAGGCTGTTTTAGAGGCGTTGGGTTCTGTTTTTACAAATAAATATTCCGAAGGGTATCCCGGCAGGCGTTATTATGGCGGGCAAACTTACACTGACGTTGTTGAAAGTTTGGCTATTGAAAGGGCAAAAAAGATTTTTGGGGCAGAACATATTAATGTTCAGCCGCTTTCCGGGGCTCCCGCAAATATGATAGTTTACAGCGCTGTTTTAAAACCCGGAGACAAAGTTTTGGGGATGGATTTATCTCATGGAGGACATTTAACCCACGGCCACCCCGTAACATCATCAGCTAAAATTTATAGATTTGTAAGATATAAAACAGGCGCTTCAGGAAAAATTGATTATGACGAATTAGAAAAAATGGCGGTTCAAGAAAGGCCAAAGCTTATTTTAGCCGGTTTTTCTGCTTATACGCGACAAATAGATTATGAAAAATTTAGAGACATCGCAGAAAAAGTCGGAGCCATAACAATGTTTGATATAGCCCACATAGCGGGGCTTGTGGCAGGTAAGGCCGTGCCAAATCCTGTCCCGTTTTTTGATATTATTACAACTACGACGCATAAAACTTTGCGTGGTCCGAGAGGAGGAATGATAATGTGCAGACAGCAGTTTGCAGAGGCAATAGACAAAGCTGTTTTTCCGGGATTTCAAGGCGGGCCGCATATGAATAATATTGCTGCGTTGGCGGTGGCCTTGGGTGAGGCATTGAAACCTTCATTTAGAATTTACACAAAGCAAGTTATAAAAAACGCTAAAGTTTTAGAACAAGAGCTTAAAAAATACGGGTTTAAACTAATGTTCGGCGGCACTGATAACCATATGGTTTTGGTTGATGTTTTTTCCAGCAAAGGAATTACGGGCAAAAACGCGGAAAAAGCCTTAGACGAAATTGGCATTACTATAAATAAAAATATGATACCCGACGATCCAAGAAAGCCAATGGATCCAAGCGGTGTCCGCATAGGAGTTCCGGCAATAACAACAAGGGGAATGAAAGAAAAAGAAATAAAAATAATTGCCAATTGGATTAATTCAGCAATAGAAAATCATAATGACAAAAAAACGCTTATAAAACTGCGCAAAGACGTAATCAGGCTTTGTAAAAAGTTTCCCTTGCCCAGTTAAACAAAATTATGAATTTAGATTTATATATTTTTAATCTAATAAGAAAAACATCCGGCAAATGGCCAATTTTTGATTTTTTTATGGTTTTTTTTGCGGTACACCTCAGTTATCTGCTTTTTGTTTTTTTTCTTTTTTTTGTCTATTCGGCGGGCGGCGGAGCTGTTTTTTTTCTGCCGGTTTTAATTGCGCTTTTTTCCAGGTTTTTAATAAACGAAACAATATATTTATTTTATAAAAGAAAAAGGCCGCCAGATGCCATTGGGGCTGAAACTTTAATTAAAACACCAAAACATCCGTCTTTTCCTTCCGGGCACGCTTCTTTCTTTTTTGGATTATCTTTTGCTGTTGCGTCTTATAATATGAGCCTTGGAATTTTTTTCGGCATTTTAAGTTTTTTAATTTCTTTTTCCAGGGTTTTTGTTGGGGTTCACTGGCCGTCTGATATTTTAGCCGGAATGATTGCAGGCATTATTTCTTCTTTTTTGGTTTATTATTTATATTCATCTTTGCCATGGATATTTTTCAATCTGTAGTTTTGGGCGCTATTCAAGGTATAACGGAATTTTTACCCATATCCAGCTCCGGACACCTGGTTTTATTCCAGAAATTTTTTAACCTGAAAGAGCCCCCGATTTTTTTTGATACAACCGTGCACGCAGCCACATTATTGGCCGTGGTTTTTTATTTTAGAAAAGATATTTTTGAAATTGTTTTTAATATAAAAAAAAACGCAAAACTAATTTTTTATTTAGCCCTGGGAACATTGCCGGCGGCGGCTTTTGGATTGCTGTTTAAAAGCCAAATAGAAAAATCGTTTAATTCTGTTTTTTTGCTTTCCACCGGGTTTTTTATAACAGCTGTAATTATTTTTATAACAAAATTTTATAAGAAAACCGGAAAGAGCATAGAACAGCTAAATTGGTTAGATTCTTTAATTGTGGGTATTTTTCAGGCAGTGTCAATTTTGCCCAGCATATCAAGGTCTGGCGCCACTATTTCTTCTGCAATATTTATGGGGGCCGACAGAAACACTGCTTTTAAATTTTCTTTTCTTTTGGCAGTGCCTGCAATTTTTGGAGCCATGGTTTTACAAATATTTGATATAAACGAAGTTTCACAAAACGAACTATTGGCTTCTGTTGCAGGATTTTTGCCGGCAATGATATTTGGATTTTTATCTTTGAAATTTTTAGGCAAATATATGGCCAACGATAAGTTTTCATTATTTGCCTATTACTGCCTGTTTTTGGGATTTATATCTTTGTTGTTGGTTTAAATAATGTTGAACAATATATAAAAAAAATTGGGACGTCGGACGTCCCAATTTTTTTATTGTGCCGCGGGTGGGAGTTGAACCCACATGTCCTTGCGAACGATGGATTTTGAATCCATTGCGTCTGCCAATTCCGCCACCGCGGCTTAATTATATTTATTCTATCTTGTTTTCTTGTTTTTTTCAACTATTTTAAAAGCGATTTTTTCGTATTTATCAATCATTTTTTCTATTGAAAAAAAATTTTCAACTCTTTTTCTGCATTTTTTTCTATCAATTTCACCGATTTTTTTTATTGCTTTTGCCATTTCAAAAACATTTTTTACAATGAAACCAGTTTTTTTATTTTCAACAATTTCAGGCACAGCTCCATTGGGGTAAGCAATCACCGGGGTTCCGCAGGCCATTGCTTCAATTGTTACCAGCCCAAAAGGTTCAGGCCATTTTATTGGAAAAAGAAGAGCCCTGGCATTTTTTAAAAGATTGATTTTCTTTTTTTCTGAAGTAATTTCACCTATGTAATTAATTTTTTTTCCGTCAATTAACGGTTTTATTTCTTTTGAAAAATACGGTTCTCTTATTTTTCCGCCCGCTAAAATCAATTTGACATTAGCCTTTTTTGCCGCCAGTATTGCGTCTTTTGGGTTTTTGTGACACCCCATTACCCCTAAAAACAAAAAATAATTTTTTGGTTTTTTAGATAGTTTAAATTTTTCAGCGTTGACACCGTTATAAACGGTGGCCAAATATTTGATTCTAGAAAATCCCTTTCTTTGACTATTAGAAACAGTTATAATATTAGAATTTTTGAATTTAGAATAAAACTCTTCTGCCTCCTTAAAAAGTGGCAGATGGAGAATATTTATAATAGGAATTTTAATAAAAGGAGTTAGAGGCAAAAAAAGATAATTATTTTTTGAATGATTAAAAATAACATCAAATTTTTTTTCTTTTTTTAAAATTATTTTTATTATTTTTGCCAAATAGATAGTTTCTACTCTTAATAGCCTGAATGATTCTGTAAAAGCAATATCATTTTTTCTTTCTTCTATTGTTTGTTTTAAAATTTGGATAAATTTAGTTGAGGTTTTGCATGATCCTGCGCCAAAAAGCGCCACTTTGTGGTTTCTCTTTTTAAAACCCTCTGCCATTTCATAAGCAATTCTTTCAGTTCCTCCATGTCCTTTTGGCGGAACGGTTGTAAGGGGAGGAGCTATAACGGCAATCTTTAGAGAATTTTTTTTCATAAATTATTCCCACGAAGCGTTAATTACCCTGTCTGGCGAATTTTCTGCCAATTTTTTAAAGTTTTCGCAGGCTGTTCTGTGCAAAACAGCAGACCTATGTTTTGTAATATATGCCCTTACTTTATCTTCTGGACCTGGATTGCAACACTTTGCTTTTGTAATTAGCATGCCTTTTTGGCCGGCTAAATAAATTTGCTTCGGGCCTTCTTTTTTTATCAGTTCCTTCTCGCTTTTTTTCTTTTTAACCTTTTCTGAAATTTCAAGTATTTTCTTTTTTATAAAAACAGGAATAGGAAAATTAAACAAAGGCTCTTCCCTCTCGGTTTCTTTTTTAATGTGCGACCTGGCCATGTTTGTTTTAACAAATCTTAACCAGTCTGGAGAGGGTTTTTTCTTTTTGTTTGTTATAATTTTTACAATATCTCCGTTTTCCAAGCAATGAGAAAGAGGCACGATTTTTTCTCCTATTTTTGATAATTCGCAACGGTTTCCAATTTCTGAGTGGATTGCATAGGCAAAATCAATGGGAGTGGCCCCTTTTGGCAAAACAACCACATCTCCCTTTGGAGTAAAAGTGAAAACCTGCTTTGAAAAGAAATCAATTTTAAACGTTTTCCAGAATTCGGGGATTTTTTTTGTCCAGACAAATTTATCTTTTTCTCTTTCTATATCAATTTTTTCTTTATATGACCAATGCGCGCAGACGCCGTATTCCGCCTCTTTGTGCATTTGATCTGTCCTGATTTGGATTTCAGTTGTTTTTTCTTTATCGCTGAAAATCGTAGTATGCAAAGACCTGTATCCATTAACCTTGGGTTTAGCTATATAATCGTTAATTTCTTCTGAAATGGGCTGGTAATATTTATGTATTACCCCCAGAACCCTATAACAGTCTTGAATGTCTTTGACTATTATTCTTAAAGCCAATAAATCATGGATTTTTTCAAAATTCATATCTTTCTTTATGAGTTTTTGATAGGTGCTCCAATATGACTTTGCTCTCCAATTTATGTCTAAAAATTTTATTCTTTCAGATTTTAATATTTTTTTTAAACGGGGTATGAATTTTTTAAGATATATTTCTCTTTTTTCAAAAGGTTCTTTGATATTTATTTCTATCCATTTAAATTTTTCCGGGAACAAATAATAAAAAGACAAATCTTCAAGCCTTCTTCTGATTTCTGCCAATCCTAATCTGTTGGCTACGGGCACAAAAATTTCTAATGTTTCTAGGGCATATAGTTTTTGCTGGTTTTCTGCCAGGTGGCTCAGGGAGTTTAATCCGTCAAGACGGGAAACAAGCTCTATTAATACCACCCTTAAATCCTCGGCCAAAGCAAGAAACATTTTTCTTAAGTTTTCAATTTTTTCTTTGGTAAAGAGTTTTTTTTCATTTATATTTATTGTTAAAGAATAGCGGATTTTGGGAAGCCCTGAAATTTTTTCCACCAAATATGCAATTTCTTTGCCAAACTTTTTTTCAATCTCATAAAGCTGGATTTTTTGGGAAGACATTGGCATATCGTCGGCTATATCATGCAACAAAGCGGCCGCAATAGTCACAACATCAAGCCCCATGCGGCTTAAGATAGAAGCCACCCTTGTGGCGTGTTCAATATAGTTTTCGCCGGAAGCTCGGAATTTTTCTTTATAGGCTTGCTTTGAAAATTCAAAAACATCCGCGATTAATTTCGGATTTTCGCTTTTTCCTATAATTTTTCTGATGGCGTTGATTGTTTGCATTCTTTATTACCGCACTTTATTTGCTTATTTTTTGTTTCTACCAAAATAGAACCGCATTTTTTGCAAAATTCATTTACGGGCTTGTCCCATAAGGCAAAATCGCATTTTGGATAAAGGTCGCAGCCGTAAAAAATTTTTCCTCTTTTGCTTTTTCTGACAACTATTTTACCGACCTTGCACCTTGGACAAATAATTCCCAAATCAACCGACTCTAAAGATTCTGTGTATTTGCAATCCGGAAAACCGGCGCATGCGTAAAACCTGCCGAATCTTCCCAGTTTTTCTACCATTGGTTTCGCGCACCTCGGGCAAATTTTATCTGTTTTGATGTCTGTGTTTTCTTTTTTTACTTCTTTGTATTTTTCTTCTAAATTTTTGGCAAAGGGAACATAAAAATCTTTGCATGTTTTTATCCAAGTGTCTTTTTTTTCAGCTATTTCGTCTAATTCTTTTTCCATTTTAGCCGTAAAATCAATATCAACTATTTGCGGAAAATTTTGCGCCAAAATATCATTGACTATTATTCCCATTTCATTTGGGAAAAATCTTTTTTGGTCATTCTTTGCAACATAATTTCTTTCCTGTATGGTAGACAGGGTGGGGGCATATGTAGAGGGCCTGCCTATGCCGTTTTTTTCTAAAATTTTAATTAAACTTGCTTCGGTATATCTTGCGGGGGGCTCTGTAAAATGTTGAGAAGGAGTTAATTTTATAAGGTTTAAATTATCATTTTTTTCTAAACCGGGTAGCTCTTTTTCTTCAAACTTTACCGGGTAGATCTTTAAGAAGCCATCAAATTTTAATGTTTGACCGTTTGCGCGGAATGTATAATTATTAGCTTTAATATCAGAAGAAACAGAATCAAATAAAGCCGGCGACATTTGGCAGGCAATAAATCTTTGCCATATAATAGTATATAATTTCAACTGCCTTGAATCTGTATTTTTTAATGATTCTGGTGTTCTGCTGGCAATGGTCGGCCTTATGGCCTCATGGGCTTCTTGGGCGTTTTTATTAGCTTTATACCTTATTAATTTTCCCGCCCAATAATTAATGCCGAAGCTTTCTGCAATAAATTTTTTAGCGGCAAACAAAGATGTTTCAGATAAATTTAAAGAATCTGTCCTGTGATAGCTGATAAACCCCTGTTCGTAAAGCCGCTGGGCCGTTTGCATTGTTGTTTTAGCTGGGAAATGAAATCTCTGCCAAGCAGATTGCTGCAAGGCGCTTGTTGTAAAGGGCGGAAAAGGATTTTTTTTGGTTTCTTTTTTTTCAACATTTTCTATTACATAATTTGCATTTTTTAAATCCTCTAAAATTTTATCTGCCTCTTTTTTGTTTTTTATTTCAAGCCTTGTTATTGGCTCTTTATTTTTTTTGGCCAAAAAAGCGGTAAATTCTTTTTTATTTTTTTCAAGCGCAGCCTCAACGCTCCAATATTCTTGCGGTATAAATTTTTCTATTTCTCTTTCTCTGTCAACAACAAATTTTACAGCCACAGATTGCACCCTTCCTGCCGACAGGCCCTTTGCCACCTTTTTCCATAAAAAAGGAGACAGCTTATAGCCAACAATCCTGTCTAAAATTCTTCTTGCCTGCTGGGCGTTTACCATATTTATATCAATGCTTCTTGGATTTTTTAATGCTTTTTGAATGGCTTCTTTGGTTATTTCGTGAAAGACAATTCTTTTTGGGTTTTTCAATTTTAATGCTTCTGCTAAGTGCCAGGCAATTGCTTCACCCTCTCTGTCTTCGTCGGTTGCCAAAATGGTGCTGTCAGCCGATGAAGACTCTTTTTTTAGCAAAGAAACTGTTTTTTTGGCTTTTGTGGGCACAATATATTTTGGTTCAAAGTTATTTTCAACGTCTACTCCAAGTTCTCCTTTTGGCAAATCTCTTACATGTCCAAAAGACGACAAAACTTTATAGTCTTTTCCTAAAAACGATTGCAGGGTTTTAGATTTTGTGGGGCTTTCCACTATAATTAAATCCATAAAATTTTTATTTCTGTTTAACTATACTATATCAGAATAAGCGTGGCATTTGCAATTTTTATATATTAGACCTGTTGCGAAATAAGAATTCGCGCTGCAATTTGCAATTTTTGCTGCAAATTTATAAAAACTCGTCGGCTTATACCCTGTATAAACCTCCTCGTTTTTCCAAATTTTCGCTAAAAATTGCTTTATTTCGCTTGCTAATCTTATTTCGCAACAGGTCTATTTTATTGCCTTAGTTTTTCAACTGCTTCAGAAAGAACTTGGCAATATAAATTAAGCCCGATTTTGTTTATGGCGCCCGATTGCTCTTTGCCCAAAATATTGCCGGCCCCTCTTAATTCCAAATCTTTAATTGCAATTCTGTAACCAGCCCCCAATTCTTTTTCGTCTTCCAATGTTTTTAATCTTTCTTTGGCCAAGGGCGTAATATTTTTTTTATAAAAAAACATATAAGCAAAACTTTCTATATTTGATCTGCCGACTCTTCCCCTTATCTGGTGCGCCTGAGAAAGGCCCAGTTTTAAAGCGTTTTCTATTATTATAGTGTTTACATTAGGAAAATCTAACCCGTTTTCAATAATTGTAGTGGCCACCAAAACATCAATGTCCCGACGAGAAAAGCCACTCATTGTTTTTATCAATTGTTTTTCTGGCATCTTTCCGTGGATTGCGGCTATTTTTGCTTCGGGAATTAATTTTTGCAATTCCTGTTTTGTTTTTTCAATGGTTTGGACTCTGTTGTGCAAAAAATAAACCTGGCCATTCCTTTTTAGTTCAAATTTTATCGCTTCTTTTATAATTTTTGAATTATACGGCAAAACCTGCGTGTTTATGGCTATTCTGCCTTTGGGCGGAGTTTGAATAAGACTTATATTTTTAAAAGAAGAAAGCGCTAGATATATGGTTCTTGGGATAGGAGTGGCCGACAGGCTTAAAACATCTAAAGACAATTTAAGCTGTCTTAATTTTTCTTTTTGTTTTACTCCAAATCGCTGTTCATCGTCAATAATCAATAATTGCAAATTTTTAAACCCTACGTCAGAAGACAAAATTCTGTGCGTGCCGATAATAATATCTATTTTCCCCCCTTTTAAATTTTCAATTATTTTTTTTTGCTCTTTTTTACTCTGAAGTCTTGAGAGCATGGCTACTTGGACAGGAAATTTTTTAAATCTTTCTTTAAAGTTATTAAAATGCTGGTTGGCCAAGATTGTTGTGGGGCATATTAGGGCTGTCTGCCTGTTGTTTGCAACGGCCAGCAGGGCGGTTCTTATGGCTATTTCTGTTTTTCCAAAACCAACATCTCCGCAAACAATCCTGTCCATTGGCGTTTCTTTGATTAGGTCTTTTTTAATATCTTCAATGGCCTGCGTTTGGTCTGGTGTTTCTTCGTATATAAAAGAAGACCGTAATTGTTCTTCTAATTCTTTGTCTTGCAAATAAGGAGTTCTTTTCGCAATTTCTTTTTTTGCGTATAAATCCAAAAGTTCTTTGGCTAATTTTTCTACCCCTTCTTTTATTTTTCTTTTTGTTTTTTGCCACAAATTAGATCCCAGCCGAGAAATCTTGGGGTCTGCAAACCCCACATATCTTGAAAGTTTTCTTTCTAAACCCAGTGGCACATATAATTTGTCTTCGCTGGCATATTCTAAAACATAATATTTTTGTTTTTCGTCATTTGAAATTTTAATTTTAAAATTGTTTTGAAATTTAGATTTTGAAATTGAAAATTCTTCAAACCCGACAAACTTTCCAATTCCGTGGTCTAAGTGCGTTAAATAATCTCCCGGTTTTAAATTTTTAATATCAGAAAAGATTTTTTGCGATTTTAGCCTGTTTTTTAAAATATCTCTCGCCCTTTTTTCGTCTTTTATTTCTGTGTCAAGCAGTTTTATTGAGTCAATTTTGTTTCCCAAGAAATCCAACCTTATTGCATGGATTAAGTTGACGGGAAAAATATCAATAACTCCGCCTCTTTGCGAAAACTCCCCCTGCTCTTGAATTTTAAAAACCCTTTCATATCCCATTTCGTCTATTTTTCTCAATAAATTAGAGAAATTACAATCATAGCCGGTTTTTAAAAAAATAATATTGTCCTGAAAAAAGGACTGGGTTTTACTTGCCCGCAAAATTTCTTCTAAATTTTCTTGAAACCAAAAAACCTCCTTATCTAAAAAATAGGGGGTAATGCTAACTATCAACACCTGATTTATTTTATTTATTGTACTCATTCATGGCTTTTTCTAGGCCGTTTTTTATTATAAAATTGAGAGCGCTGGCGGTTTTTTGGATTGCTTGGTCTATTATTTTTTGTTCGTCTTTTGAAAATTTTTCAAGCACAACCTCTTTTGCTTTTTTAGTACCACCGATGGGTCGGTGGTACTGTTTTTGATTTATGCCTAGGCGAAATCTTATTAATCCGTTATTGCCGATGTTTTTGATTATTGATTCTACTCCTTTGTGGCCGGCTGAGCCCCTTTCTTTAACTATTTTTATTTTTCCAACAGGCAAATCAATATCATCGTGAACTACGATAAGGTTGTCTGTCTCTGATTTATTATTTTTTAAAATTTTTTTAGCGGTTTTTCCCGATTCATTCATAAAAGTCTGAGGCTTTGCCAACAAAATTTTTTGTTCGTTTATAATATTCTCTGAAACTAAGGCGTTATATTTTTTTTGTATTTTAAATTCCGGAAAATCATTTTCTTTTGCAAAACTATCTAAAACCATAAAGCCGGCATTATGCCTGGTGTTTTTAAATTTTTCGCCGGGATTCCCCAGTCCGATTATTATAATCATAAAATTTTAAATTTTATTGTTTATTTTAATTTACTCTTTTTATCTAAATTTTTCAAATTTTCTTTTTGCATTTTTTAGTTTATGATGAATAATCTATATTATGAAAAAATATATTATAATTTTTAAAAGAAAAATTAGGCGTCTGTCAAAACCCCGAAGAAAGGCAGGCGGCAGAAATAATTTTTTAAAAAATAAAGAGCGGGCGCGAAAAATTGTTGAAGAAAAAATTGGCAAATTTAACGCGTTTTACAAATTTAAGTTTTACAAAGTAAGAATTAAAAATCAAAAGACAAGGTGGGGAAGCTGTTCTAAAAAAAGAAACTTGAACTTTAATTATAAAATTGTTTTTTTAGAAAATAAACTGGCTGACTATCTTGTGGTTCACGAGCTTTGTCATTTAGCGGAATTCAATCATTCTTATAAGTTTTGGAATTTGGTGGAAAAAACAATCCCCGATTATTTAAAAATTAATAAAGAACTTAAAAACAATTATTTATTAAATTAAAACAAAATTTGACTTTGTTTTTTAAAAGAGATATACTCTAAATTAGCACGTTCAATATAAAGAAAGGAGGTGATCAGCGTCTGTTTTTTCTTCTTTCTGAGCCAATTTTAAAGAAAGGAGGTGCATATAGAAACACGGGCGTTTTTCTCTTTTTCAAGGAAACAGAGAAGAGGCACTGTTTTTCCAACTTCTCTAACCCAGTTTGTGGAAGGAATCTCTATGTGCAAGAAGATATGCACACACCGCCGTCTCAAACCCGAACACAAGGTGTTCATCCTGGCAATGGCGTCTCGATTCAACGGAAACGCCACAAGGCAAGACTCTCTTTTGAGTCTATGCCGTCTTTTGAAAAAGGAGTTTTGTGTTTGGGTCCACCCGCTGGCGGTGTGTCGTCTCTTGCAGTTGCAGGGACAAAAGAGAGGTGATGAAAACGGCCTGGGGGTGGCAGGGCAAAAGCCCTGCTATAGGCGGCGAAGCGCCGCAACCGTCCGATAAGGGCCAACCTTCTTTTTTCTGTGGAGCTGCGGCAAAATTTGTTGCAGCTCCTTTTTATTATAAAACCCAAAACTTGCAATAATAAAAAAATATGATACAATAAAACGCAATAGAATAGAAAATTATGGAAGAAGACAATAACAAAGAAGCAAAAATAAATAATGGCCTGTCCCCACAGGCAGGAGTTGAAGAAAAAAAAATAGGTAAAAGAGGCATTAAAAGTTTTTTGCCGTTTGTTTGGGAAATTATCCAGATAGTTGTTATTGCCTTGGTAATAGTTTTACCCATACGTTATTTTTTATTTCAGCCTTTTATTGTAAGGGGAGAATCAATGGTGCCCAATTTGAAATCTGGAGATTATTTAATTGTTGACGAAATATCTTACAGGTTTACAGAGCCACAAAGGGGAAATATAATTGTTTTTAAATATCCAAAAGATACAGCCCAGCGGTTTATTAAAAGAATTATAGGCCTGCCCGGTGAAACCGTAGAAATTAAAGAAGGTAAAATAACAATTTACAAAAATAACAGTTTTGCGCTGAACGAAGAATATCTTCCAGACGACCTAAAAACCGAAGGTGATATAAATATTGTTTTGGGGCCAGATGAATATTTTGTTTTAGGAGACAATAGAGAATATTCTTTTGATTCAAGAAGATGGGGAATTCTTTCAAAAGAATATATTATCGGCAAAGCCTATTTAAGAATTTTTCCCATAACAACGTTATCTCAAATTGAAACGCCAATTTATTAAAAATAAAGCAAAATGAATAAATTAAAAATTCAAAGCTTGACAGGAATGCACGACATTTTGCCCGAAGATCAGCCCTATTTTCAAAAAGTTCAAAAATCGGTTGAAAACATTACCGGTTATTATGGGTTTCAAAAAATAGACACGCCAATTTTAGAGCAGGCCGAAGTTTTTTTAAAAGGCACGGGGACAGGAACAGATATTATTGAAAAAGAGATGTACACATTTAGGACAAAGGGCGGAGATTTGGTGGCTTTAAGGCCGGAATATACCTCGTCAATAGCAAGAAGCTATATAGAACACGGAATGCACAACCTTCCACAGCCTGTAAAGTTGTGGTATTATGGGCCTTGTTTTAGGCATGAAAGGCCCCAAGCCGGAAGATACAGACAATTTTATCAATTTGGATTTGAAGCCCTAGGAGAAAAGAACCCTTCAATAGACGGACAAGTTATTCAGATGAGTTATGATATTTTGAAAGATTTAGGTTTTAAAAATTTGATGATAGAGGTAAACAGCATTGGAGATACAGAATGCAGGCCCTATTTTAAAAAAATATTAACAAGCTACTTCAGGTCAAGAAAATCTTCTTTATGTTCAGATTGCCAGAGAAGGTTGAAAGAAAATTCTTTGAGAATTTTAGACTGCAAAGAAGAAAAATGCCAAAGAATAAAAGCAGGGGCTCCTCAGATAATTGACCATTTATGCGAGAGCTGTCACTTGCACTTTAAACAGGTTTTGGAATTTTTAGACGAACTGCAACTGCCATACACTTTAAATTCGTGCTTGGTCAGAGGGCTGGATTATTATACAAAGACCGTTTTTGAAATTTCAGAAAACAGCGAAGAGGGAAAAAACCAAGGAACATTAATTGGGGGGGGAAGATACGACGGCTTGGTAAAAATTTTAGGAGGCAGAGACACTCCTGCCTGCGGAGTTGCGGGAGGAACAGAAAGAATTGTGAATTTAATGAAAACCAGAGAAGTAAAATTATCCCAGAACCAAAAAGAAGCAAAAATATTTTTAGCCCAATTAGGGCAGCTGGCAAAAAGAAAAAGCTTAAAGCTTTTTGAAGAATTCAGAGAAGCCAAGATTCCGGTTGCAGAATCTTTTTCAAAAGATTCTTTAAAGGCGCAGCTAAGAGTTGCCAATAAATTGGGAATAAAATATGTTTTAATTTTTGGGCAGAAAGAAGCGCTGGAAGATTTTGTTACTTTAAGGGATATGGATACAGGAGCCCAAAAAGAAATTAAATTAGACAAGGTCGTAAAAGAAATGAAAAACAAAATTAAAAAATAATTTTTTATGTTAGAAGTAAGAAAAAAAGACAGGGAAACCTCTCAAAGCCTGGTTCACAGATTTACCAAAGTAGTAAGGCAGTCCGGTGTTTTGCTTGAAGTAAGAAGCAAACAATTTCATAAAAGAAAAAAATCAGCTTTGTCAAAAAAGAGGTCGGTTTTAAGAAGGGAAAAAATAAGAAAAGAAAGAAAGCAGGCAGAAAAAATGGCAAAGCCCCGTTAGAAACCAATTATAAAAAATAGATTAAAATTCTTTTTGCGCAAGGTTTCTAACGGGGAAGCCGAAATAATAATGTTAAAACAACAAATTCAAAAAGACGCGACAGAAGCGCTAAAAGGCGGAGATAATTTTACTGCCGGTGTTTTGCGCATGGTTTTGGCCTTTATTATTACAAAAGAAAAAGACAAAAGATATAAAATTTCAAAGTTAAAGCCGGAGTTGAAAGAAGAAGACTTAATAAAAGAGTCCTATTTAACAGATGAAGAAACAATTGATGTTATATCTTCTGAAATAAAAAAAAGAAAAGACGCAATTTTATTATATGAAAAAGGCAATAGGCAGGAACTGGCAGACAAAGAAAAAAAAGAAGTCGCCATTTTAAAAAAATATTTGCCAAAACAAATTTCAACAGAAGAATTGAAAAAAATAATTGAAGAATCAATAAACAAAACAGGAGCCAAAGAAATAAAAGATATGGGCAGAATAATGGCAGACTTGGCGCCAAAAGTAAAAGGCAAAGCGGACTCCGGTGAAATTTCAAAAATCGTAAAAGAATTATTGTCTAAATAGAAAAAACCAAAAAGCGGGCAAGCCCGCTTTTTGGTTGAAGTGGATTATTTTCGTTATTTAGCTCTTTCGGAAAATTTTTCCAAAATTGAAATGTTTTATTCTATGAATTTAGAATTTTTTCTATAACATTATCATCTTGTGGCGACATTTAATGCGAAAAGTTAGTTCAACAAGTAAGCGCAAGATTATGTTGTGACAGATCGTAACTGCGAAGTTTTAATGCTTCGTATGCCTCGACGAAGAGAAATCTTCTGAGAGGTTTTTTTATTTCAAAACTTTTAATTAAGGCAGTTTGTTACGATTGACAAGTACGAGAAAAAAAGGGGGGGTTAGGAGCCTTTTTGTATAAAATTAAAAATTAGTTGAGAAATAAAAACAGCAGTATTCAAAAAATTATTAAAAACGATTTGGGAAGTACCCATCTTTTAGTATCTTGGTTTTTTATTTGATTGTGTTATAATAGAATAAATCAATTTATGGTTAAAATAAACGAGAAAAAATACAAAAATCTTATCTTGTTTTTTGCAAATAAGATAAAAAATGGCACGCTTGGAAAATTAAAAATAATGAAGTTATTATACTTTTTGGATTTTGATTATTTTGAAAAATACGGGAAGCCCGTGTCAGGAGACGAATATTTAAGATTTGATAATGGCCCAATTCCAAGGATGGCAGAGAAAATATTAAAAGAGATGAACGGTAAAGATATTAAAATTACTAAAAGAAAAATTGGTTCTGGTTATAATGACCAACAGCACATTGAGTCGTTGAAAGAATTTGATATAAATTTATTTTCAAAAGAGGAATTATTAATGATGGAAGAAATCGCCAATAAATGGGAAAAATTTTCGGGCGCCGAGATGAAAAATGCAAGCCATGGAGAAGCGCCATGGATTGCAACAAAGCCAAATAGCGTTATCGACTATAATCTATCGTATTATCGCAATAAATACGGAGAAATGGCCAATATGTAAGCGCATGAAGACTATTCGGCATAAAGACATTGAAAAAGACTTAAAAGACCTGCGACGCTTTCCAGCACCTCACGAGTCATTGGAGGCATGGGAGCGTCTTTTTTGTTTGAAGGGGTTAAGAGAAACACCAGCCATAGAAGCTTTCCCCGGTTTTGGCGAATGTAAAATTTATAAGGGCAGGGTTGTTCCGATGAGAGAAAGTGTAGGCAAATCAAAAGGATACCGCGTTGTCTTTCAAATGATTAATATGGATTGTTATAAAATAATAGTATTTTCTCGCCACGGAATTTATAAATCAGAGCACGACTTGATAACTATTGTGAAAAGTAGAATTTTAAATAATTGATAATTAAAATCTGGATACAAAAATAGGAAATGGGCTCTTGCCTATTTTTATTTTATCGCGTGAATTTTGAAAAAAAGTAAAATTAAGTTAAAATAAGGAAATGATTGAGATAAATAATCTTGCGGGCCTCGCTGTGGATAAAAAGTTTTTCACAGGTGTTGCAAAAAAAGTATTAAAAGGCGAAAATAAAGAAAAGAAAAACTTGTCTGTTGTTTTTGTTCCAACTGGCGAGATAAGAAAGCTTAATAAAAAATATCGCAAAAAAAATAAAGCGACAGATGTTTTGTCTTTTGGCGGGGTCTCAAGTTTTAAGCTTCAAGTTTTAAAAGATGATTTGGGCGAGGTGATTATTTGCCCCGCATTTGTAAAAGAAAACGCTAAAAAATATAAAACCAGCATTAAAGAAGAATTAACAAAAGTTTTAACACACGGGATTTTGCATCTTTTAGAATATAACCACGAAAAAACAAAAAAAGAAGCAGAAATAATGGAAAAAAAAGAAGAGCATTATTTATCGTCGGTAATTTGAAATTTAAAACCAAAAATTTTTTATGAATGGTCAAATAGTTGCAGGCTTAGACATTGGGACAAGCGTTGTCAAATGTTTGGTTGCCCAGAAAAAAGGAAAAGAATGGGAAGTTTTGGCATATGTTGAGGTTCCTTCTTTTGGATTAAGAAAAGGAGCGGTTTTTAACGTGGAAGAAACTTCAAAAAATGTCCAGCTAGCAATAGCAAAAGCTGAAAAAGAATGCAATAGAAAAATCACCTCTGTTTTTGTAAATATCGGAGGCAGTCATATTTATGTTGTTCCTTCTGACGGAATAATTTCTGTTTCCAGGGCAGACCAAAGAATTTCTAAAGAAGATATAGAAAGGGTTTTACAGGCCACAAAAGCCATAAATATCCCCCATAACGAAGAGGTGCTGGACGTTTTTCCCAGAGAATTTATTATTGATGATCAAAAAGGAATAAAACAACCGTTAGATCTAATGGGCATACGATTGGAAGCAAAAGTGCTTTTGCTCTGTTATTTCCAGCAGTATTTTACAAACCTTACTCAGGCTGTTTTAAATTCAAAAATACAAATTAATGACGTAATACCCTCTCCCCTGGCCGCAGCAAAAGCTGTTTTAACTCCCCAGCAAAAAGAGCTGGGGGTTGCTTTAATTGATTTTGGGGCAAATACTACAAGCTTGGCGGTTTTTGAAGAAGGGGAATTAATACATCTTGCTGTTTTTCCAATTGGATCAGCCAATATTACCAACGATATAGCCATTGGGCTGCGCACAGATGTTTCTATTGCAGAAAGCATAAAAAAGCAATATGGCTTATGCCTGCTTTTAAAAGCAGATAATTTATTGCGCCGCCAAATTAAGTATTCCATAAATGGAAAACCGGAAGTTAATCAAGAAAATAAAACAGCCGGCGAAAAAAAAGAGCGCGGACTAAAA
Source organism: Patescibacteria group bacterium (assembly GCA_038065755.1). GTDB lineage: Bacteria > Patescibacteriota > Minisyncoccia > Minisyncoccales > Staskawiczbacteraceae > JBBTQJ01. The sequence continues at coordinate 9,021 of JBBTQJ010000015.1, read as the reverse complement.
GGCGTTTCAAATAAAATAGAAATTTTTGATGAATCATCTTCAATTTTTTTTACAAAGAAAAGCCTGGTGGGAATTATAGAACCGAGGGTTTCTGAAATTTTAGATTTGATTCAAAAAGAATTGAAAAAAATCGGAAGACAAGAATTATTGCCAGGCGGAATAGTTTTAACGGGCGGAGGAGCAAATTTGCCAAAAATAAAAGAGCTTACAAAAATTGCCTTAAAGCTTCCTTGTGAAATTGGGATTCCAAAAGGCATTTACGGCCTGAAAGAAGATCCTTCTTTGGCCACTGTTGCCGGGCTGGCTTTGGGAGGGGTTGATTTTGACGACGAAGAAGGTATACTGGGATTTGCAAGGGGGTGGTGGTTAAAAATTAAAAAAATATTTAAGCACTTCCTTCCATAAATTATATGGATCCCAAAATTAAAGTTATTGGAGTGGGGGGCTCGGGTTCTAATACCGTTTCCCGAATGGCCTGCCTGCGCAGGCAGGCAAAATTAAATATTCAGCAGGTGGAATTAATTGCCGTGAACACAGACAATCAGGCTCTTCATTTTTGTAAAACTCAAAACAAAGTTTTAATCGGCGAAGAAATTACCAGGGGGCTTGGCACTGGAATGGATGTAGATTTAGGAAAAAAAGCAGCAGAGGAAAGCAAAAAAGAATTATTAAAAATTATAAAAGGAGCAGATATGGTTTTTGTCACCTGCGGAATGGGTGGGGGAACCGGTAGCGGCGCTTCGCCGATTATTGCCGAGCTTTCAAAAAATCTTGGCATTTTAACCATAGCTGTGGTAACAACTCCCTTTTCTTTTGAGGGCGAAGAAAGAAAAAAAATAGCAGAGGAGGCAATAGAAAATTTAAACGGAAAAGTTGATTCTTTGTTGGTTATATCAAACGACAAGCTCTTAAAAATAATAGACGAAAAGACAACCGTATCAAATGCCTTTTGGATTTGCGATCAGGTTTTAGCAGAAGCTGCGCAGGGCATTACAGATTTGATTTTGGTGCCAGGCATTATAAATATTGATTTTGCTTCGGTGGCTTCTATTATGAAGGATTCAGGCAGAACACTTTTCGGGGTAGGCAGGGCCAGCGGCCAAAACAGGGCAACCGAAGCCGCCAACATAGCCATAAACTCTCCCTTGCTGGATTTTTCCATTAAAGGGGCAAAGGGGGTTTTATTCAGCGTTTTTGGAAATGATATTACTTTAAACGAAATTCAAGAAGCCGCCGGCATTATCACAAAAAATGTTGACCAAAAAGCCCAGATAATTTTTGGGGCTGTAAAAGACGAAAATTTAAAAAAAGGAGAAATAAAAATCACAGTCATCGCCACAAAAATCGCATAAGACCTGTTGCGAAATAAAATTAGCAAGCGAAATGCAGAAATTTTGAGAGAAAAATCAGAAAATCGAGGAGGTTTATACAGAGTATAAGCCGACGAGATTTTATGATTTTGCAGCCAAAATTTCAAATTTAGGCGCGAATTCTTATTTCGCAACAGGTCTAAAGGTCGAAAATAATAATTAAAATTTAAATTAAAAATTTTATGTCAGAAATAAATAGACACGAAGAAGAACTAGTGTCGTCAGAAGAAGAACTACCGCCAGAGGAAGAAAAACCGGTTCAAGAGGCAGAAGAATTAATTTTAGCCGAAGAAGAGAAAAAGGAATCGGAGTTAGCACCAAAACCAGAAGAAATATCAAATCCAGAGGAAAAAATAGAATTAGATAAAATAGAATCTCGCTATAGGGATCGCAAAAAAAAAGCTTTGGATATATCTGACGAAATAACGAGACAATTAGGTGGAGAAGATATGATAGTTGCCGATGGAATCAAATTAGATTTATTGCAGAGTGCGGAGTCTAAAATTTTAAGAGCCAGCCCGGATAAAGCAGATTTAACTATGGAAGAAATAATGGTTAAGGAAGTGGATGATAAACTTCATGAAATAAATGAGGAAAGGCGGCTGGCGATCGAGAGATTACAAAAACAAAAACAGGAACAATTGGTAAAAAAACAAATAGATGGGTTAAAAGATAAACTTAACGGGATTTAGAAAGTCGCGGTAAATTAATTTATAAAAAATATGAAAAAAAATAAAAAGAAGAAAGCCGCGGCTAAGAAAAGGCCCATTGCCAGAAAAAAGAAAATAGTTGTCAAGAAAAAGATTGTCGCAAAAAAGAAAAAGCCTGTTGCCAAGAAAAAGATTGTTGTGAAGAAAAAAAGGAAAGTTTCCAGAAAAATAAAAGCAATCATAGACATCAGCAAGGAAAAATTTGATTATTTTATGGCAAAAATAGCCGCGATTTAAAATAAAGTTGTGCCAGAATTTCTACGATCGTAGAAATTCTGGCAAATTAATTGCAAAAAATACTCAAAAAAGAGTATTTTTTGTTTATTGTTGCCCCAATGGGGCATAGTTTATACTTATCCACAGATTTTGTGTTTTAAGTGGGGCTTGACCCGTTTTTTTGATAAGGTAAAATGGAATAATCTTATGAAAGGTAAAAAATTTGTTGTTTAAATTTTTTATTTTTTTAAAATTTTAAAGTATTACAACAATCAAGGGCTAAGGCCATTTTTTTATCAATTTTTTATCAATGAAAAAAGCAAATAAAATAACAAACCATATAACAAAAGTCCAAAAAAGAGACGGCTCTATTGTTGAGTTTTTGCAGCAAAAAATCACAGATGCTGTTTTTAAGGCAATTACAGCCGCTGGACAGGGCGATGGTATAAAATCCAGAAAAGCATCAGAGAAAGCAATAGAAATTTTAAACAGGCGCTTTAAAAAAGAAGAAATTCCCACTGTTGAGCAAATCCAAGATATCGTGGAAGAGGTTTTAATTTTAGAAGGCCTGGTTGATACGGCTAGAGCCTATATATTATATAGAGATCAAAGAAGAAAAATCAGAGAACTGGGAGTAATCTCTGACGAATCTTCAGATAAAATTGACAGTTATTTAAAAGAACTTGACTGGCAGATTGCTGAAAACGCCAATATGACCTTTTCTTTGCAGGGATTAAATCAGTATGTCGGCTCTTATGTTTCAAAAAAATACTGGCTTAACAAAATTTATCCCAAAGAAGTAAGAGAGGCGGCCTTTAACGAGGATTTTCATATTCATAACTTAGAACTTCTTTCGCCGTATTGCGCCGGCTGGGATTTATATGATTTTTTAAGAAGGGGCTTTGGCGGAGTAATGGGAAAAATAGAATGCAAGCCGCCAAAACATTTAAGAACCGCCTTAGGCCAGCTGGTAAATGTTTTATATACTCTTCAGGGAGAAACAGCCGGAGCCAACGCTGTTTCTAATTTTGACACCCTTTTGGCCCCGTTTATCAGATACGATAATTTAACTTATAAACAAGTAAAACAGGCAATGCAGGAATTTTTGTACAACTGTATGGTGCCAACCCGCGTTGGTTTTCAAACACCCTTTTTAAACGTTTCTTTAGATATTAAACCGCCATCGTTTTTAGCAAAACAGCCTGTAATAATCGGAGGAGAACCGCAAAATGAAACCTACGGAGAATTTCAGCCGGAAATGGATATGTTTATTAAGGCCTTTTATGAAGGTTTAATGGAGGGAGATTCCAAGGGAAGGCCTTTTACTTTTCCAATCCCTACCGTTTCTGTCACAAAAGATTTTGAATGGGACAATCCCAACCTTAACGCAATGTGGGAAGCAACGGCCAAATACGGAATAAATTATTTTTCAAATTTTTTGCAGTCAGATATGAAGCCGGAAGATTTCAGAAGTATGTGTTGTCGGCTTCGTTTGAACAACAAAGAACTTTTAATGAGGGGTGGCGGATTATTTGGTTCACAGCCCCTTACCGGCAGTATTGGAGTGGTGACTATGAATTTGCCGAGAATCGGATATCTTTCTAAAACTAAAAAAGATTTTTTTGAAAGACTGGGGCATTTAATGGACTTGGCAAAAGAGTCTTTAGAAATAAAAAGAAAAGCCCTGGAAAACTTTATAGAAAAAGGACTTTATCCTTTCTCAAGGCACTATTTAGACGGCGTTAAAAGCATTAGAAATTCTTATTTTGGAAATCATTTTTCAACAATTGGATTAATAGGGATGAACGAAGCCCTTTTAAATTTTTTAGGAGAGGATATATCTTCAAAAAACGGAAAAAAACTTGCTTTAGAAGTATTAGATTTTATGAGAGAAAAAATGGTTAAATTCCAGGAAAAAACAGGCAATATGTATAATTTAGAGGCAACGCCCGGCGAAGGAACAAGTTATCGCCAGGCAAGAACCGACAGAGAAAAATATCCGGATATTATTACAGCTGGCACAAAAGAAATTCCTTATTATACAAATTCAACTCATTTGCCGGTTGACTATACCACAGACCCCTTTGAGGCGCTAAAATTACAAGACGAACTCCAAACAAAATATACAGGAGGAACAGTTTTGCATTTATTTTTAGGAGAGAGAATTTCAGACCCTCAAATGGCAAAAAATTTAGTCAAAAGAGCATTTGAAAAATTTCATTTGCCGTATATTACCCTAACCCCAACCTTTTCTATTTGCCCCTCTCACGGATATTTAGACGGCGAACATTTTGAATGCCCGAAATGCGCCATAAAACAGCCCTGCGAAGTTTATACAAGAATTGTGGGATATATAAGGCCTGTTCAGCAATGGAATAAAGGTAAAAAACAAGAATATAAAGAAAGAAAAGAATATAAAACCCCGGCGTTGGCTTAAAACCAAATACAAAAAAACCGCTTTAATATAAGGCGGTTTTTTGGTATAGTAAAGATACTCAATTGTATGATAATTGGCGGATTGCAAAAAACAACTTTAATAGATTATCCAGGTAAGCTGGCTTGCACAGTTTTTTTAGCCGGATGCAATTTTAGGTGCGGCTGGTGTTATAATTCAGAGCTTGTTTTACCGGCAAAAATTATAAAACAGCCGCGAATTTCAGAAAAAGAATTTTTTGATTTTTTAAAAGAAAGAAAAGAGTTTTTAGATGGGGTTTGTGTTACGGGGGGAGAACCGTCAACGAACAAAGATTTGACAAAGTTTATAGAAAAAATTAAAAATTTGGGATATTTTATAAAGCTTGACACCAATGGTTCTAACCCGAAAATGCTTGAAGATTTAATCTTAAAAAAACAAATTGATTATGTTGCTATGGATATAAAACTTCCCATAGAAAAATATTCAGGATATTTTGGCGAATGCAATATAGAGAATATCAAAAACAGCGTTGATATTCTAAAAAGAAGTCAAATAAATTCTGAGTTCCGCACAACGGTGGTCCCGGGCGTTCACGAGAAAGAAGACTTTTTGGAAATTGCCAAATGGATAGGGGGGCCGGAAGTGAAGTACTATCTGCAAAACTTCAGGCCGGAAAAAACCATTGACCCAAAGTTTGAAAAAACAAAGCCGCATCCTGATATTTTTTTAGAGGAGGTAAAAAAAGAAATAAGCCCGTATTTTAAAATTTGCCAGATTAGGTGAAATATAATTTAACCTCGAATTAAAAATTAAGCAATGACTCCGTCGAAAATACTTTTTTATTTTTGCATTTCGTTTATTATCGGAATTTTTATAAATTCGGCAATTAATGTCCCGCAAATATTTTTGTGGGCATTTTTATTTATCGGTGTCTTGTTGATTTTTCTGCCTTTTTTATTTAGACATATTAATATATTGGCGGTGGCGGGGTTTTGCGTTTTGTTTTTAGTTTTAGGAATTTTAAGGAACGAGATCGCCGAGTTTAAAATTGAAAACGATGAATTAAGAAAATTAAACGACAAACCAGAAATT
>JBBTQJ010000015.1:2374-3207 GCA_038065755.1 Patescibacteria group bacterium | reverse complement strand
ATTATTTTAATTGGGGAGGTTATAAGCGAGCCGGACATAAGAGACACTTTCCAGAAAATAAAAGTAAAAACAGAAAATCCAAAAGGAGTTGTCTTGGCAACGGTTGGACGTTATCCTGAATACAGATATTTAGACAAGGTGAAAATTACGGGAAAATTGGAAACCCCCCAGGAATTTGGGGGGTTTAATTATAAAAATTATTTGTTAAAAGACGGAATTTATTCTGTTATGGCTTTTCCGAAAGTTGAGCTGATAAACAGTGGACGCCCGACGTTTGCGTGGCAGAAAATTTATTCTAAAATTTTATTTTTAAAACAAAAATCAAGAGAAAGCATCCGTAGAAATTTTTTACCTCCCTATAGTTCTATTTTAGAAGGAACAATACTTGGAGACAATGGAGCGTTAAGCCAGGATTTAAAAGATAAACTTAATATCACGGGGCTTCGCCATATTATAGCTGTGTCGGGAACCCATATTGTGATTTTAAGCGCTATTTTAATGTCTTTATTAATATATTTGGGTTTATGGAGGGGGCAGGCTTTTTATTTTTCAATTATTTTTATTTCTTTTTATATTATTTTAACCGGAATGTCTTCTTCTGGAGTGAGAGCGGGAATTATGGGAGGGTTTTATCTTTTAGCCCAAAAATTAGGCAGGCAGAGCATGGGTTCAAGGGTAATAGTAATGGCCGGAGCCGTAATGTTGGCTTTTAATCCCTTGCTTTTGTTTTATGATGTCGGCTTTCAACTTTCGTTTTTGGCTGTCTTGGGGCTTATTTATTTTGAACCTCTTATTAAAAATATATTATTGCTTGGCGCGCAATTTTTGTATAA
>JBBTQJ010000015.1:0-2364 GCA_038065755.1 Patescibacteria group bacterium | reverse complement strand
AAAAAAGCGTTTCCCATAAAAGTTGGCGATCGTCAACTTTTATGGGAAACGAATAAATTTAAAAATACTATAACCATTGCTTCAACAACTTTTGCCGCTCAAATTTTCACTATGCCTATTATGGTGTATAATTTTGGCAACATATCTTTTGTTTCACCCATAACAAATATTTTGGTTTTGCCAATTGTTTATTGGCTGATGATTTTTGGATTTTTATCATCTGTCCTGGGAACTATATTTCAATTTTTAGGCTGGATTGTTTCTATGCCCTGCTGGATTTTTCTTTTTTATTTTGTAAAAGTAATAGACATATTTTCCCAGCCCTGGGCAATAAAAAATATAGAAAACGTTTCCTGGCTTTGGCTGGCGGCCTCTTATTTGTTGCTCGGCTTTATTGTCAGGTTTTTAAATAAGACAGAAATAACAAGGAAGTATTAAAAATTTTTTAAAAATGATGTATAATTGTATTAATGGAAACAGAAAATAATCAAAATAAGAAGGTTTGGCTGGTGGCGGTGGATATGGGTTATGGGCATCAGAGGACAGCTTATCCCTTAAAAGATATTGCTTTTGGCGAAAAAGTTATTAACGCCAATAGCTACGAAGGAATTCCGAAAAAGGATAAAAAGGTTTGGCATACAACAAGGGCTTTGTATGAATTTATTTCAAGGTTTAAAAGGGTGCCCGTTTTTGGCAGTATAGTTTTTTTTATTCTTAACGAATTTCAGAAAATTCTTAAATATTATCCAAAAAGAGATTTGTCCCGCCCCAATTATAATCTTAAAAATATTTTTTATTTTATTAAAAAAGGATGGGGCAAGGACTTGATTATCCGTTTTAAAAAAAATCCTCTGCCAATAGTAAGCACTTTTTTCACGCCGGCCTTTATAGCAGAAGCATTTAATTATCCAAACGATATTTATTGCGTTGTCTGCGACGCCGATGTGGCAAGGGCCTGGGTTTCTTTGGATCCCAAAAAAAGCAAAATCAAGTATTTTGTCCCTTGCACATGGGTTAGAGACAGGTTAAGGCTTTATGGCGCAGATCCTAAAAATATTTTTTTGACAGGATATCCCTTGCCGAAAGAAAATATCGGCAAAGACGCAGAAATTTTAAAAGAAGATTTAAGATACCGGCTTTTAAACCTTGACCCAAAAAAAAATTATAGAAAAATGTACAGCCCTTTAATCAGCGGGCTTTTGGGGCGGTTGCCCGAAAAGCCAAATCATCCCCTTACTATTATGTTTTCTATAGGAGGAGCGGGCGCTCAGAAAGAAATATGCTTGAAAATGATTAACAGCTTGAAAAATCAAATAAAAAACAATAAGCTAAGGATAATTATTTCAATAGGAATAAGAGAAGAATTAAAAAAATATTTTGCAAACAATATCAAAGGGCTTAAACTAGACGGATGGGTGAGCATTTTATTCGGTAAAACAACAAACGAATATTTTGAAAAATTTAACAGCGCCCTGCGCGAAACAGATATTTTATGGACAAAGCCTTCGGAGCTTTCTTTTTATGCAGGCCTTGGAATTCCCATAATAATTGCTTCGTCAATAGGCTCTCAGGAAGATTTTAACAAGAGGTGGCTTTTGCACATTGGGGCCGGAGTTTCCCAGGAAGATCCCGCTTATGCAGACCAGTGGTTTTTTGATTTATTAAACGGCGGGGATTTCGCGGAATTGGCCATGCAGGGTTTTGTAGAAATAGAAAAAATGGGGGCATATAACATAGAAAAAATTATAAACAGGCCATGAAAAAAATGACAATTTTTTTACTTTTTTTGTTTGTTTTCTTAATTTTATTTTTGGTTGTCTTCTCTTATTTTTTTTTGGGGAAAGCGCCAAGGCAGAAGAATGTTATTTTTGGGGTTAATTTCTCTCAGAAAGGAGCCGAAAGTTTAAAACTTGACTGGAAAGAAACATATTTGGCAATATTAGACGACTTAAAAACAAAACAGATAAAATTGATAACCCATTGGGATTTGATTGAAAAACAAAATAACAATTATTATTTTGACGACACAGACTGGCAGGTTAAAGAGGCAGAAAAAAGAGAAGTAAAAATGATTTTTGTTTTAGGAATTAAAACAGGAAGATGGCCCGAATGCCACGATCCGGAATGGGCTAAAAATTTTTCAAAAAAAGAAGAACAGCAGGAATTGTTAAATTATATAGAAAAAATTATATTAAGATATAAGGATTCTCCGTCTATTATCGCCTGGCAGGTGGAAAACGAGCCATTGTTTGAATTTGGCGAATGTCCTTGGCAAGACAAAGATTTTTGGAAAAAAGAAATAAAGCTTGTAAAATCGCTTGATCCCGCAAGGCCTATAATTGCTTCAGACAGCGGAGAGCAGTC
>JBBTQJ010000014.1:0-11324 GCA_038065755.1 Patescibacteria group bacterium | reverse complement strand
TTTTGACTTTAGACTTTTGACTTATTTTTATCTTTGGTTTTTGATTTATTTTTAATTATCTTTCCCGCATAATTTATTTCACTCAGAACTAAAGTAATGTGCGATGTTCTTTTTTCTATAGGATATGCCCTGCCGCGAGACATTGGATGCGATCTTTTTAATTTTGGCCCTTCGTTTGCTATAATTTTAGAAATATAAAGATTTGATTCTGAAAGGGAAAAATTATGCTTTGCAGAGGCAATGGCGCTTTCTAAAAGTTTTAAAACATTTCTTGCCGACTTGTTTGTTGTAAATAAAAGTATTGATTTGGCTTCAACCGCTTTTTTTCCCCTTACTAAATCAATAACCTGCCTTACTTTTCTGGGCGCTGTTCTTAGGTTGTTTAACTTTGCTTTAATTTCCATATCATTAGTCCTATTATTTTTTTATTGTTTCTTTTTTCACGGCTTCGGTTTTTGTTGCTTCTTTCTGCTCTGCTCCCTGTTCTATTTCTCTTTGCATTCTGCCTCCGTGTCTTATGAACTTGGTTGAAGGAGAAAATTCTCCAAATTTATGGCCAACCATATCCTCTGAAACAAAAACAGACGCAAATTCCTTGCCATTATGCACGCCGAAAGTATGACCTACCATTTCTGGAGAAATTGTAGAATGCCTTGCCCAAGTCTTAATAATTACCTTTTCGTCCTTTCTCAATTTCAACACTTTTTCTAATAATTTTTGGTCTATATATGGACCCTTTTTTAAACTTCTTGACATAAATTTCTTTGGTAATTTCTACTTTTTTCTTCTTTGTATGATTAATTTATTTGACCATTTTTTCCGTTTTCTTGTTTTTACTCCCAGAGCGTGCTTTCCCCAGGGAGTTTTAGGATACTTCAATCCAATTGGCTGTCTGCCTTCGCCTCCTCCGTGAGGATGGTCAACGGGATTCATAGCAGAGCCTCTTACATGGGGTCTTCTTCCTTTTAGTCTTGACTTGCCTGCTTTTCCTACTCTATAAAATCTATTTTCCGGATTTGAAACCTCGCCAATCGAAGCAAAACACTCGCCGCTGAATATTCTAATTTCAGTAGATGGCATTTTTAAATTTATTTTCCCTTCTTCCTGGGCTAAAATTTGGGCCGAGCTTCCCGCGCTCCTTACTATTTTTCCTCCCTTGCCCGGCTCTAATTCTATATTATATACCGCCGCGCCAACCGGTATGTTTTTTAATTTCATTCTGTTGCCTGGAGCCAAGGGAGCTTTGTCAGAAAATATAATTTCATCTCCTATTTTTAAATTTTGCGGAGCTACAATATATTTCCTCTGCTTGTCTTGATATTCTATCAAAGCAATAAAGGCTGTTCTGTTTGGGTCGTATTCAGTTGCTATAACCTTGGCTGGCGCATCCATTCTTGTCTCCATAAATTCAATAATTCTATAAAGTTTTTTTACTCCTCCTCCCTTATGCCTTACTGTAATTCTTCCAGAAGAGCTTGACCTGCCAACGCTCCTTCTGACGTATTTTAAAAGATTCTTTTCCGCTTTTTTCTTTGTAAGCTCTGAAAAGTTTATCCCCGTCATACCACGTCTTGATGGCGTTGTTGGTTTGTATATCTTCATAATTATGAGTGAGGAAGATATGAAAATTTATTTTCATATCGACCGAGCGATTAATTATATAAATTGCGTTAGCAATTTCTATAGTATTTCAATTTTTTGGCCTTGTTTTATTTTTACAACTGCTTTTATATATCCTTTTTTCTGCCCCTGAATTTTTCCTATTCTTCTTTTTTTCAAAGGAATCTTTGTTATATTCACAGATAAAACATCTACTCCATAAACTCCTTCCACTGATTTTTTTATTTCGTTTTTATTGTAATTGGGAGAAACCTTAAAAACATATTGGTTTTCCTCTGCAGAATAAGTTGTTTTTTCAGAAATGTGCGGTTCTCTTACGGCTTCATAAGAAAAATTAACAACCTTTTTTGCTGTTTGTTTTACCGGGGCTTCATAATTTTGCGGTTTTTCTTCTAATGGTTTATTTTTCGGTTTTTTTGCTGTGGTTTCCGCTTTTTTCTTGCCTTTTTTTCTTTTTAAAAAATCAAACAATGACATTGAATTTATTTTATAAATGTTTCTTTTATTGTTTTTATGCTGTCTTTGGTCATTAATAAATATTTATGATTAAGCAAGTCCAGAATATTCAAATTCCTTGATTCTGTAATGGCTGTTTTTTTTATATTTCTGGCAGATAAATATATATTTTTATCATATTTTGGCAAAGAAATCAATATACTCGCTCCTTTTATGGGCAGTTTGCTTAATGTTTTTAATATCTCTTTTGTTTTTGGCTTTTCCATATCAATTTTATCTAAAACAACTAATTGTTTGTCCTTGGCCTTTTGGCTTAAAACCATAAACAAAGCCTTTCTTCTCATTTTTTTAGGAATATCTCTTTCAAATACTTTTTCAGTTCTTGGGCCAAAAGTAATTCCTCCTCCTCTCCATAATGGCGACCTAATTGACCCATGCCTTGCCCTTCCTGTTCCTTTCTGTCTCCATGGCTTTTTACCAGAACCCTGCACCTCGCCCCTGTTTTTTGTGTGAGCTGAAACCTGTCTTTTGTTAGCCATTTGCAAAACTGCCACCTGGTGAACCAAGTCAGAATTTAAAGCAATTTCAAAAATCTCTTTTGGTAAAAGAGCTGTTCCTGTTACTTCTCCTTGTTGATTGTAAATATCAATTTTCATATTTTTAATTGCCACGAATTTCAAGCAGTGTTCCCTTGTGCCCGGGTATTGCTCCCTTTATCGCCAATAAATTATTTTCTTTATCAATTTTCATTATTTTTAAATTTTTAACCGACACCCTTTCAAAACCCATTCTGCCCGGCATTTTTCTTCCCTTAATTACATGCTGGGGAAATCTTTGGCCGGTTGAGCCAATTGTTCTGTGTTCGTGCTTCACTCCGTGGGTAGCGTTTCTTCCTTTAAAATTATGCCTTTTTACTCCTCCTTGAAAACCCTTTCCCTTTGAAATTCCGGAAATATTTACTTTCCCCCCTTCTTCAAAAATAGAAACGTTTATTTCTTCTCCTGTGTTTGAAGATAAAACATCTCCTGTTTCCCTTTTGTTTCTTGTCTCTTTTATATGTTTATATTCTTTTCCTTTCATTGATTTTTTTATTTTGTTTTTCTTTTCTATTTTTTCAAAACCTATTTGCAACGCCTCATATCCATCTTTTTCTTTATTTTTTTTCTGCAAAACAAAACAAGGGCCTGCTGAAACCAAAGTAACCGGTATCAGTTTGCCGTCTTTATCAAACAACTGAGACATTCCAATTTTTTTTCCTAAAATGAATTTCACCCCGTTAGAAGTCTGGGCAAAAAATATTTTTAATAAAAATATTTTTTGCTTACTCTTTAGTTAATTATTTTTATTTTACAACCCCCTCCTCGAAGTTTTTACGATTATATCCAAACTTCTAACGGGGTTCATGTTCTAATGTCTAATGAAAAACTGGGCAATTGCCCAGTTTGGCAATGTTTTTATTCTACGGTATTTTTTATAAAAAAATATCCATAAAAAAGTTAACTATCGCTCGCTAAATTTTAATGGCTATGTCAACACCTGAGGGTAAATTTAAGTCTCTTAAGGCTTCTATAATCTCTGCGTTTGGATTTAAAATATCAATTACTCTTTTGTGCACTCGCATTTCAAACTGCTCTCTGGCGTTTTTATGCACAAAACTGGAACGGTTTACAGTATATTTTAAAACTTCTGTCGGCAAAGGAACAGGCCCCGATACTTCCACTCCATAGCGATTGGCAATATCAATTATCTGGCGCGAAGAATTGTCAATAATTTTATGATCGTAGGCCTTAAGCTTTATCCTAATTTTTGACCTTGCCAAATCTTCTGCAAGCTGTTTTTCGTGTTCTTCTGCCTTGGCGTCTTTTTTCAAAACTGGCTTTACCGCAATTTTTGCCGGCTTTTTGCGAATTGTCGTTTTCTTTGTTACGGCCATTTTCTAACAGGTCTAATTATTATTTTATAATCTTTGTTACTACTCCTGCTCCCACTGTTTTGCCTCCTTCTCTAATGGCAAACCTTTTCTTTTCTTCCAATGCCACCGGGCATATTAATTTAACTTTTAAGTTTGCGGTGTCTCCGGGCATTACCATTTCGGTTCCCTCTGGTAAAGAAACATCTCCTGTAATATCTGATGTGCCAATATAAAGCTGGGGTTTGTATCCTGTAAAAAACGGAGTGTGGCGGCCGCCCTCTTCTTTTGTCAAAACATAAACTTCTCCTTCAAATTCTGTGTGGGGGGTAATAGATTTTGGTTTTGCTATTACTTGCCCTCTTTCAACATCTTCTTTTTTTAAACCTCTCAGCAATATGCCCACATTATCTCCTGCCCTGCCTTCTTCCAATGATTTCTGAAACATTTCAACCGAAACAACCACTGTTTTTTGAGTGGGCCTGATGCCTATAATTTCAACTTCTTCGTTTGGCTTAATAATGCCTCTTTCAATTCTGCCTGTGGCAACTGTTCCCCTTCCTTCAATTGAAAATACATCTTCAATAGCCATAGCAAATGGCTTGTCTAAATCTCTTGCCGGTTCTGGAATATAATTATCTACTGCGTCCAAAAGCTCTATTATGCATTTTGCATTTGGGTCTTCGGCCGAAGTTGCCTCTAATGCTTTTAAAGCAGACCCTCTAATTATTGGAATTTCGTCTCCGGGATATTTATATTTTTTTAACAATTCTCTTACTTCAGATTCCACAAGGTCTAAAATTTCAGGGTCGTCAACCATATCGCATTTATTCATAAAAACAGTCAAAGACGGCAATCCGACTTGCCTGGCAAGCAAAATATGTTCTTTTGTCTGGGGCATTGGGCCGTCTGGGGCAGAAACCAATAAAATTCCTCCATCCATTTGAGCGGCTCCCGTAATCATATTTTTAATGTAGTCAGCGTGTCCCGGGCAGTCAATTAAAGCATAGTGCCTTTTGGCTGTTTCAAATTCCAAGTGGGTAATAGAAATCGTCACTCCCCTGGCTTTTTCTTCGGGGGACGCATCGATTTGGTCAACGTTTTTGTCAGAAGACTTAAAACCGCGCAATTTTGAAATTTTCATAATTGCGGCCGACAAGGTAGTTTTTCCATGGTCAACGTGGCCAATGGTTCCTACATTTACGTGGGGTTTTGACCTCTCAAATTTTTCTGCCATAATTTATAATTTGAAATTTAAAATTTGAAATTTGAAATCAATTTGAAAAACTAAATTTGAAATAATTAAAAACCGTCGTGGTTTCAAATTTAATAATTTAAAAATTAAAAATTGATTAAAAATTAAAAATTAAAAATTAAAAATTTATTTTCTTTTATTCTATTATACTATTATAAATAAGTCAACAGCATTTTAAACTTTAATGCTTATTTATTTTCTTTATTATGACTATGTTTTTTATATTTATTATCGACTCTGTTTAAATCGTCTAAAAAATTGCCCAGCTCTTCTAAATCATCAACAATACGATGCGCTTGACAAACAATGCACCCAAAATTAAAATCATCACATTTTTTGCCCCAATCTTTATCTATTTGTTTTCTAAATTTTTTAGCTAAAATGTGATATTTATTCATGTAATTTACCCATGACAAAATTTTTAATTTCCACTGTCGCTTCATATGCCTTTTTATTTTGTTGCATATAAAAGCTTGCCGTTATTAATTATTTTTAAAACAAACGGGTCTCCCAACTCTTTTCTTCTCTCTAATTGTTCTGGCGTATAAACCAAAACATCAACCGGGCCGCCAACGCCAAAAATAATCTCATAAACTTCCTGCATCATCTTTATAGTTGGCTTCTCGCTTTTTTTGACCACAAACAAATCAATATCAGAATCTTTTGTTGGATTTCCCCAGGCAAAAGAACCAAAAAGATAAATTTTTTCTGGCTGGTATTTTTCAACAATTACGTCTGTAGTTTTTTTTATTTCTTTTTCCTTTGGCATGTTTTAATTATATTATGATTTCGCGTTAAGTCAATTTTCTGGCTTTCAATAATTTGACAAAAAATATAAAAGGGCGTATGTTAAATATCGTATAGTTTTGCTTTTTGACATTTTGACTTTTCTCTTGAAAGGAGAAACGCCATGAAAAAGTGGGAGTACAAAAGGATAGAAATAATAGATCCAAAAGGTGGATTTAGAAAAAAAGTTGATGTATTGTCGGATATAAATAAAGCGGGAAAACAGGGCTGGAGAATTTTACCACTTTCTATTGGTGCAAGTGAATCTATGTGCCTCATGGAACGGGAAATTCCCGAGCCGCCGAATCCGAAAAAAAATATGTATTCTGGGCTCACTCCACAACGAGATTAAGGTTTCGGGGGACACCCGATGTCCCCCCAAATTTCATGCGCCAAGTTTTTTAATTGAATTTGGCGCTTTTTTATTACAATTTTATTACAATTTTAGCTGTCACGATTTTCTACGATCGTAGAAAATCGTGACAGCTCGTTTTTGCGTTTGCGTAACTCCGGGAGTTACGCAACGGAGTTACGTAAATTACTGGCGCTTGCCGTCAATGATTTCCTGGGCGATGTTTTGAGGCACTTGTTCGTATTTGTTAAATTCCATTGTAAAGGTTGCCCGGCCTTCGGTTAAAGACCTTAGCGCCGTTGCATACCCGAACATTTCAGATAGGGGCACCATAGAATCTAAAACTTTCATTCCCGCTCTGTCTTGTGTTTCTTCTATTTTCCCCCGCCTTGAACTCAAATCAGAAATAACCTGACCAAAAAAATCAGAAGGGGTAACCGCCTCTACTTTCATAACGGGCTCTAAAATAACTACTTTGGCTTTTTTAGCCGCATCTTGAAGGGCCATAGAGCCGGCTATTTTAAAAGCAAATTCCGAAGAATCAACTTCATGGAAACTTCCGTCAAAAAGAGTAACCTCGGCGTCCACTAAGGGATATCCCGCTAAAATTCCTTTGTCCATTGCTTCTTTCACGCCTTTTTGAACAGCGGGAATAAATTCCTTTGGAATTGTTCCTCCTTTAATTTCGTCAATAAATTCAAAACCCGCCCCTCTTTCTTTAGGCTTAATTCTTATCAACACATGTCCGTATTGCCCCTTGCCTCCGGATTGCCTTACGTATTTTGATTCTGCTTCCGCTTCGTTTAGAATAGTTTCTTTGTAAGCAACCTGCGGCCTGCCGTAGTTAGCGTCTACTTTAAATTCCCTTCTTAACCTGTCTGCAATAATATCTAAATGCAACTCTCCCATTCCAGAAATAATTGTTTCTCCGGTTTCTATGTCTTCTTTTATCCTAAAAGTTGGATCTTCTTCTGTGAGTTTCCTTATAGACATAATCAGTTTCTCCTGGTCGGCTTTGGTTTTTGGTTCAACCCTAATTGAAATAACAGGCTCTGGAAATACAATTTTTTCAAGAATTATTGGATTTGATTTGTCGCAAAGAGTATGGCCTGTGCTTGTTGCCTTTAACCCAACAGTAGCTCCAATTTCTCCTGCATATAAAATATCTAGTTCCTGCCTGGAGTCGGCATGCATTCTTAAAATTCTGCTGATTCTTTCCTGTTCTCCTGTATTGGCGTTTAAAACATAAGAGCCCTTGCTTAAGGTTCCGGAATAAATTCTAAAATAGGTTAATGTTCCCACATAAGGATCTGTGGCAACCTTAAACACCAAGGCCGAAAAAGGCTCTGTGTCGTCTGTTTTTCTTTCAATAACAGCTCCGGTTTTCGGATCAATTCCCGGCTGTAAAACCACATCTAAGGGCGAAGGAAGATAGTCAACAACTGCGTCTAAAACTAGTTGCACTCCCTTGTTTTTTAAAGCCGACCCGCAGAATACCGGCACCAGCTTATAATTTAAACACGATTGCCTTAATGTTTTTTTAAGGTCGTCAATCGGCAATTCTTCGCCTTCTAAAAATTTTTCTATCAAAAGATGGTCTTCTGAAGCAATTTTTTCAACCATTTTTTTCCGCCACTCTCCTGCCTCTGCTTTAAATTCTTCCGGGATATCTTTTTCAACAACCTTTTCTCCCTTTTCTCCTTCAAAGTATATTGCTTTCATTTTTATCAAATCAATCACTCCTGCAAACTTTTCTTCCAGGCCCATTGGAATTTGCATAGCAACGACGTTCAGGGTAAGTTTGTTTAAAATTGATTGAAAACTTTTTTCAAAACTGGCTCCCATTCTGTCTAATTTATTTACAAAACAAATTCTTGGCACTTTGTATTTGTCTGCCTGGCGCCACACAGTTTCTGATTGCGGTTCTACTCCCGCAACGCCGTCAAAAGTAACTACTGCTCCATCTAAAACCCTCAAAGATCTCTGCACTTCAGCGGTAAAATCAATGTGGCCGGGGGTATCAATAAGATTCATTTGATATCCTTTCCAATACATAGTTGTAGCCGCCGAGGTAATGGTAATCCCCCTTTCTCTTTCTTGCACCATCCAATCCATAACTGTGTCGCCTTCATGCACTTCGCCTATTTTATGGGAAGCGCCGGTATAAAAAAGCAACCGTTCTGATACAGTTGTTTTTCCGGCGTCAATATGGGCTATAATGCCGATATTTCTTAATTTATCTAAAAAATATTGTCTAGACATAAATTATTAATTTCCAATTTTCAAACTATCTCGCGAAGTGGGCAAATGCTTTATTGGCTTCGGCCATACGGTGCGTATCGGCTTTCTTTTTAATGGCTGAACCCTGATTGTTTGCCGCGTCAATTAATTCCTGGCTTAACCTTACGGCCATTGACTTTCCTTTTTTAGCCCTTGCTCCGTCAAGTATCCATTTAAATGACAATGCCAGTTTTCTTTCCCCCCTTACTTCCATAGGCACCTGATATGTTGCTCCTCCAACTCTTTTTGGCTTTACTTCTAAAACCGGCGAAACATTTTCAATTGCCTGTTTAAAAACTTCCAAAGGTTCTTTTTTTGTAGTTTCTTTTATTATATCAAAACTGGCATAAACAATCTTTTGGGCAATTGTTTTTTTACCCATTTTCATTACCTTGTTTATAAGCTGGGAAACCACAATGTCGTTATAAATTCTGTCTGGCTGTATTTTATGTTTTTTATAAGCTCTTCGCATAACGAATTTGAAATTTGAAATTTGAAATTTGAATTCAATATTAAATTTGAAATATTTAAATTAATTCATTAGAACCGCTCATTACATTCGCTGTAATTCTGCGGAATTAAATCAAATTGATTTCAAATTAAAAATTTCAAATTGAAAATTAAGCTTTGGCTTTTTTTGTTCCATACTTTGACCTCTCTTGTTTCCTGTTTTCCACTCCGGCTGTGTCTAAAATGCCTCTTACAATATGATACCTTACTCCGGGCAAATCTTTTACTCTTCCGCCCCTGATTATAACAACCGAGTGTTCTTGCAAATTATGGCCCTCTCCTGGAATATAAGCTGTAACCTCCATTCCATTTGAAAGCTTAACTCTGGCAACCTTTCTTAAAGCCGAGTTTGGCTTTTTAGGTGTTTGCGTAAAAACCTTGACACACACTCCTCTTTTAAAAGGAGAGGGATAATGCGATGGCCTATTTTTTAAAACATTAAAACCCAAATGAAGAGCAACTGTTTTTTTGCGTTTTTTTATGCTTTTCCTGGGCTTTTTAATTAACTGATGAATTGTCGGCATTTTTGTATAATAAACACTATATGCTTAATAATAATTAGTTTATCAGATAATTTTACAAAGTCAACACCAAACTAATATTTAATCGTATTAACAAATATTTAATCCTATTAAATTAATATTCAACCTTGTATTCAACAATATATTCAATAATAAATCTGACAAAAAAACCACGATCGTAGAAATTCTGTCAAATTTATTTTAACCTAAAATTATTTTTTAAGTGCAACTCGTTATCAATATAATCTAAAACCCCGTATCGAACATATTTTCTAATTCCAAAAAATTCTATAATAAAATCTATCTCATCTTTGCAATTATAAGGAAAAACAAAAACACTTTTTTGCAACTCGTAAAAACCAAGTTTTTTTATTTTTTCTCTAAGAGCATCTCTTCCCCTTCTAAGCTTTTCCGGCACATCAAAAACCACTATTCTCCACTTGCCGTCCCAATTATTTTTTTCAATTTTCATTTTATCAAAATGATAAGTTAATGCTTTTAATTTTCCTTTTTCAGATAATATAAAAGTTAAGCTTCCGTCAGAATTTTTTTTCTCTTTAATAAGTTTTGAACGATAAAGATTTCTAATTTCCCTTTTTAGTTCATTTTTATTAATTTTTTGCCATTCTTTGCCTAAAAATTTTAAAACTTTATACTGTTTTTGAGCAGTATAAGAACAGCCAAAAGCGACGCCCGACAATAAAATAAGAAGTATTTTTTCTTTAAGATTATTTGTCATTATTTTATTTTTAAATAATTATTTAGAAATAATTATTTTTTAAATATTAAAATTTGACATAATTACTACGATCGTAGAATTTTTGGCAAATTTAGATTTTGCCCGCTTCAAAAGATGTTGCCTCCTATTTCAAAAAAATTTGTTTATTTCAAAAAAATCTTACTTTAAAATATACTGCCTATTTTAAGAAATTAAGCGCTAAAAAAATGGCAAAAAAAACGCCGGGTGAAAAAATTAAATTGGCGGAAAAGGAAAACCAATTGTTATTTTATACAAAAAATCTGCCAGAGATCCCAGGCCGTTTAATCCTCCGAAAAAAATAAAAAAGATTAAAATAAAAAGCCCGTAGTGCTGTAAAAACATTTTTGTTTTTCCCGAAGGGTCTGGCAAAAAATTAAACAAAATCCATGAACCGTCCAAGGGCGGAATGGGAAGCAGGTTGAATATGGCCCAGAGAAAATTATAAAAAACAACAATGCTTAACAGTTGTATAAAGGGCAATGCTTCTTGAAAATTTAAAAATCTTATAATCAAACCGAAAATTATTGCAATTAAAAAATTTACAGCAGGGCCTGCAACAGCAACCTTTAACTCGCCCCATTTTTTGTCTTTAAAATTATATGGATTTATTGGCACCGGTTTTGCCCAACCAAAAATTGGCCCCTGCCCGCCCGTTGCCAGAAGAAGCAGTAGGGGTAAAATAACAGAGCCAAAGGGGTCTAAGTGTTTTAAGGGATTTAAAGTAAGCCGGCCCGCATATTTTGCAGTTGGGTCGCCCAAAGAATATGCTACGCTGCCGTGAGCCAGTTCGTGAATTATTACCGAAAAAAGCAAAACGATCTAAGAAAAAATTGTAATAACTGCCGTGGTAAACATTTATTTTTTTATTTATATGT
>JBBTQJ010000013.1:0-8429 GCA_038065755.1 Patescibacteria group bacterium | reverse complement strand
ATTTCTGCACTCGGAAAAGAAAATAAGCCGAGCGATACTTTAATAACAAAAATTATGTTGGGAGTTTTTGCTAATGTTCCTGCTTTTGACAAATACTTTAGAAAAAGTTTTAAAATTCATTCTTTTAATAAAAAATCTTTATTGAAAATTAAAAACTTCTATGAAAAAAACAAAGATGTTTTTAATTCGTTTAAAATATATACATTTGATTTTTTAACATCGTAAGACACAGATATTGTCTATACAAAAGCAAAATTGATTGATATGTTTGGATTTATGGACGGACAATGATTTGTTTTAAAGTAATTAACCGAGAATTTTTTTCAGAAAACTCTCAGTCCGAAACTATCCCGCATTCCTCCCCAAGCCCTTCATGCAAGTGGGAAATAAGCCAAGACGGAGAAAATTCAAAACCCCAAAAACATTTTGCAACTTTTTATTGTGGGGCAAAATTATAAAAATTCAAGATTTTTCTTGAATTTTTTAGCAATAGGTCTAATAAATAATCCACTTTTTTATATGGATCAAATAACGGCGGGGGATTGAATAATTTCTTTAACAATCGTATAATGGGAAATATAATAAATGTTATGAAAAATAAGATAATTGTCCCGACAATTTTATTTGTGATTGCATTGGCCTTTTCTTCTGTTGCTCTTTGGCAGGCAAAAGATAAAAGCCAAGCAGACAAGAACGAACCAGACAATCAAATCATACTTTTTTACGGAGAAGGATGCCCTCATTGCAAAATTGTTGACGACTATATTGCAGAAAATAAAATTGAAGAAAAAGTGTCTTTTGTCAGAAAAGAAATTTATAATGATTATGATAACCAGAAGATTTTGGTTGAAAAAGCAAAAATCTGCAACATTGCCACAGACAGCATTGGCGTGCCGTTTTTATGGGACGGAGAAAAATGTCTTGTCGGCGACCAAAGTATTATAAACTTTTTTAAAACAAAAACCAATGGACAGCAATAAATTAAAAAAAATATTGATTTTATTTTTATCTGTTTTTACGATTATTTTTATTTTTGCAAAAAGGGCGATGGCAGTTTGTCCGCTTTGCGCGGTTGCCGTTGGGTCTGGGTTGGGACTGTCGCGCTGGCTTGGAGTAGACGACTCCATATCGGGCTTATGGGTGGGAGGATTGATTGTTTCTATGATTATATGGACAATTTCTTGGCTTGATAAGAAAAAAATTAATTTTCAGGGTAAAGCGGCAACAACTGCTTTCGCTTATTATCTTTTAACAATTCTTCCCCTTTATTTTTACAAAATTTTAGGAGACCCAAAAAACCAATTATTTTATTTGTTTGGTTTTTATTTTGACAAATTAGCATTGGGAATAATTGCAGGAAGCATAGGGTTTTACTTTGGGGCTAATTTATATAACGAGCTTAAAGAAAAAAACCATGGTAAGGCTTATTTTCCGTTTCAAAAAGTAGTTATGCCCGTTACCCCTCTGATAATTTTAAGCGTTTTATTTTATTTTTTAACCAAATAACCAAATAATCATATGGAAGACGCAAACCCAGTTAAAAATTTAGACGAATTTATCCAAAAATTTCATGATATGAAAAAACAAGATAAAATGGATTTATCTTCGGGTGAAGATTTGTCGTTGGCGATTATGAATTTGGTTTCTCTAGAAGAGCATTTTTTCTTTTCTGGCGCAAAGGGCGGAGAAAACAAGTACTATGATTTTTTAAATGAAATTCGGGAAATGAGAAAAGAGTTGATGAAAAAAATTGAAAAAAATCCGAGTTACGAAGAACATTGCATAATGAAACACTTGCTGGCCGGCTCAATGCGGTTAATGGAAGTAGGAACAAAACAACTGTCAATGGGCAAAAAAGAAGAGGCGTACGACCTGTTTGAAAAAGCCTATAATTTATATTCTCTTTTTTGGGGAATAAATTTGGGTGTCGTGCCTGCTGGCGAAATAAAAAAAATAGATGACAACGCCCTTAATAATAAAGACCAAGAAAAAAAGGGATTTATGGGAAAACTGGGCGGGCTGGTAAAAAAAATAGTAGATTGCTGCATTGAATAAAATCGGACAGTTTGATTTACAATTTTTTCTCTTATAAAAAATGGTTAATTCTTTAAAAAATATTTTAAGCAAAAAAGAAACCAAGTCAATAACGTTGTTTGTCTGCTTTTTAATTATTTTTGGAATTGGGGTATGGGTGGGAAACAATAAGGTTGTTTATAAAGTTGCCCAGCCCGAAGAAATAGATTTTTCTCTTTTTTGGGATTCTTACAATAAGCTCAAACAAAATTTTATCAATCCTGAAAAAATAGATACTCAAAAAATAATTTATGGAGCGATTTCCGGAATGGCAAAAACATTAGATGATCCCTATACCGCCTTTTTTGATCCGGCCGAGGCCAAAAGGTTTTTTCAAGACCTTTCGGGATCATTTGAGGGCATTGGGGTAGAAATAGGCTTGAAAAAAGACCAATTAACAGTAATCTCTCCCCTAGAAGGAACGCCCGGTAAAAAAGCAGGATTAAAGTCTGGGGACTTTATTTTAGAAATAAACGGCAAAAGCACATACGATATGACAACAGAAGAAGCGGTGAGTTTAATCCGCGGACCAAAAGGAACAGATATTGATTTAACAATTTACAGAACCAGCTGGAACAAATCAAGGGTAATTAAAATCACAAGGGATGTTATTAAAATTCCGCCAATGAACTGGGAGCTAAAAGATGGAAATATAGCCTATATACAGATTTATCAATTTGACAACGTGTTGTCTTCTGACTTTGAAAGAACGGCCCTTGAAATACTATCAAGCCCAGCCCAAAAAATAATATTAGACTTAAGAAACAATCCCGGAGGATACCTTGAAGTAAGCCAGAATATTGCCGGATGGTTTTTGCAAACCGGTAAAATCGTGACCATTGAAGACAAAGGCGGAGAAAAAGAGCAAAAAATATTTAAAGCAGAAGGAAGCGCCAGCCTTTCTGACTATCCTATGGTTGTTTTGATAAATCAAGGAACGGCTTCGGCCTCTGAAATGTTGGCCGGGTCGCTAAGAGACAACAGAAATATTAAACTAATCGGAGTAAAATCGTTTGGCAAAGGCTCTGTTCAAGAAGTTATAAATTTAAACAACGGATCGTTTTTAAAAATAACCGTTGCCAAATGGCTTACTCCAAAAGGCCAGTCTATTTCAGAAACGGGGCTGGATCCTGATATAAAAATTGAAATAACAGACCAGGATTCAGAACAAAACAAAGACCCCCAGCTTGATAAAGCCCTTGAAATAATTAAAAAATTAAAGTAAAATAAAATATTAACAGATATAAATTTATATGAAAGTAATTCTTCTCCAAGACGTCACGGACTTGGGAAAAAAATATGAGATAAAAGAAGTAAAAAGCGGATACGCCAGAAATTTTTTACTGCCGCAAAAATTAGCAAAACCAGCCACCAAGCAAGCTGTAAAATGGCTAGCCGACCAAAAAGAAATCATTGAAAAACAAGCAGAAGAAGATTTGAAAAAAATTCAGGAAACAGCCTCTGGCATAGACGGGGCAGAAATATCTATTTCTGTAAAAGTGGGAGAAGGGGGGCAGTTGTTTGAATCTATAAACCAGCAAAAAATAGTTGAAAAATTAAAAGAAATGGGATTTGAAATAAAAAAATCTCAAATAGCGTTGCAAAATCCCATAAAAGAACTTGGAGAATTTCCCGTAAAAATCAACTTAGAACATAATTTAGAAGCAGAAATAACCTTAATAATAACAGAAGAAAAATCTAATTAATTAATTTTAAAATGACGAGATATATTTTCGTTACGGGGGGGGTAATGTCGGGTGTCGGCAAGGGAGTTGCCGCCGCTTCAATAGCAAAAATTCTTCAATCGCGCGGATTTAGCGTCACGGCAATTAAAATAGACCCCTACGTAAATATTGACGCTGGAACAATGAGCCCCACTGAGCACGGTGAGGTTTTTGTTTTAGATGACGGCATGGAATGCGACCAGGATATGGGAAATTACGAAAGATTTTTAGATAAAAATTTATCGTCTGCAAATTATATGACGACAGGAAGCGTTTATCTTTCGGTAATTAATAAAGAGAGGGCAATGGAATACCATGGAAAATGCGTCGAGGTGGTTCCGCAAATCCCACTTGAGGTCATAAACAGAATAGATAAAGCGCTTAAAAAAAATAATGCTGAAATCGCTGTTATTGAAATCGGGGGCACGGTCGGAGAATACCAGAATATCCTTTTTTTGGAAGCCATCAGAATACTAAAAATAAAAAAACCAAAAGATGTTATTGTGGCTTTGGTGAGTTTTGTTCCGTCCCTAGGGGCGGGAGGAAATGAACTTAAAACAAAACCAACGCAGTACGCCGCGCGCAGTCTGAATTCTGTGGGAATAAGTCCGGATTTAATTTTAGCCAGAGCCGATGTTCCGCTTGACCAAAAAAGAAAAGAAAAAATACAATTTATGTGCGGACTTGAAGAGGGTGATGTTATTTCAGCTCCGAATGTTGAAAGCATTTGTGAAGTGCCGATTAATTTTGAAAAAGACAATATAAGCGATAAAATTTTAAAAAAACTTTCCCTGAAAGCCAAAGGCAAAGATATGAAAGACTGGGTTTCTCTTGTAGAAAACATAAAAAACCCAAAAGGCGAAGTTAAAATAGGAATCGTTGGAAAATATTTCGGAAGCGGAGATTTTGTTTTAACTGATTCTTATATTTCGGTAATTGAGTCAATAAAGCACGCGGCATATTTTACCAGACAAAAACCAGTTATTGACTGGCTGGATTCGGATAAATATGAAAAAAATTTATCGGCGCTAAAAGAGTTGAAAAAATATAACGGCGTAATTGTGCCGGGAGGATTTGGCAATAGGGGAGTGGAGGGAAAGATTAAAGCCATTGAATATTGCAGAAAAAATAAAATTCCTTTTTTGGGGCTGTGTCTGGGAATGCAATTGGCAACAATAGAATTTGCCAGAAATGAATGCGGGTTAAAAGAAGCAAACTCCGCTGAGTTTAATAAAAAATCTGAAAATTTAGTTATTGATGTAATAGAAGAGCAAAAGGCGCTTTTAAAAGAAAAAAATTACGGGGGAACAATGAGGTTGGGAGCCTATAACTGCAAACTAAAGCCCGGAACAATAAGCTATAGAGCTTACAAACAATCAGAAATATCAGAGAGGCACCGCCATCGCTACGAATTAAACAATAAATTCAGAGATATTTTAGAAAAAAACGGGCTTATAATGGCAGGCGTAAATCCCGAAAAAGACCTGGTTGAAATCATTGAAATTCCAGACCACCCCTTTTTTGTTGCCACCCAGTTTCATCCGGAATTTAAATCAAGACCGATTAGGCCGCACCCTTTGTTTTTAGAATTTATCAAAGTTGCAATAAAAAACAGCGGAAGCAAAAAATAAAACAAAAAATCTGCTAATTTTGTAAGCAGATTTTTAATTCCTTGAATTTACTTAATAATTTACTTAACGGGATCAACGGAGACCACCTTTGCCATTCTTTGCGAATTGTTAAAAAGATTTTTTCTTTTTGTGGAAAAACGGACAATGCCGTTTTTGACGGCATAAATAGTGTCGTCTGATCCTATCTTTACATTTTTGCCTGGAAGATATTTTGTGCCTCTTTGTCTTATAATTACCATTCCAACTTTTACAAATTCACCCGAAGAAGCCTTAATGCCCAGTCTTTTAGACTCAGAATCTCTTCCTAATCTCGTTGAACCGCCTTGCTTGGTTTTTGACATATTGCTTTTAATTTAATAATATATTTTTAATGTTATCAGAAATCAGAAAATTTGTCAAAGAAAAATTTAGCGACATAATGCTGTTTATTATTATTGTATTGTTAATTATGCTCTCTTTTGCATTGGGATATATGGCGGCAAAAAATGAAATCAAAGAACCAATACAGATAATGGAAAATAATTAATTTTAATAAATTTAATTTATGGTAATACCTGAACATATAGTTTTATTTCCCGATGGCAACCGCCGCTGGGCCAGGCAAAAAGGCCTGCCAACCTTAGACGGCCACAAAAAAGGATACGAAAAGTTAAGAATGCTTTGTGATTGGTGTGAAAATAGGGGAGTGAAAATTTTAACTGCTTTTGGCTTTTCAACAGAAAATTGGAACAGAAGCAGGGAAGAGGTGGATTATCTTATGAAATTGCTGGAAAATACGCTTTATTTGTTTAAAGACGATAAAAATTTAAAAGAAAAAATGGTAAAAGTAAAAGTAATCGGCCAAAAAGAGCGCCTGCCCGAATCTTTGCAAAAAGTCATTGAAGATATAGAAAAAATTACTGAAAACAACAATAAACTGCAATTAAATTTAGCTGTAAGTTATGGCGGAAGGTGGGATATTTTACAGGCAGTAAAAAAAATTATCCAAGATAAAATTTCAGCAGATAAAATTGATGAAAAAATGTTTGAAAGCTATTTGTCTACGGCCGGCCTGCCAAATCCGGACCTGATTATTAGGGCCGGGGGAGAGCAGAGAATGTCAAACTTTGTTTTGTGGCAAGGCGCATATTCTGAGTTATATTTCTGCCCCAAATTCTGGCCCGATTTCACAGAGCAAAACCTAGACCAAGCTCTGGCTGAATTTGACAGGAGGTCCCGCCGTTTCGGCAAATAATTTTATTGTGCGACAAAATACTATTTTATTTTTATATTTGTCGCATAATAAAAATGGGGTCGGCGGGGCGGGGAAGCGAGAGTCTAAAAAAGACTATGTCTAACATAGTCTTTTTGTTGATATTTAATTATTAATATTAGTTTGTTTTTGATAAGGCCTTGGCCATTTCTATCCATTTTGGCTGTTTTTGCCTGTTTTTATATTTGGCAGATGATTTTTGTATTTCTATCAAAGAGTGCAAGTCGTTTTTTTTCCAAGATGCCAGATATTTTCCTTTATTTCTATAAATAATATCGCTGGCCTTCTGCCACAGTTCAAAATCTTTTTCTTTTTTTCCGGATAATTTATTTTTTCTAAGAAACGGAATGACTTTGTTGTTTATATCGTCTATCTTCTGCACAGAATATCTTGCTTGACCCTTTGAAATGCAAACTTGACCGCAATCAAACTCTTTTTTAAATGTTTGCAGTATTTTTAAATTCTCCTTTGGTTCTGTAACCACAAACTGAATTTTCCACCTATAATAAGTCGGTGAATTTAATCTCTTGCGTCTTGTATCTTTGCGAAACTGCAAATCAAAACATCCTTCTTTATTAACCAAACCCGCAATATTTATATTAGTTTTTTGAACCATGTTTTTTATTTATTATTTTTTATTTTATTATATTTTATTATACCAAATTATTTATTATGCGACAATACAGTATAACCAACAACAATCTTATTGTGCGACAAATTTATATCTTATTTTTATATCTTTTTATTTTATTCTTTTAAATCTTTGCCACCGTGAAACTTGCGATGAATGTCTCGCAAGTGTTTGTTGGTTATGTGGGTATATATTTGAGTAGTCATTATGCTTCTATGCCCCAAAAATTCCTGAATTGAACGCAAGTCTACGCCTTGAGCGAGCAAGTCTGTTGCGTAAGAATGACGAAGAGTATGGGGAGTTGTAAATATCGGTATGCCAGACAGCATGGCATATTTTTTGACTAATTTTTCAATATAACGGGCTGTAAGCCGGCTTTCAGCGTCTTTTCTTGATCTGGCATTAACAAATAAAGGTTTTTCTTTGTCTGTTCTGGTTTCTAAATATTTCTTTATCCAATTTAAGGCTCTTTTGGAAAAATAGACTGTCCTGGGATTTCCTCCTTTTCCAATAATGCCAAGTTCAAAGTCTTTTTTGTTTTTTATGTTTGCAAATTGTTCGGTATTGAGAGAAACAAGTTCGGCTATTCTAAGCCCGGTAGAAAATAAAGTTTCTAAAATAGCCCTGTCTCTCAATCTGATATTATCTTTTGGCTCAACTGCCGTTAAAAGTTTCTCAACTTGCTCTAAGTTGAGGAATTTAACGGTTTTAACGCTTTTATCGGGCTTAGGAAGAGTCACTTTGCCAGGAGGCAATGAAACTATGTCTTTTGCCACAAAATAGGCTAAAAACGCTCTTAAAGCGATTAAATAGTAGTTTTGGGTAGTCTTTTTGAGGGATTTTCCAGTTTTAGGGTCTTGACGCCTAGAAAGGTATAATCTATACTCCCAAATATGTTCTTTGGTCAATTGGTGGGGGAGTAGGCCCTGTAAATTCTTATATTTCAGCCATTTAAAAAATTTATTTAAATATTCTTTATAATTTTTTTGGGTATTATTGCGCAATCCTTTTTCTATATCGCAATAATCCAAAAAATCATTAAGATGTTTTATTATTGGCTTATTTGATTGTTCCATGTTTAGGGCCGAGATTTTGCGAACTTTTCTTAAGTTCGCAAA
>JBBTQJ010000012.1:0-8183 GCA_038065755.1 Patescibacteria group bacterium | reverse complement strand
TGAAAAGCGGAACTGCAAACTTTGTGTCGCTGAAAGCGACAGGAGGTAGAGATGGCTAGAATTATCGGAATTAAGCACCGTGTTAAAAAAACCAAAGAGGGCGAAGCAAAACCCACCCTTGTTGCCATTAAAGATGGCGACAAAACTAATGTTTATAAACTGGAAACCGAAACAGATGAGTATGATTTTTCCAAAACCAGATTTCCCGTTGAGTGGAAAAAAATTGAACCACAAGAAGAAATTCAATGGTTTGACAAAGAAAAAAATTCAACGGGCCTCAGGCGGCACCAGTGTAAATGGGAAACAGCAAAAGAGGAAAAGGACTTAGAGGGCGTTAACCCCAGCCAAATAAGAGCGGTTGCTAAAAAACAAAAAATAGAGCGGCTTATTGCCATACCCGTAAAATTTGACGGGCTAAAAGAGGGGGACAAGGTAGTAACGATTTTTGGAGGTTCCGGATATATTTTTGCAGGCCGGCTGTCTATTGAGGCAGAAAAAAATAACGCTTTTGTTTATTGCCTTTCTCCCCACGAGTTGGCTCATAGAAGAAATCAAGACAAAGAAAAAGACCACTTAACCTTAATTGAGATTTTTGAAGAAAATCCTGATTTGTTTCATTTAATCAGACCTGTTGACCGCGGATTAATTCGCGTTGCAGAAGCTCTTTCTCTAAGAGAAGCGGCCCAAGGCCAGAGGAAAAAAAGGCAACAGCAGGTTTGGCATTCGCTAAAGGGACGGGTTTTCCTTGATGAAGCGGGAAATTACGGGGATTTGGAGGGCGAGATCACAGACGCCTATGACGAAGCCCAGGAAAAAGATGTTATTCTCCAAAACCTTTGGAAGCAAGAAGAGGAAGCGGAAAAAGGATTAAAAAAGGCAGTGCAAGATACTCTTGTCTGGAAAAGAATTTTTGAAAACATCGAGGGTTGCGGGGAAAGAATAGCCGCAGGCATAATTGCGCCAATAGGCGACATCAGGCGCTTTATGGCCCAAAACGGCAAAGCCCGGCTTAAGGCCTTTTGCGGCGCCCATGTTCTGTTAGGAGGGAAAAACGGCAAAAGGCCGAAAGAAAAACAATTTCCCCGCAGAAGAGCAGGGGAGGTGTCGAACTGGTCGCCTTTGACTAGGCAGGCGCTTTATTTGCTGGGAGGTCAGTTTAACAGAAGGCCCGGAACCGAGTGGGGTAAAAGGGTGATTGATTATAAACTGTCTTTACAGAAAAAATATCCAGAGCCAGTAGAGTTTGAGGCGAAAGAAAATGGAAAAACAGTAAAAAAGAAGCGTTATACTAAAGGCCATCTGCTAAAAATGGCTTTACGCCACTCTTTAACAAAGTTTGTTGAACACGTATATAAAGAGTGGGTGAAGCTGGAAAAAGAAAACCAGCGTTAACCTTCTCAAAAACCAAAGGGCGAGACTAAGGTACAGATGTTTAAAAAACTAGTCGGACACTGTCTCGCCTATTCTTTAGAGCCCCGATTAGGCGAGGTTCCAAAGAGGAGACCTGACTTGAATTGTGATTAAACAATCACTTAGAGAGGATTGTCTCCTCATTGTTTTTTTTCCAAAAAAAGAGCGAAACTAGAGATAGTGTGTTTTTTTAAAAACTTAAACCGCCTTGTTTCGCTCTTTCTAATATTTTTTTTGGGCGAATCTTAGTGCCTATTGTTCATTTTGAACTACAGTGTCCATGATTCGTCCTTTCAATACTTTTTTAGATAGAACTAGTATTCGGCTGTTTTTTTAAAACTAGTTATTACCTGTTTTATCTAAAGAATTAAGGGACGACTACCTTTCCATTGTTTCTGTAAAAGAAACTTTTCCTGCAATGTCGTCCTTTTTTATTGCTTTGGCTAAAATTTAGATTTGATTTTAAGGAAAAATTAGATATAATGATTTAATGATTAAAAACGCAAAATTAAACGCAAAGGCAACGGTTTTTGAGTTTGTTTCGTATAAATTTGAGCCTGCTAAAAAAAGGATTTTTTTTAATTACAGGCAGGAATTTGAGGGCGGAGAGAATGTGGATTTTACGGAAACAATAATTTTACCAAAAAAAATCAATACTAATGATTTAAATAAAATTCCAGCAGGGCTTTTGAATAAGATTTTTGAGGGGTTGCATTTAATATTGGGCATTAGTTATTTTAAATTTTATTGCGCGACAAAAGTAAAAATTCCTTATGATTTAACGGAAAAAGAAGCTAATTTTTGGAATATTGTTTACAAAAAAGGTTTGGGAGAATTTTTTTATAGAAACAAACTTGACCCGAAAGTTTCCCCAAATTTCCCCTTTGTTAAACTATCGTCATTGCGAGAAGCCACAGCGACAAAGCAACCCAAACCAGAGAATAAAGATTATTTCGGCTTTATGAAGCCCCACAATGACGAAGCGGGGGGGGGATCTATAAATAATAGGTGTCTTGTTGCTGTTGGGGGAGGAAAAGATTCTATTGTTTCAATAGAACTTTTAAAAGAACAGAATTTTGACACCACGGCTTTTTTTGTGGAAACAAACAAAGAGTCTGATCTAGTTAATAAAATAATAGATAAAACCGGATTAAAATCTATTAAAATAAAAAGAATTTTAGATAAAAAAGCATTTCAAGAGCATAAATATAACGGCCATATTCCCGTTTCTGCCATATACGGGTTTTTAGGGGTTTTGACATCTGTTTTATATAAATATTCTTATTTTATCGTATCAAACGAATATAGCAGCAATTTTGGCAATATTAAATATAAAGGGACAGACGTTAACCACCAATGGTCAAAATCATCTGAGTTTGAAAATTTGTTTTATGATTATATAAATAATTTTATAACCAAAGACATTCATTATTTTTCCTTATTAAAGCCGTTTTACGAAATTAGAATAGCGGAAATGTTTTCAAAATATAAAAAATATTTTCCTTATTTTTCCAGTTGCAATAAAAATTTCACATTAGGCAAAAAACAGGGCGGGGGATTATGGTGCAACGAATGCCCCAAGTGCGTTTTTTCGTTTATTTTGTTGTCGGCTTTTTTGCCAAAAAAAGAATTATTGGGAATTTTTAAAAAAAATCTTTATCAGGAGGAAAAATTATTGCCGTTATTCCGCGACATTTTAGGTTTTGGCAAAATAAAGCCCTTTGACTGCGTGGGCACCCTTGAAGAAGCAAGAGCTGCTATGTTTTTAGCTTCTAAAAAGTTTTTTGCCCGGGGTGGAAAAAACGATTTAATTATTAAAACATTTTTGCCAAAAATAAAAAATCCGGAAAAATTAGTTAAAAACGTTTTTAAAACAAACCCTGCCTTGAATAATTCCAGTCAATTTAGATTTTTTGGAATAAAAAACATTTTAATTTTAGGATACGGCAAAGAGGGAAAGGTTACAAAAAAATATCTAAAAAAATATTATTCGAATTTAAAAATTGGAATAGCAGACGCAAATCAGGGGAAAAACTATTTAGAAAAACAGGAAAATTATGACATTTTAATAAAAACTCCCGGCATTAAAAAAGATTTAATAACTATTCCCCATACAACTGCAACTAACATTTTTTTCTCAAAAGTTTTAGGTAAAAATATAATAGTTGGGATAACCGGCAGCAAAGGCAAAAGCACGACAACTTCTTTAATATACGAAATCTTAAAAACTGCCAGAAAAAATGTAAAAATTTTAGGCAACATAGGAAAACCAATGTTAGAGGCGCTAATGAAGCCAATTAAAAAAGACGCTATTTTTGTCTTAGAGCTTTCTTCGGCCCAGCTGGAAGATTTGGATTTTTCTCCAAATATTGCGGTTGTCACAAATTTATTTCCAGAGCATATGGATTACCACGGAAATGTTGAAAATTATTACAAAGCAAAAAAAAATATTATAAAATTCCAAAACAAAAACAATTTTTTTATTTATAATCCAGAAAATAAAAAATTATCTGATTGGGCAAAAGAGTCAAGAGCAAAAATAATTCCGTTTGCAAACGCGGGTGGCTTTAAATCTCGGTTGCCGGGAGAACACAACAAAAAAAATATCGGAGCGGCTGTTGCGGCCGCAAGATTATTTAATATTTCAGATAGAATTATAAAAAGAGCGGTTGAAAATTTCAAGCCCCTAGAGCATAGATTGGAATTTGTGGGAAAATTTAAAAATATTAAGTTTTACGACGATGCTATTTCCACAACCCCAGAGTCAACCATAATGGCAATTAAAACTTTAAAAAATATTGATACGATTTTTTTAGGGGGGCAGGACAGGGGATATGATTTTTCACAGCTGGAAAAAATAATCAAAAAATATAAAATAAAAAATATCGTTCTTTTTCCAGACAGCGGAAATAAAATTTTAAAAGCCCTTCGGCGCGGCCCAGGGCTTGCAGTTTTTAATATACTAAAAACATTCAGCATGGAAGAGGCTGTCAGGTTTGCCTATAAGAATACAAAAAGTGGCGGCGCCTGCCTTTTGTCCTGCGCTTCGCCGAGCTATTCTTTATGGAAAAATTTTGAAGCCAAAGGAAACCAATTTAAAAAATTTGTTAAAAAAATAGGCAATGAAAAAACACATTAACTATCCTTTATTTTTTCTGGCAGTTTTTTTAGTGGGCTTCGGGATATTTTTTTTGGCAATTATTTCGGCACTATCTTCTTTGAGGCAGTTTGGCAACACTAACTACTACATAATACACCAGTTAAAATTCGGCTTATTGCCGGGCGCGCTTTTGGGATTTGTTGCCTATAAATTTCCCCTGCATTATTTAAAAAAAATAATTCCTATTTTTCTTTTTTTAAACTTCATTCTTTTGCTTCTTGTTTTCACGCCCTTTATGGGATCAAAATTTTGGGGAGCCCAGCGCTGGATAAATATAGGAGAGTTTATTTTTCAGCCCTCAGAGCTGTTAAAAATTACTTCTGTGTTGTATTTAAGCGCCTGGATTGCCAGTAAATTATCTGAAACAAAGCAAAAAGACTGGATATCTATAGTCAAAAAAGGCTATTATAATATAATATATCTTTTTATCCCTTTTTTAATTTTTTTAACAATAATTTCCATAATCTTAATATGCCAGCCGGACATCACCACACTAGGGATAATTGGCTTAACATTAATTTTTATATATTTTAGTTCCGGAGCTCCTTTTTGGCACACCGCCCTAACAATTGTCGGGGGGATAGGCGGATTATTATTTTTAATTACAACAAAATCTTATCGCCTTGACAGATGGCTGGTTTTTTTGAATCCGGGGGCCGACCCTTTAGGCAAAGGGCTCCAGTTAAATCAGTCTTTAATAGCCATAGGATCGGGAGGATTTTTTGGAAAAGGCCTGGGAATGTCTGTTCAGAAATTCGGATTTCTGCCCCAGGCAATGACAGATTCTATTTTTGCCATATATGCTGAAGAAACCGGAATTTTCGGCTCTTTTATTTTAATTTCTCTTTTTGTTTTATTTTTATATTTAGGGTTTAAAATCGCCAAAAAAACAGACGATAAATTTGCCAAACTGACGGCAATAGGCATTACTTTTTGGATTACTTTTCAGGCGTTTATAAACATAAGCTCGGTTGCAGGAATATTTCCTTTGAGCGGAATACCTTTGCCGTTTTTCAGCTATGGCGGCTCACATCTAATCAACGAATTAATCGGCATAGGATTGCTTTTAAACATATCCAAAAACGGATGATGTGGCATTATTAAAAATTAGTTGCTATAATTTAAAAAGGTTTTAAAATTAAAAATTTATTCATGAAAATACTTTTTACGGGCGGGGGAACAGGGGGGCATGTTTTTCCCATCGTTGCTATTGCCAGGGAAATAAGGAGAATTTACCCCAAAAAAGACCTGGACTTTTATTATATTGGTCCCAAAGATGAATTTGGGCTGATTTTGCTGTCGCAGGAAAGTTTTATAATAAAAAAAATAATATCAGGAAAAATCAGGAGATATTTTTCTTTTAAAAATTTTTTAGACATTTTTTTTAAAATTCCTTTTGGAATTTTGCAAAGTTTTTTTCTTATTTTAAAAATGAGGCCTCAAATAATTTTTAGCAAAGGCGGATCCGGCTCTATTGCTGTAACTATTTGCGCTCTGATTTTGAGAATTCCGGTTTTTCTGCACGAGTCAGACATTGTGCCAGGGCTGTCTAACCGCATTTCTTCTAAATGGGCTAAAAAAGTTTTTGTTTCTTTCCCTAAAACAGAGTATTTTGATCCTCAAAAAGTAATTTTAACCGGCAACCCCATAAGAAGGGAACTGCTTGAAGGAGATGTAAAAAGGGCAGAAGAATTATTTGATTTAACTCTTCAAAAACCAATTATTTTATTTTTGGGGGGGTCGCAGGGAGCAGAAGCCATTAATGATTTTGTTTTGTTGCTTTTAAATAACTTGCTTAAAAAATTTGAAATAATTCATGTATGTGGAAGAGAAAATGCCAAAGAAATAGAAGCAGAAGCCCAGGTTATAATAGATAAGTCTTTTGAAAACTATTATCATGCAGTAGGGTTTTTAGACGAAGAAAAATTAAAGCACGCCTATAAAACAGCAGACTTTATAATTTCGCGGTCTGGGTCCGGCTCTATTTTTGAAATTGCCGCTATTGGCAAGCCAAGCATTTTAATTCCTCTGCTCGGCTCAGCCGCTGATCATCAGTTTAAAAATGCTTATTCTTATTCCCAAACCGGCGCCGCCTTGGTTATTGAACAGGATAATTTATCTGATGATTTTTTTCTTGAAAAATTAAATTTATTATTTTTGTATAAAGAAAAATTAGAAGAAATGAAAACAGCGGCATTAAGATTTTCAAAACCTATGGCTGCTAGAACAATCGCCAGAGAAATTTTAGAATATTTAATGTTGGAATAAATGGTTATGAAAAAAAACAAAAACAATTTGAAACCAGAAGAAATAAGGGTGAGGTTTGCCCCTTCGCCAACCGGTCCTTTGCATATAGGGGGAGCCAGAACCTCTTTGTTTAATTATCTTTTTGCCAGAAAAAATAAAGGCAAGTTTATTTTAAGAATTGAAGACACAGACAAGGAAA
This sequence comes from Patescibacteria group bacterium, assembly GCA_038065755.1. Taxonomy (GTDB): domain Bacteria; phylum Patescibacteriota; class Minisyncoccia; order Minisyncoccales; family Staskawiczbacteraceae; genus JBBTQJ01. Next base: position 1,167 of record JBBTQJ010000012.1, on the reverse strand, counting down.
GGTCTGAATTAAAATGGGTTCAGGAAATTATAGACGAGTTAAAATGGCTTTCAATAAAATGGGACGAAGGTCCGGATATAGATGGCCAATTCGGCCCTTATAAACAATCTCAAAGATTGGCTATTTACGAAAAATATTTAAAAAAACTTTTAGATGAAAACAAGGCTTATTATTGTTTTTGTCCCGAAGAAGAACTTGAAGCAAAAAGACAGGAACAAATGACAAGAGGCAAGGCGCCAAAATACGACGGAACTTGCTTAAAGCTTTCTAAAGAAGAAGTTCAGAAAAATTTGGCGGAAGGCAAGCTCTCGGTTATAAGATTTAAAATTAAGAATACAAAAGTTAAATTTGAAGACCTAATTAGGGGAAAAATAGAGTTTGATACAGGGCTTTTGGGAGATGTTGTTATTGCAAAAGATTTAAACAGTCCGCTTTTTCACTTTGCAGTGGTAGTTGATGACTTTGAAATGAAAATTTCTCATGTAATAAGAGGAGAAGAGCATTTGTCAAATACGCCAAGGCAGATTTTGATTCAAGAAGCATTGGGTTTTAACAGGCCCATATATGCCCACTTGCCCTTAATGTTAAACCCGGACAGAAGCAAGCTTTCAAAACGCCACGGAGATACAGCTTTAAAAGATTATCATTTAAAGGGATATTTACCGGAGGCGTTGGTCAATTTTATGGTTCTTTTGGGCTGGAATCCTGGCACAGAAAGAGAAATATTTTCCTTGTCTCAGCTTGAAAAAGAGTTTTCTATTGAAAAAACACAAAAAGCAGGGGCTATATTTAATATTCAGCGTTTGGATTTCTTAAATGGTTTTTATATTCGCGAAAAATCAATAGAAAAATTAACAGAACTTTGTATTCCATATTTAATTGATGCAAAATTAATTGAAAAGAAAAATACAGAATATATAATTTCAGAAACAGGGGAGGAGGTATCTTTAAAAACCCTGGAAAAGATTATACGGGCTTATAGCCAGCGGTTGAAAAAACTTTCAGAAATTGTAGAATTAACAGATTTTTTCTTCAAAGATAAATTAAATTACGATAAAAATTTACTAAAGTGGAGCAATATGCAAGACAAAGATATAAAAGAAGCGCTTTTATTGTGCGACAAAATTTTGTCTCAAATAGATTCGTCAGCCGGCAATTGGAATATTA
>JBBTQJ010000011.1:0-3178 GCA_038065755.1 Patescibacteria group bacterium | reverse complement strand
TCGTTAGCCTTCTTCTCGGCCTCCAGCGCCCTCTCCAACTCTTCGGCCAACTTCTCAATCTTCTCCCTTTGTTTTACCTCTTCTATAACGCTCCGTATAAGAAGAATTCCAAAAATAAATACGGCAAAGAATAGACCGCTATTAATAATTAGCTCTTGCTGATTTTTGGATAATAGGGCCCTTATTATCAAAGAAATCCATAAAGCAAAAGAAAATAGTTCTGTAGCTATAACCCGAACATCAAAAAGATGATGTTTGGTAATTGCATACCCCGTAAAACCAATAAAAAATATAAAGCTAGGAGCGTCAAGTAAGGTAAAATCATACACATTAAAAAATGTTGGAAGCACCAAACTAAAAACCGTTGCAAAGCCAGAATATAAAAGCATGCCACATAGTATATAGTTTAGTTGAGTTCTTCTCAAAAAATCGCCGGCTTTTTCAGATATTCTTTGATTATAATAAAGCAACACTACAAAAAAAGTAACATAAATTACAAAATAAAAAATGTACGCAGGAAAAAGAAAACCAAGAGTTCCTTGATAACCTAAAATAGATAATCCTTTTATTTCTTTTACCATCAAACCGTCAATAAATGTAATTATAAAAAATACTAATCCCGGTAAAAAAAACAGAAATTTGAGCCACTTCTTTTTAATATGAAAATTACAAATTTCAAATATCCAAAGACTTGCTGTCAGTGGTATCAGCGCGGCAAAAGCATAAGAACATCTTAAAATAAACAGTGTGGTGAAAAACCTAAATATAAAATCGAAAAGAATTTGCAAAAAAGTAACAAAACCAAATATTCCAAAAAAAATATTGATTTTTTCTTTGGGATTACTTTTCCATACCAGCCAACTAATTAATAGATTTAATACTCCGGCTAAAAGTATAATCCAGTCTACATTCATAAATTTATATTGATGTTATATTTAAAATATTTTTTTGAAAAATATTTGAAAAAATGTTTTCTTTTCTTTCTCCATTAGAAGTATTTTCTATTGCCGAATAAAGAAAGGCAAGATTATATGCCATTTTATTATAAAGCGCGTCTGATCCAAATATAATCTTTTGGCTAGAAATAAGATCTAAGGTATTCTTTATAAAAGATGGCGGAACGCCTGCCGTATCAAAATAAACATTGCCGAACTTTTTAGCGATTGTTTTGATTAACTTATAATCAGGATACATGATTCCATAGTGGCCCAAATGAGCTATTACTATCGGAACATTATAATTTTCAAAAAGTTCGCTTTTTCCGTTGTTGTCGCAAAAATTTTTAAGCACGGCATTGGTGCGGCTTCTGAAAATATTCCTTTGGTATTTTGAATCCGTAAAATCAGTGTAAAATGAAATACCGCCATGAAATAAAAGATATAAATGTTCTCTTTCGGCGAATTTATATATCTTATGTAATTTCTCTGCTAATTCTGGCGGATTATGGTTTGGCTGTGGTTTAAAATTTTGTAAATTTGGATGAAATTTTATTCCTTTAATCCTATATTTTATTATGAGATTTTTAAGAAAACTATCTACATCTTCTAATTTTATTTTGTGAATATCTATAGATCCTAATACTGATAATCTATTTGACAAAAAATTATTTCTTGATATTTTTGTTGAAAGCCACGGCTCTATGGGCAACATTACGCTATCGTCTATAAGCGCATTATCCATTTCATCTAAAATCCGTTTCTCTGTAATTTTTATATATGTTTCTTTAATTATATTATTAACTTCTTCTGGAAACAATTTTAAAAATAATCTTGATCCGATTTTTGATATATTGCTATAGTTAAGCTTCTCAAGAATGCCAGGATCAAAATAATCGTTTTTAACATATTCGTTTTTTATATCTGCGTAATGAACAACACCCATTACATCCAACGGATGAATGTGCGTATCTGTTATCTTTATTCCTGTATTTTTCTTTATTTCTGCAATTTTAGAAATAATAGAAACAACTTTTTGTTTATTCATTATCTCTTAAAATTTTATTTTTCCCGTATTTTGTAGTTAATAGAATTCTCGTTAATTAAAAGCTCTTTCATATTTTAAAAACTCCATTAATATTTGTTATAGTCAATTTCAGAGTTGCTTTAAATATTCCTTATTTTTTTATTATACCACTTTTATTGAAATAAAAAAAGAGACGACGATTGTCATCTCCTATGAAAGATTATTGAAAGGGGTATGACGGGATTTGAACCCGTAACATCTTGATCCACAATCAAGCGCTCTACCAGTTGAGCTACATACCCAACAATAATCCCCTATCAAGACCCTTTAAGCATAGCAAGACATTCTTCTTCTGTCAATAGAACTTGTTTTCTAGTCTGTAAATCTTTTAATGTTACCATTCCCTTTTTCTCTTCGTCTGGACCAATAATCACAACAAAGGGAATTTCTTGTTTGACCGCATAAATCATTTGTTCCTTTAATAATTTCTCCTCATTTAAATACACCTCTGTGTTTATTCCCGTGTTTCTTAATTTTTGGGCAAATTCAAGAGATTTTTTTCCCAATAATTCATTAAAAACCGTGACTAAAACTTTTGTGGTTGTAGGTATAGTTTTTAATTTTCCCAACTGCTCTAATGCGGCATAAAAACGATCCACGCCAATAGAAGCGCCAGTCGCGGGAATAGAATCGTTGGCGAATTTACCGATTAAACCGTCAAAACGGCCACCCGAGAACACACTTCCTATAGACGGAAGTTCTAATAAGGTTGTTTCAAATACCGGCCCCGTATAATAATCTAATCCTCTTGCTACAGAAAGATCAATTTCCCAGTTTTTCTGCGGAATTCCTGCCACAATTAGATTGTCGCATATTTCCCGTAGCTCTTTTATTCCTGCTTTTGCGGTTTCATTACCTCCGAATACCCCCGAAAGCCTTTTTAGAATTTCTATATTATCTCCGGAGGAAATCTGTAAAAAAACAATAATTTTTTTGATGGATTCATCACTAAAAGCTAATGCTTCGTCATAAACATTTTCGGGTTGGCGTTTTAATTCTTCTTTTACCTTATCTAAGCCTACCTTTTCTAATTTGTCTAATATGCGAAGGACATCTTTAATTCTCTTAGGGTCAAAACCAACATATTCAGGAAGAGCATTCAACACCTTCCTACTATTAAAGCGAATCAGAAATTTATCAACGCCCAGTTCAGTAA
>JBBTQJ010000010.1:0-10817 GCA_038065755.1 Patescibacteria group bacterium | reverse complement strand
GCGGGGGGTTGGCGGACGTCTTTTTGCAGAGAAACTACTTGAGACAAAGGCGTGTAGTATTTTCTAATCAAAGTTATATCTTTCATTAAAGTGTTAAAACTTTGAGAAATCAACTCGGCGCTTATCTGTCGATTTTCGCTGCTTTTTTTAGCTGTCATATTTAGGGCTTTTTCTATTTTTATGTCGCTGGTAATTCCCGAGTGCGGCTCTTGTATTAAATCTTTGACATTTTTTGAATACCAGTGATACCTGCGGGCCGATTGCTCTTGTATATTCATTCCTTGTTGAACAACAGTCCACGCGCCGTTTTTAGTAAAGAAAAAAGAATGATGATAAATTTGAAATTCGTCCTGAATCAGCGAACCGTCTACTTTGGCTGCCATTTTTGAATTATACACCAAGGCATTGGCATTGCTTTCTGGCAAGTTTATTTTTTCTGCCCAATTTATAATTTCATCTGGAGTTTTGCGGGAAGTTTTTCCCTTGCCTCCGCAAATAAAAATACCCAGATCGCTTTCGCTTCCCCGCATTGCCTCTTTTAACGCCGCAGTTAGAATTGTGGTCAAACCTGATGCGTTCCAGTCAAACGCCAAAACAGTGCCCAGCGACTGAAACCAAACCGGGTCAGATATTCTTTTTACAAATTCATCTGCCCCTTCTTCCTTAACAATGGCATAAATCATTTGTTTTGATAATTTAACCATTCTGTCAAAAAGCCATTTTGGGCATTTCCCGTAATCCAATGTAAATGTTGCTATGCCTTTATTTATCATAAAATTTATTATAGCATTTTTTGCAAAAAAATATCCCCGCCAAGCGGAGATATTTTATTATGGTGCCCTCACTGGGAATCGAACCCAGATAGGCTGCTTAAAAGGCAGCTACTCTACCATTGAGTTATGAGGGCTCAGCCCCGCCCTATGCGGGGAATTTTAAATTTATTATAGTCCTTCTTCTTTTAATTTTTTTAATAATTCTTCTTGTTTTTTTGTTAATCTTTTAGGAGTTTTAATAATTAATTCAACATACAAGCTCCCTTTTCCGTATCCTCCGAAATGCGGAATTCCTTTTCCTGTGATTCTTAAAATTTTTCCAGAATCTGTGCCGGCTGGAATCGCAAGCAATATTTTTGTTTTTTCTAAAGTTAAAAGCTCTATTTCGCCTCCTGCGGCAGCCTGGCTAAATAAAATTGAACAAGAAACATACAGATCATCTCCCTTTCTTTCATAAACAGGATGTTTTTTTACCAATATTCTGGCATAAAGATTGCCGGCTCTGCCTCCTTTTTTTCCCGCTTCTCCTTTGCCCTCAACTTTAATTACCTGATTTGTGTCAACGCCGGCCGGTATAAAAATATCAATTTGCTCTTGTCCTTTTATTCTTCCTTCGCCATAGCAGACATTGCAGGGTTTTTCCGGCTTGGCTCCCTCTCCTTTGCATTCAGGGCAAATGGCGATTGTTGTATAAGAACCGAAAAATGTTTTTTTAATTTGTTGAACTTGTCCTGTTCCGCGGCAAGAAAAACATTCTTTTATTTTGCTTTGAGGTTCGGCTCCCGACCCTTGGCATCTTTGGCAGACAATTGTTTTTGCCAAAGAAAATTTTTCAACACTTTCTTTCAATGTTTTTTCCAAAGAAATTTCTATATCAACTTGAATGTCTTTGCCCTTTTTTGGATCTTTTTTTTGCGACCTTCTGTTTCCGTTAAAACCTAAAAATTCTTCAAATATATCTCCCAAATCATTAAATTCAAATTCAGTTTCCGCGTTTTTGCCTCTATTTTGCCACATCCAGTTGAAATCCCAGTTAGGGGCGGATCCGCCTTGGCCGGAAAATCCATCACTGCCGTCAAACACGCGTCCGAACTGATCATATTGGGCTCTTTTGCCCTTATCTGAAAGCACCTGATATGCCTCGTTTATTTCTTTAAACTTTTTTTCGTCTCCTCCTTTGTCAGGATGATACTTATGAGCCAATTTATGGAAGGCTTTTTTTATTTCCTCTTCCGACGCGCTCCGCGTCACTCCGAGGATTTGATAATAGTCCATTTTAATCTAGGCTTAGCCTAGCAATTATTAGCACTTTTTTATTTTTCTTTGTACTCCCCTTCTTCCGCTTTTGGTTCTTCGTTGTCTTTTGGTTTGTCTTCTCCGCCAGATGGCTGGTTCGGCTGTTGTTTATAAAGCTCAGCTCCGGCTTTTTGGATTGCTTCCGACAACTCCTGCGTTTTTGCCCTAATATCTTCTATATTATCACTTTCTTTAGCTTTTTTCAATGCCTCTATTTTTTCTTCAACTGTTTTTTTAATTTCCGGTGGAATTTTATCTCCAGCCTCTTTTATGGTTTTTTCAGAAGTATAAACCAAGCTGTCTGCCATGTTTTTTGCCTCTATTATAGATTGCTTTTTTTTGTCTTCTTCTGCGTGCAGTTCGGCTTCTTTCTTCATTTTGGCGACTTCTTCTTTTGAAAGTCCGGTTGAACCCTCTATTTTAATTGATTGCGATTTTCCGGTTGCTTTGTCTTTGGCAGAAACACTCAAGATGCCATTGGCATCAATATCAAAAGAAACCTCAATCTGGGGAAGTCCTCTTGGCGAGGGCGGTATGCCGTCTAAAATAAACCTGCCCAAGCTCTTATTTCCTTCTGCCATTGGCCTCTCGCCCTGTAAAACATGAACCTCTACAGAGGTCTGGCTATCGGCTGCGGTTGAGAAAGTTTGGGTTTTTGCAGTGGGCACCGTTGTGTTTTTTTGAATTAGAACTGTATTCACTCCGCCCAGTGTTTCAATTCCCAAAGACAAGGGGGTAACGTCTAAAAGCAAAACATCTCTTACTTCTCCCTGTAATATTCCTCCCTGCACAGCAGCCCCAATAGCTACCACTTCGTCGGGATTTACTTCTTTATTGGGTTCTTTGCCAAAAAACTTTTTAACATCTTCCTGAATTTTAGGCATTCTGGTTTGTCCGCCAACCAGCACTACTTCGTTTATATCTTTTGGTTCAAGCCCAGCTTCTTTCATTGTTTTTTTTACCAGCTCAATTGATTTATCCAAATAATCCTGAATCATTTCTTCAAATTGAGCCCTTTTGATTTTATAAAGGAGATGTTTCGGACCAGATTGGTCAGAGGTTATAAAGGGCAGATTAATTTCTGTTTCCAGACTTGAAGACAACTCTATTTTTGCTTTTTCTGCAGATTCTTTTATCCTTTGCAAAGCTAAATTGTCTTTTGACAAATCAACCCCGTTGTCTTTTTTAAATTCTTTGACTATCCAATCCATAATTCTCTGGTCAAAATCGTCTCCGCCCAAATGCGTGTCTCCGCCCGTTGCCTTTACCTCAACAGTATCTGAACCAATATCTAAAATTGAAATATCAAATGTGCCTCCGCCAAAATCATAAACAACGATTTTTTCGTCTTTTTTTTTATTTAATCCGTAAGCCAAAGCCGCGGCAGTAGGTTCGTTTATCACTCTTTTTACATTAAAGCCGGCTATTTCGCCAGCTATCTTTGTGGCTTTTCTTTGGGAGTCGTCAAAATATGCCGGACAAGTAATAATTGCGTCTGTAATGGTTTGTCCTAATTTTGCTTCTGCGTCTGTTTTTAATTTTTGCAAAATCATTGCCGAAATTTCAGCCGGGTTAAGCCATTTGTCGCTCATTTTAACATCCACTCCCCCGTCGGCAGATTCTCTTATTTCATAGGGCAATAACTTTTTATCTCTCTGCACTTCCGGATCGGAAAATTTTCTTCCAATCAGCCTTTTGACTGAAAAAATAGTATTATGCGGATTCGTCACTGCTTGCCTTTTGGCCAAAACTCCAACTACCCTTTCTCCAGATTTCGTGATTGCCACAATAGATGGAGTTGTTCTGGCTCCTTCTTTGTTTTCAACAATTTTTGCTTCGCCAGACTCCACCACTGCCATGGCAGAAAATGTTGTTCCCAAATCAATACCTAATATTTTTGACATATTTTTAATTATTGTCGTATAATAGTACCGTGGACTGGTCTACGATACTAATTTGTCGCACAATAAGATTATTTATCTTTGTTGTTTTAAAAGTTTACTTCGCTACTTTTATCCTAGCGGGGCGAATTAGTTTGCCGCGCAGGGTGTAGCCGCGCTGGATTTCTTCAACAACCGTCCCTGATTCAGCGGAGTTGGCGGAGTCCGTGGCTCCGCTGGCTTCTTCTGCGGCCTCCATTAAGTTTGGGTCAAATTTTTTGCCCATAACTTCTATTGGCTCAATCCCCTCTTTTGCTAAAAAATTTTCAAACTGCTTTTTAATCTGTAAAAAACCGTCTGTAAACTCTTTGCCCTCTGGAACGTGTTTTTCGGCAAGATAAAAATTATCTAAAATAGGCAGGATTTTTAAAATCAGTTCTTCGTTGGCGTATTTTATCAGCTGGCCGATTTTTTTTATTTCTTCTTTTTTGTAGTTTATAAAATCTGCCCTCTCTCTTTTCCAGCCGCACAAATATTCGTCGCGTTTTGCCGCAGCTTCTTCAAGTTGTTTTTTTAAATTTTCAAATTCGTTATTGTCATTTTTCTTTATATCTTCTTCCATATTTTTTAAAAATTTTCTAATTCTTTTATTATTTCGTTAATAACATTGATGTTTTTTTGGTAAATACTTTTTGAAGGCCCTAATATTTCTAAAATTTCCAAAAGTCCGTCTTTTTTTTGGATTCTGGTATAATTTAATGTCGTTGAAACTTCTGATAAGGACCTCATTAATTCTTCGGCCATTTTTATTTCTTCCTCAACTTTTTTTCTGGCGCTTGCCGCTTCTTGAAAAATAAAATCAAAAAATGATTTTTGCCTTTCAGATAATATTTTATCAGCAAGATATTTATAGGCCTTTTTTGTCGGAATTCTTCCGGCCGATGTGTGGGGCTGGCCAATAAACCCCTGTTTTGCCAATTCTTGCAGGTCGTTTCTTATTGTTGCCCCGCAAACATCCAAATCAGTAATTTTTTTCAACGCAAAAGAACTCACGGGTTCGGCCGTGCTTATATATTCCTTAATTAAAAAATTTAATAATTTTTCCTGCCTTTCTGTTATCATATCAAATCATCTTACTAAACTGTCAGTCCCTTGTCAAGAGTGATAAAAAAAGGCCCGAAAGGATTTTCGGGCTATATTTATTTTTTGTTTTTTTGCCTTGTTCTGGCTATTTTTTTGTTTTTTTTGGTTTACTTTTTTGCGCTTGCAAGGGCTCGGTCATTTTTTCTAAAATTTGTCTTCTCGCCTTCCAATATTTTTCTTGAATTGTCTTTGAATCCCTTCTAATAATCTGGACAGATGTTTTTAACAAAGAGTCAAGGGCATCTTGGCTTTTGCGGTTGTTTTGGCCGGCTTCTGCCATCCGGCGCAGTATTTCTTTTTTTAATTCAACAAATTCTGTATTAACTCTTTCTTGGCAAAAAGAGCCGATTAATCCTGTTCCCGAATCTACCCACACCATTAATGCGGTAATTTTTTGGAGCAGATCGTCGTCTGCTATCTGGCCGATTAGGCTTAAACAAATCATTTGACACCTCCTTTTGCTGGCGCAGAAACTTGAACCTAAACATAAAAACCAAATCTGTTTTTAATTTTTTCTTGTTTTTCTGCTTCTTGCGCGCCCTGTCTAATTTTTTGGCTTACGATTGCCGCATCATACCATGTAAAACCTAAATCTGGATCAGAAGCAAGACGACCCAATACCCTTAAAAGAGCATCCCTATTTTCATCGCTATAAAGAAAAATATATTTTTCGTCTTTTTTTATTAATGCAGTTACATTAATATCTTGGCTTGGCATACGCTCCCCCTTTCAATATTTTAATGTGCATAAATAACAGATAACATATATTATATTACTTTTTACGATTTTTGCAATAAAAATAACTGATTTTATCAGTTCTTTTTTTGTTTTAATTATTTATTAATTTATTCCAACAAGCTCTACTTCAAATATCAAGGTTGAAACCGGAGGAATGACTCCGCCCGCCCCTTGGTTGCCGTATCCTAATTCGGGCGGTATTGTAAGCCTTCTTTTCTCGCCAACTTTCATCCCCAGAACTCCCAACTCCCACCCTTGTATTACCATATTTTGCCCCAAGGTGAAAGAAAAGGGCTGTTTTCTTTCAATTGACGAGTCAAATACTTGGCCGGTTGTCAATTTGCCGACATAATGCACAAAAACCGTGTCTCCTTTTTTTGATTCTTGGCCCGACCCTTCTTTTAAAACTTCAACCTTCATGCCCTGAACTTCAAAGGTAATAGGCGCTATTTCTTCTTGCTGCGCCTCCTGTTCTGAAACCGTTAAAGCGTCTTCTTCTGAATCTTCTGTAGAATTTTGCTGGGGCTTGTTTGTATTATTTTTCACAGAGCCTTGTTTTTGAAAAAGAAAATAAAAACCAACGGCCGACACAGCCAATATTATTAAAACAGCTATTATTAATATTTTATTCATTTTATTTAAAAATTAATTTAATAATTAAACAATAAGTTTATTATATTATAAATATATTATTAAACAACATCAAGCGCTAATTTCGTTGGGCGAAGTCGCAGATGTCTTTAAAGTCGCAAAACCCGCAATGCCAGCCTGGAGTTGCCCCAAATTGGCTGTTTTTTATCTGTTCTATTTCTTCAACTATTTTTTTCTTTTGTTCTTGTATGTCTTTTTCATCTCCTAAAAAAGAAGTTTTTTTGCCGTCTTCTAAATAATAATAAGTCAATTCTTTTGGTTTTATTTTAAAAATTTCCTGCGAGGCTATTTGATAGATTAAAAGCTGTTCTTTATTTTCAAAATCCAGTCTGTCTTTTGACTGGCCTGTTTTATAATCAATGATAACCGGGCCGTTTTTTGTCTGGTCAATGCGATCTATGACGCCAAATAAGGCGTAATCCCCTATTTTTAAATTAAAAGGCATTTCCAGGGCCAAAGAATTTTCTATTTTTAAAATATCAGGAGGATTTTTAGAAAAATCTTCGTAAAAATTTTTAATTATTTTCTTGCCCAGCTTGTAATAATCTTCTTTCTGTTTTTTAGATTCATACCATTCGTCTATCCAGTTTTTTTCGTAAATTTTAACCAAATCGTCAAGTTTTGGGACGTCAGACGTCCGCTGGAATTGAACAAGCTTTCTTGTTTTGTTTTATTGTTTTCATTTATATCTTTCAAAAACCTATACAATGTATTATGCATTGTTTTTCCGAAAGAAAAAACTGCCTTTCCTTTAATTGGAATTTTTAAAATAAAATTAAATTTATATTGCAAGGGGCACTTTTCAAAAGCCGCCAATTGCGAATAAGAAAAGTGACTTGGCAGATATTCCGGTTTCATTTTTTTTTCAAAATCCAGCGCTTTGATTTTTTCCTCCAATAATCCGTTATTTTTAACTTTTAACTTTTGACTTTTGACTTCGTCTTTGTATCCCATTTCAATTAAAAATCTGGATAATTTTTTTTCTCTTCCAAGCCCATAATCCTTGGCTGAGGTAAAATAAAGTTCTTTTTTTGCCCTTGTCATTGCCACATAGCAAATTCTCCTTTCTTCCTGCAAATGAACATCTCCTTTTGGCTTTATGTCTTTGATTAATTCGTCTGGAAGTTCAATCAAGTCTTTTCTTTCAATGGTTGGAAATCTTCTGTCTACCATATTAACCAAAAAAACATATTTAAATTCCAAACCTTTTGCCCCGTGAATTGTCATTACTTTTATCATATCAGGGCCCTTTTCCGGATCAAATTCTAATTTTCCCTGTTCTCCGGATTCTATTTCTAAATTAATTTCTTCTATAAAATTTTTTAAACTTGGTTCTATAACCGTTTCCTCAAAATTTTTAATTTTTTTATAAAATTGGTTTAATAAATCAATTTTTTCAAAGTCTTCCTTGTCGGCTAAATATTTTAAATAGCCGGAGTCTTCTAAAAATGCCGATAAAATTTCGCATAAACTTTTTTCTTTTGCCATTAAAGAATGATTTTTTATCAAAGACAAAATAAAAGAAATTTTTTCCTGCGATTTTCTTGATATTCCTTGGACCAGCGGAAGCTCTTCTAATGTTTCAAAAAGAGAGTTCGTTTTTTTGCGGCTGTAATGGGTAATTTTTGCAATATCTTGATCTGAAATTTCTAAAAATTTTAAATTTAAAATTCTATAAACAGCCGAGCTTTCGTGATAGTTGTCTAAAAGTTTAAAATAAGAAATAACATCTAAAATAATCGGTTTTGAATAAAGGCCCCGTGAGGCCAAAAACTGATAAGGCAGGCCTGCTCTTTCCAGAGCTTTGGTAAAGGGGATGGCCGAGTCGTTTGCCCTTGTTAAAATCACAAAATCATTATACGTTGCCCATTTGTCGCGTTTTAAAATTTCTAATATTTTTTTTAATGTTTCGCTAACTTCTTGGTCTAAGCTTTGGGCGCATATATGTCCAATAACCCCCTCTCCTGCCTGCGCAGGCAGGTCTTTTGTGTTGGCGACAAGTTTTTTATTTATTTTACTGACAAACTCCAGGCGATCGGGATTGTTTTGTTTTATAAAGTCATATGATTTGTCTAAAATGTTCTGCGGCGACCTATAATTTTTTATCAGGGATATTTTTTTCGTGTTTGGAAAATCGTTTCCAAACTGCACAATATTTGAAAAGCTTGCTCCCCGCCAGCGGTAAATTGCCTGGTCGTCATCGGCTGAAACGGTCAGGTTGTTTTCCGGTTCCGCCAATATTTTAATTAATTCATATTGCGACCAGTTTGTATCCTGAAATTCGTCAACTAAAATATATTTAAATTTTTCATGATACTTTTTAAGAATTTGCGGTCGTTTTTTAAATAATTTCAAACAATAATTTATTAGGTCGCCAAAATCCAGACAGCTGTTTTCTAAAAGAATCTGCTGATAAGCATGATAAGCCCCGGCCACTTCTTTGATTCTTTCTATTTCTTGTGATTCGGGCGCGTCATCTCTTGTTTTTAAAGACTCTGCATAATTTAAATAGTCCTCTGGATAAACCTCCTGGTCTTTGCATCTGGAAAAATGAGAGATTAAAGCCTGTATAAACTTTGTGGGATTTCCCAATGTTTTATAATATTTAAGCGAAAATTTATCTAAGTTTTGTCTGATTAAAAGCCAGCCTGCGGTGTTGTCTAAAATTTTGAAATTTGGAGGCAGTCCAATGTCTAGGGCGTTGTCTCTTAAAACCCTTTCACAAAAAGAATGGAATGTTGAAATCCACAAATCAATATATCCAAAATCCAAAAGCTTGTCTGCCCTTTCTTCCATTTCAAAAGCCGCTTTTTCAGTAAAAGTGACAGCCAAAATTTCTTCCGGTTTTGCCAATTTTTTTTCAATTAAATTAACAATTCTCTGGGTAATAACAGTTGTTTTACCAGTTCCCGCTCCGGCCACAATTAAAAGAGGCCCCTTTTCGTGTAAAACAGCCTCTTTTTGCTCATTGTTTAATTTTGATAAATCCAAAACCATATAATTTATATTACCAGAAAAAGCTTTCAATAAAGATATTACTTTTTTTAATCCCCAATAAAAACAGCGAATTTATACAGAGTTCTTTCATTGGCTCCGGGCCGCAAATATAAAACAAGGAATTTTCTATATTTTTTACATATTTTTCTATTATTTTTTTATCAATATACCCCCTTTCACACAATTCCCCAAAAGGATCTTCGTTGCTTAGCACATATATTTTTTTAAACCACCCTCTTTCTATTGCATCTAATTCTTTTTTAAATATTAAGTCATCTTTTGTTTTTGCTCCATACAATAAAAAAATATTTTGATGAGACGATGTATTATTTAATCTGTTTTTAATCATACTCATAAACGGCGCTATTCCAACCCCGCCGGCTATAAAAACAAGATTTTTATTTTTATCTTCAATATCAAAAACGCCAAATGGCCCCTCTGCCACAATTCTCTCGCCCGCTTTTAGCTCTGAAGCTATTTTTGTGAACCTGCCTTTTAATTTTATTATAAAACTGATGTTATTTTCGTCTGGGGCGCTTGATATGGTAAAAGGGTGCCTTGCATATAGTTTTTCTTTGTTTATTCTTAAAAAACAGAATTGCCCGGCCTTAAAATAGAGTTTTTTATTTGAAGACAAAGTAAGGGTATAAGAATCTTTTGTTTCCCATTTTATTTCTTTTACAACAAACACAAAGCCTCTGTTTTTAATTTTATACCAGGCCCTGTATATTATGCCTATTAATATTAAAAAAAGCAACAAGCCATAAATAATTTTTATTGAAAAATATTTATAGTCAGAGCCAAAACTAACGGCATGATACAAAACAAAAAAGAAAAGAAAATATGTTAAAATGTGTATATATTGCCAGAGATTATAAGAAATTTTTTTATATATTTTAGAAGCAATTCCCACAACAATAAAAATGTAAAAAGAAATTATTCCAAAAGAAAGCGGAATATACAAAAGACTCGGCAAAAGAAAATTAAAAACAGACCGATTGGCCGCCATAAAAAATATTGGATGCATTATTACAAAAACAAATGTTATTGTGGCAAACTTTCTTTGAAATTTTATTATTTTGTCCATACCGAAAAATCTGTCTAAAAACCTTGCTGTGTCGCCGGAAATTATAAGCATAGACAAAAAAAGAAAACTTAAAAGTCCAAACAGCTTTCCCAAAGAATAAAAAACAACGTTAAAATACAGACTCTGGGGGCCGAAAGAAACTGCCAAAAAAGAGACAACGCACAAAAGGACAAAACTTAAAATAAAGGCCAGTATTATATTGTTCAAGCCAAGGAACATAATTGACAGTTGATTAATTGTAATTTTGCGTCT
>JBBTQJ010000009.1:10428-23904 GCA_038065755.1 Patescibacteria group bacterium | reverse complement strand
TTGATAATACCCCCCTAAAAAAAGACCTGGGGGTGACCCACGTGCCAATGCTTACAGCGCCCATAATATCCGGCAAAAAACTTAAAGGTATGCCAACTCCGGCAAAATCCAAAACAAATAAGATAAGGCCGGCTGCGTCAAGAAAAACCGCAATAACCAGCATTATTATTCCTTCTGGAACCGCAATGGCAGTCATTATAGCTGTTTTTGTAAGCTGTCCCGAGCTTGGTATAATTCCTTTAAGCATATTTTATTGGGACGTCAGACGTCCCAATTATTTATTTTATTAGTTTTTTTCTTGCTTCTTTAATTCTTAAAACTTCGTCTGGGGCAGTTGTTATTATCTGGTCTTCTGTATAGCTGGCAACAACAGACAAGGCCACGTGTTTTTTACCGGCAAAAAAAAGCCCTTCTCCCACCGCCGCCTCAAGCAATAAAAATTTTTCCTGCTCTGTAAGATTAAATGTGTGCTGCACAACGTCAATTGTGGCGGGTGATTGTTTTAATAAAAATTGAATTGAAGAATTGGAAATAATTGCCTTGCCATAAGTAGATGTCAAAAAGTCTTCTACGTCCTGAGTGATTGTTGTAACCCCAAGCCAGTATTTTCTTCCTCTTTTTGCTATGCCAAATAAAAACGAGGCTCCGTCTTCTGATTGCATAAGCCACCAGGCCTCGTCCACCACTAAAATTCTTTTTTTAAGTTTTGTCCTGACGATATTCCAGACATATCTCATAATTATATAAAGGGCGATGGGTTTTAAAGATTCCTCCATATCTCTTATTCCAAAAACAACAAAATTTTTGTCTACCGATATATTTGAATGCTGGTTAAAAAAGTCGGCAAAAGTTCCTTTGGTAAATTTTTTAAGCCGTCTTACCAAAGACTCCGCCCCTTCCATGCTTTCTAATACTTCAGTAAAATCAGAAAGCAGGGGAATGTTGTTTTGCCAGGTTTTTGGGTCAGACTGCGTGGTGATGTCTCTTATAGCATAGGTTTCTGTAAGGGCCTCGTCTATAATACTGTCTTCTTCGGGAGAAAGCCCGCCAAGCATAATTCTTAATAAACCTACCAGGTTTATAATATTTGACCTTAAAATGTCTTCCGGGTTATCATCCGGGCCGGGAATGGGCAAATCAAAAGGATTTACGTGGTTGGGCGAGGTTAGGGAAATTTTAAAGAAAGAACCGCCGATGGCGTCAGATAAAAATTCATATTCATTTTCCGGGTCTATGATTATACAATCTACGCCTTGCATTAAATACCGCAAAATTTCTAACTTAATGGCGTATGACTTGCCCGATCCCGCCTTAGCGAAGCAAACAAGATTGGCGTTTTCCAAACTGAATCTGTCAAACAAAACAAGGGAATTATTATGCCGGTTGATGCCATATAAAATTCCTTCGTTTGAACTTAGGTCAAAAGAAATAAAGGGAAAAGAAGTAGACAGGGGCTCTGTGTCCATTGGGGTGTGCACCAAAAGTAAATCCAAGCCATAAGGGCTGCAAGAGATAAACCCTTCTTTTTGGCGGAAAAGGGCCGGCTTTATATAAATTAAGCGGGATTCAAATATAGACCTTAAAGTAAGCTCTGTGTCTTTTAATTCTTTTTCTGTGTTTTCATAAATAGTGATATAAAGCCCGAATCGGAACATTTTTTCCTGGGCTGTCATTAATTTGTCTCTTAAATTTTCAATGTCTTTGTAAGCGATTTCTAACGCCGGATCTCTTACCAACCCCTTTTCCTCCCTGTCTAAAAGTTCTGAAGAAACTTCGGTTATTTTTTTTCTTAATCTTTTTAAAACGTTTTCACTGCTGATAGGATGCACAAAAAAAGATATGTCTAGAGGCGTGTTTAAATCAATAACCGGCGAAAACCATCCGGTATTTAAATATCTTGGATAAGAAAAAACAAAAAAAGACTTGGCAAGCCGTTCGCCTAATTTTAAGTGGTCTTGGCCTACCCCAATATATGGCGGGGCAACAATATCCCTTACGTCAAACTTTTCCTCTTCAAATATTTTGTCTTCTAAAACGTTGTCTCTTTTTTTAAAAGTGTCAAAAAATCCCATTGATGTTAATTTTTTAAGTTAATAGTTCGGGCAGTATCTCCGGATAATATCCAACCTCGGCCTGCTCGGGGTGGTGTATTGCCCAGAACAATTCAATAAGCTCTGGGGTTGTAAGGGGAACAGCTTCTAAACCGCATCTTTTTAACCCCATAGCCAAAAATTCCATTCTCTGCCACAACTGCACCTTGCACCTTTGGAAATCGCTGTCTTTTATTTCTTGGCTTTGCTGTTTTTTGCCACTTAAATTTTTAAGAAAGTTATATTGTTTTGTGGCGGCCCTTACTCCCAAAGCCTCCATTAAAGTATAGGGCACAATAACAAAAAAACTTTTTGTCATAACCGTGTCTCCCACAACCATATTTTTAATAAATTCTCTGTAAGATGAGGTTTGGGCGCGAAGAAGTTCGTTGGTTTGTTTTTCTTCAAGGTCTTTTAAATCGTCTAAATAGGGCGTAATGTTTATGTTTCTTGACTGCACAATAATCTGGCAGGAAAAATCTAAAGAGTTTAAAAAATTTTGAAAGGCATAAATAATAGCTGTCTGCTCTTCGTCTGATTTTAAGGCAAAGTTAACAGAAGAAACCATCAACACCCCTCTTATGGCGTTATTTTTTAACATTAAAATTCCTTCTTTTATGTCTTGTATTTCTAAAAAAGCTTGTGTTGCTGACTCTGGCATAATGATAGTTAAAATTTAAAAGTCAAAAATTAAAAGTAAAGTATAAAGTATAAAATATTTTTAACTTTTTATTTTAGACTTTTAATTTATTTTGTATGTAATTCTACCTCTGTGTGCATTTTTCTTAACCTGCTTTGCTGGGCGCTTAAAACAGGACCCTCTTTTATTTTTTTTATCTCTGTTCTTTTTATTGTTTTAAAGGGGTAGGGCGACTCTTTCTTTTTCCAGGTATAACTTCTGCCCTTGGTAAAAAAACCAAAAGCGCCCAAAAGAACGTTTAATATGGGAATTCCGTTATAAGTGGCAAACGCCAAGCCGATAGCTGAGGCAAAAATAAAAAAAGCAAGAATAAAAAAAAGCCAGCGCGGAACGCTCCAATATAACATAAAACAAATAGCTCCGGCAAAAAGAAGGTAAAAAAATTGCCTGAAAGATATAAATACGGCTATTTTTCCCTCTTGCTCTATAAATTGCGGAATAGGATACCTCTCCATAAATGTTTCACTAAATTTAAAGTTAAAAGTCAAAAATTAAAAGTAAAGCATAAAGTATAAAATATTTTCAACTTTTGACTTTAGACTTTTAACTTATATTATTATACTCTATTATAAAAATATCAACAACAACAATATCCACAAGCGAAACAAAAATTTAACAAAAAACCCTGCCACTTGCAGGGAACTTTTGACCTTTTCCGTTTTTTATTTATTTTTTATGCAATTTTAATTAGTTATTTTTTTAAATATTCTAATATAAATTTTATATATTTTTCAAAATCAGAATAATTTTTTATTAAAGTGTGGATAAATAATTTTTCGTCTAATTTTTCATATTGATGAACCAATATATTTCTTACACCGGTAACGGGAGCAATTTTAAAAGCAAAATCTTTTGGCAAAACGCTATTTTCTCCCAAAATATAAAATGTTCCCTGAAGATCTTCTGAAATATCAAAATTTAATTCTTTTATAAAATGCTGGTTTATATCAAGTATGTCATCTACTATCAACTGAAAAAGCCGTTCTGCAACATGTAATTTTTCAGAATCAGCTAAAATTTCTTCTTCAGAAAACCTGAAAAATTTTTTAACCTCTTTAATTTTTTCTGCAATTTGACTTAATTTTTCTAAAATATAAGATTCTTGAAAAGTCATATTTTTATTTTTTTAATTTCTTCTTTTAGCCGTCTGAATTTTTCTTCATAAAACGGCTTGCTTTCAATGTATTTTTTAAAAACATATGCTCTATAAGTTGGAAAAATTAAATCGTTTTGTTGATACAAAACTTGGCATTTGCGAAAAACGCCAAAAAGCAAAAGTGGTTTTGCGCGCCCAATATCAATAGTGTCAACTCTATTATGATGAAAAATTCCGGTAAAATCGTAATTTAAATAATTTTCTTGGTCAAAAGACAATTTTTTTAAAGGAAGATAAGCAACATCATAATCGCTCTCCTTGTGAATTTTTCCATCAACCCTGGAACCAAAAAGCAAAATCAATTTTAGCTGATATTTTTTTGCCAGCTCTTCAATTTTTTCTTTTTGTTTTTCAGTAATTTCCATAAATTTTTCATTTGATTTAACTATACACAATTTTTAACGCAATATCAATAATTTACGGGCTTGACGCTATTTTTTGATAATATATAATGGAAGTAAGATAATATATTACTTCCATCAAACATTATTAATTATATGGATAATTTAGTTGCAAAATTGTATCAATCGCCTAAAACAATTCTAACCAATAAAGATTTATCTTTTATTTGGGAAGAAACAAACCCCGATAATTTAAAAGCTAAAATTTCTTATTATGTTAAACAAAAAATATTAATCCGATTGACCCGGGGTATTTTTGCGAAAGATAAAAATTACAATGTCAAAGAATTGGCGACCAGTATTTATATGCCATCTTACATTAGTTTTGAGACGGCTCTTCGCCAAGCAGGTATCATATTCCAGCATTATGACACAATGTTTGTTGCCGCCCGCTGGCCGGCTGCAAAAAAAATAGATAGTTACAATTTTATTTTTAGAAAACTAAAAGATAGCGTGCTGTATAGTTCAATTGGAGTAAAAAATGAAAATAATTATAGCATTGCGACGCCCGAAAGAGCTTTCTTAGATACGATTTATTTGTTTCCCAAATATCACTTTGATGATTTAAAAACAATAAATTGGAAGTTATGCCGTGAACTTGTAAAAATTTATGACAACAAACAATTAATCAAACGGCTTGATAATTATCAAAAAAATGCTGAATAAAGAAAAACATCAACTTATTATGGGGCGTATTTTGCAAGATATATATAGCGACACCGCTATTGCTTCTTTAATTGGTTTAAAAGGCGGCACCTGCGCTTATTTTTTCTATGGACTTCCGCGGTTTTCAGTAGATTTAGATTTTGATTTATTTTCCATAAATGAAGAAACGCAAAAAATTGTATTTGAAAAAGTTAAATCCATATTAATAAAATATGGCGAAATTAAAAACAGCCGCATAAAGCATTTTACCATTTTTTCTTTGCTTTCTTACGGCGATGCCGACCACAACATTAAAGTTGAAATAAATATAAGAATATTAATGCCCAACCTAAAAGAAAATTATGAGCTGAAAGAATATCTTGGGATTTCAATGCTGGCGGCGAAAAAAGATTATTTATTTGCAAGCAAATTAATCGCATTAACCCTTAGAAGCGAAACAGCGATGCGCGATATTTATGATATTTGGTTTTTTGCTAAAAATAACTGGGACATAAACATTAATGTGGTAAAAGCGAGAACCGGCAAAAGCATCAGAGAATATTTGGCTGATTGCATAACTGTCGTTGAACGAGTAAAAGATAATGAAATTTTGCGAGGGCTTGGTGAAATTATAAGCGAGAAAGAAAAAGTTTGGGCAAAAACAAATCTAAGAAAAGAAACCGTTCTTTTGCTCAAAAATTATCAATCTGTATTAAAGTGATTTTAAAAATATAGTAAATAAAAATATTAGAAAAACATCAGAGAAGAGAACCTTTCTTTGATGTTTTTTATATTAAAAAGCGCCAAGCGTTACGCTTGCGGGTTGAGCCGAGTTGTCAAAAATTTGACAAAGTTGTTTTAATATGATATAAGAACAATGATAACCGAAAAACGTTTTTTGGGTTTCAAAACAGCACCTTGATAAGGAGAATTTCAATGGACACCATCATCGCAGAAATAACATTTTTTCCCGCATTAATAATAATGGGGGCGCTAATATTTTTATTTTTCTTTTTCTATTTCAAAAAAGAAACAAATGAACCATGTGGTAGTTTATTTGAGAAACAAAATTGTCAACGCTGTGGTAGGCCACATAAAATTACGGGCTGTGAATATCAGCATAATTCTTTTTGGGATATCTGTTCTATCTGTAATACAGAATATCATAGGGTATTGAAAAAAGAAATAAAAAAACAGAGAGAAATAAAAAATAAAGTTGAGTGTGATAAATGCAATGGTAGCGGAAAAATTAAAGGATATCGGTGTGAAAATTGTAAGGGTCGTGGCTTTATAATAATTAACGAAGAATGTATACGATATCAAGCCATAGAATTTCTTAAATATAATTCTGAGTGGGGGAAATATTCTTGTGGTTATCCTTTTGGCTATAAATAATAATTGCCGGATATCGTAATATTCGGCTTTTTTTGTATAATCGGCTCGCGATATTATATTAAAATCTTTCAGTGTTGCGTTTAAATTTTAAATCTATCCGAAAAACTATTGACAGAGGTTTATAATGTGATAATATTATAGTATAAGCGCCCCAGCCAGCCGAAAGGCCCGCTGGGGTTTTTATTTTATTAAAAATAACTGTTATAATATAAATAGAATAAATTTATGACAATTCTTTTTATAGACGGCAGAAATTTTATCAGCAAAATTAATTCTATTTTTAATTCTGAAAAAGAAATCAATTTTTCATCATATAATTTTTCAGGTCTTTTTGACAAAGTATTATCCGACATAAAAGTTGATAGAAAAATATTTTATATCGGCAAAATTATAAAGCACAAAGAAACAGCTGAAAAATCTGAAAAATTAATACAAAAACAAAGAAGACTAAAAAATAATTTAGAAAAACAAGGGTTTGAGGTGGTTTATGGCGGCAGAGTAAGGGGTTTTGAAGAGAGATGTCCCGCCGGCCACAAATTTTTGTCATTCAGAGAAAAGGGCGTAGATGTTAGAATTGCAGTTGATATGATTACTTTTGCAGAAAACGACGAATTAAAAACAGCAATTATTTGCAGCTCTGATTCTGATTTACAGCCAGCGATAATGGAATTAAAAAATAAAAAAATAGAAAGAATTTATCTTGGTTTTGAGAATATGCCGAACAAGGGATTAACATTTACAACTAATCGCACTATTCTTATCAGAAATTCAGAAGTAGTTGAATTTTTGCCTAAAACTTTAATTTGATAAAAAGTTTTTAAAAATAATTTGCTATAAGGCAAATATGTTTTTTGGTTCCGGAAAATTTGACAAAGTTGTTTTAATATGATATAAGAACAATGATAACCTAAAAACGTTTTTTGGGTTAAATTGCAACTTGACAACCTCGCTTAGCGGGGGTCATACAGAAAAAAAGGAGAGAAACGATATGGCTTCAGAAGAAAAAGGACAAATGAAAGAGGGGGAAACATATCCGTTAATACTGCTCTACGAACCAATTTTACCCGGGCATATGAGCATTTATGTTACGGTTTTAAATATTATTCAATGTATTGCGCTGGCTTTTATTCTGAATGAATTTAACCTCATAATAACAGGTCAAAAAGAGTTTGTCTGGATTTTGCCGTTGCGCTCCGCAATCGCATTATTGATAATATTGGTTATTTGGCACAGTTATGTAACAGAATCATTTTACCTTTGGCCGATAGGGTGGGCAGATACCATAATTCCGTTTTTCATCGGAATAGCAGAGTGTATGGTGGTTTTCTTTGTAAAACCGGATGCCCAGAAAAACAATATAACTTTTGGATTTTTTGTGCTTTTTATATCTTTTGTCCAGATACTGGGAGCAATGGCTTATTACAATGCTCTTTATAAAAGAAACAATAAGGAAACGCAAAAATTATATCGTTCTGTATATTCTATGGTGCCGAATTTTTCCGAAAATCTTCTTAAAATTCTTAATGATTTTGATTCTAAGAACATCATAGTTTTGTTAGTTTGCGCCCTCGTTTCTTTTGTATTTGCGTGTCTTGCTGTGCAGTATAAATCATTTTTGGAAATAGTTTTCTTCTTAATATTTATCACTGAAATTATTATATGGAAGGCAATGTTAGATTTGCCTCGTTTTTTAAGAAAAGACAAACAAGTTGGGCCCTACTTCTCGGAAAAGGAGGCAGTAAGATGACCAAAGAAGAAAAAAAAGAGGTGATTGCAATGTTGTTTGGCATAGTTTTTCCAGCCATTTTGGCGTGTCTTATAACTATATTTGCGATTATTACAAAAGGATATGTTCTACTGATTGGAACGGGCATGATTTTCATTCTGCTTATAGCAGTTATAATAGACAACAAAGATGTAATGTATTTTCCCTGGAGGAGGGAAAAATATAAGATAAAAAAAGAACCATAAAAAATTCGCGGGTTTTTTAACAAAATAGAGCAGGCGCTCTTTTCAAAACAAACAAGGAGGGGAACGAATTGAATCGCCCCTCTGTTTTATTATATCGGGCTAGGAAATTTGACAAAGTTGTTTTAATATGATATAAGAACAATAATAATCCAAAAATGTTTTTTGGGTTAAATTGCAACTTGACAACCTCGCTTAGCGGGGGTCATACAGAAAAAAGGAGAGAAAAGATGAATCGAAATAGTTTAATTGTCGCGTTGATTATGTCGGCCGTGTCGCTTTTTGTCGGTTTTTGGTTTATGCCGAAAACCACGGGAATTTTGCTCGGACTTGTATCTATGTCTTCGGCACTTTATATTTATTGGCGATATTATTTATCAATTAAGGTGGTCGGTAAGGACGAAGTAGCGATTATGCTTTTTTTCAGTGAACCGCAACCTGACAAAAGATACGTAAGTGGCCCTGTTTATGTGCCATGGATTCCCATAAAATGGGATGGCTATTATCCATGGGAATTGGCAAGAATTCCGACTCGGCAGTTGCCCTTCAATTTTAAAGGCATTGGAGGCGCCGATGAACAACGGATATGGTCTAGCGATCGTCAGTCGTTATTGGTTGATATTTCTGGTTATGCAAGATTTCCTTATGATGAACCAGAATCTCTTGTTTTGATGATTAAATCCGGCGTTCCTGTAAACGAAAAAGTCCTACAAGAATGGATGCAAATTGAAGTGATTTCTGGTCTGCGAGATATTTTGGCAACTTATGACCACAAGCGAGTGCTCGCAAGATCAAGCCTTGATACTGTCAGGGTCGCGGCTCAGGATTTTTTTCTTAGAGATACGGGTCTTTTTGCGAGATCTGGTATTTGTGGGAACGATTCTCGCAGTTTTACCCTAGGAACAGGAGAGGTGATTATACGCGTAGATGCGATAAATCCCACTCAAAGGTTGTCAGATGCTATGGAGACCCCGGTGGTATCTGAGTATGAGGCTGATGCCGCCGTAAATAAGGCTAAGGTTGAGGGCCTCCTTGCCGGCGGGCCTCATGATGTGCTAATGGACCAGTGGGTGGCCAAGCAGGCTGAAAACAGAAATGTGCCTCGCGAGACCGATGGCAGTTTTAACAAAGAGAGGCTTGCTGAGTTGGTTGCCGAACTTAAAAAGGATGGAAGCTACAACGAACAATCGCGGATTTACAAGGAATTAATTCTTGCAGACTCGGGGAATCTTCAGGTTTCCCAGGTTCTGTTCGGCAGTCCAGGCGGTGAACCGCTCCCAGCTAATCTTCAATTTTTGTCTATTGGTGGCGAAGGAGGAGCCGGTGTTTTATTTGGCGGTAAACGCGGTAAAAATTCCGGCAGAAAGAGTAGCAAGAAAGAAAAGCCAGAGGATATGGACGACGACGAAATTGACGACGATGTTGGGTGGACATAGTGGACCTAAAGGTCTTATACTAGAAAAAGACCGGCAGGGATGTCGGTCTTTTTCTAAACTGGATTCAAACACTTCGTTCGTAGTTTTGGCAATTTAATCCACAGAAAGGAGAAACAACCATGTTCGAGGATTTGACAAAAAAAACTCAGGAAAAAAAAGCAAAAGAAAACAGGGAAAAAGCCGAAAGGAGAAGAGAATGGGAGAGACGGGCCAAAGAACGCGCCGAGCGCGATTTTCCGGATCTTATAGAAAACATCAAAAAATCAGCTGCATGTGGGGAAACTTCTGCTACTATTGGATTCGGTAATAATATTTTTGGTTGTGTACGTAGTTGGTATGAAAGATCGGGTTCCTGTAATTGTCACGATTGTTATTCTAAGCGTATTTATTGGAGCGTATTAATAAACTTATAAATAATAGTGATTTTAGAATAGAGAGCGACGGAAACTCGCTTACCGTAAGGTGGGGTTAAAACACCAAAAAAGACCAACAATGGATTGTTGGTCTTCTTTTTTTATATTTTTTTAAAAAAACTATTCAACTGGTTCACGATATTTGTCCGGCTCTTTAGGATGTTTTATTTCTTTTGGCGGTTCGCTGATATTTTCTTTTAATTTTATTTTTTCTCCCACCCCTTTCTCGGCTGGTTTTTCAGGAATAATTTGGTTTTCTTTTATTAACCTGACGGAGTTTGCGGTAATTGGTTTTTCTTCGTTAATGTCAATCTGTTCTCCAATTTTTATTTTTTCAGCATACGGCAATATATTTGTTTTAATTTCTTTTAATATATTTTCAGACGTTTCTTTTGAAATTTTTAGTTGTGTTTGCAGGGAAGAACAAAAATCTTTTTCAGAAATTTTTTCTTCGGCAAGTTTTGTTATTAAATTAAAAACAATATCTATTAGAGAAGTTTTTTTACTTTCTATATTGTCCACATCGTCGTCTAAAGATGTTTTAAGCCCGTTTTTTTCTAAAATTTCAGAAATCAAAGAAAAAATATAATCAACTGAAAAATATATTTTTTCGTTTAAATTAGGATTCATATTTTTTAATTTCTTAAATAAATGTTAAAAACTTGGATTTTGAATCGTTTTTATTTTATTATTTAAGTCTCTAATTTTCTTTTTTTCCTCATTGGTAAACGATGACTTATGGGTGGCTATTTGAACTGGAGTCATTGTAATATATAAATCGGCTCTTTGAGACGGAGTCAGTTTTTTCCAATCATCGGCGGTGCCGGTATAGGTGCTTGGAGGTCGCACGGCTAAACGTTTTCTATCTATTAGATCTGGCACTAAAGTTTTGTATTTATCTTTCTGTTCGGGAGTAAATTCCAAAGCGGCCCTGCTAAATGTTCTGTAATTTGAGTGTTCTACGAGGTTTGCATCGATCTGAGATTTATGTATTTCTCTTAATTTTGAAGGACCTAATTTCTTTATTGCCTCAGCTTCTTTTTCGGTTTTTAGCTCTTCAAAGTGTAATTCAACATCCTTCGGAGTAAGACCATTGCTGTATTTTTTAATTTCAGCATCCAAATTAGATCCGGATAGTTTAACGACATCTCTTAATCTCTTTGCTTCTTTATCTATTAAATCCTGACGCGCCCCGGTTCTGTCAGGATATTTAAAGTCATAGGTCTTTTCCTTGGCCCTTTCTGTTGTTAATTTTTCTCTTGTTTTTATAATGGTCGTAGTGTCTGGTTTATAACGTGCTTTAAGTTCTAATGTCGCCTGTTTGTCAGTTGTGAGCGGTACTCCACTCGGTTTTTTATTATCTAAGTATGCTTTCATGCTAGACACTTCGGCGGTTGTCGGCGTATAGTCTTCTTTTGCTTTCTTTATTATATCTGCGTCTGTGGGCGCAATATAATCCAACTTTCTTTCTTGCTCTTTTTCTTTTGCCATTTCCCTCTTTTTGTTTTCAATTGCCGCGACGCTTAGGCCGGTTTTTTTGTATTTTGCCAAATCTTTTTCAACAAAAGGTTTTATTGGTTTAGGCGAAAGGCCGGTATCCAAATAGTATTGTTCTAATCTTGCCCTCTCTTCTTCTATTAATTTTTGTCTTGCGCCTTCGTCGGTGATGCTCGTCATTAAATCAGGGCGGTCTTTTAAGAATGTTTCTTTTGAAGCGCCAAAAGCAACGGCATTTGCAGCCGCGGCTTCCTGTCTGTCCTTAGGAATATAATCAAGCGCTTTTCTCTTGGCAAGAATTGTAGCAATAGCTGCTTTGTCCTTTCCGCTGGTCATTCTGGCTGTTAATTTTTCCGCAAGCTTCCTGTTATCTTCTGGATTATCTCCATATTGTTTTTCCCAACCACCCATTGCCTCATTCAGTCTTTTTTGTTTTCTGTCTGCAACGGTTCCAGCTTTTACGGCTCCGATTTTTTCGCCAAGTTCCAAAATAGCGTCTCTTGTGGATGCGCTTCCTTGAGAAAATAGTCCGCCAGATGCCTTATCCGCCATTCTTCCTCCTGCTACGGCTAATTTTTTACCGCCCCACTTACTGGCCCCTACCGCAAAGCCCATGGCGCCGGTGGCGAGGCCGAGCGCGGCCGAGGCTCCAATGGCCGAAATTTGAAAAATCAAAGAATAAGCAAACAGCATAAATGCTGTGGGTATCCAGAAAGCCAAACTTACACCCGCTGGATTAACTGGAGAGCCTGGGCCCGATGCCAACAAATTTGCATTTTTCATAGAAACAAGAAGAAAGGTTCCTAAATAAACAAAAAAAGCAGTTGGTATTCCTATAATTGCCCATTGGATGAATTGGCTTTTCCATTTTTCATATATCTGTCTTGTTGCCGGGAAAACAGAACAAACAAAAGCTAAGGGCGATAATATAACTAAACATATTAAAGCCACATACCTAAAGAGCAGTAAAATACCATAAACAAAAAATATCATTGCTACTATTGTAAATAAAACACTTACGCCACCATATCCTAAAACATAAGCTTCTATTTTTTTTAACTCAGCCTTGCCAGCTTTTTTTACTTCGTTTTCTATCACCTTGCTTACTTCATCGCTAGCTATAAGACTTTGATATGTTTGTATTATGGTTGTGGGTCTGGAAATTTGAGTAAAATATCTCATTGTGATATTCGTGGCGTCAATCACTATTCCACAAATTAATAAAGAAAAATTAATCAAAAGAGCCACTATTATTAATTTAGGAAGCAGTTTTTGGGCTTCATATTCTCTTATTCTTAAAATAGTGGCTATACCTATTACCACAAATCCAAGAACAATAAACATATTGGCAAAATCTCTAACTATTGCCCAGCCGTGCAACACCACACTAGCTATTACTTCATTACCCCTTGTCATTGGTTGCTGTAAAATATCTAAACTATATATTCCTTCAAATATACTAGTGCTGATAGTAATAAAAAGCGTGGATATATAGAATATTACAGCCATTAGGTGTCCGACGGTCCACGACCCAGTACCCTCGGTAATTCCAAACGCGTCATCATTAGACGCTACTGCTTTCCATATAAACGTTCCCAGTATTATTATTCCTATTATTACCTAAGTAGTGGAACTCTTTTTCACTGCAGCATTAATAAATTCTCTGAATAAGGGATGGGCTATATCGGGCTTGGATTTAAACTCAGGATGAAACTGCACCGCGATAAAATATGGATGATTCTTTAACTCTATAATCTCAACTAAGTTCCGCTTCT
>JBBTQJ010000009.1:9131-10418 GCA_038065755.1 Patescibacteria group bacterium | reverse complement strand
ATTCCTATTATTACCTGAACAGCCCCTTTTTCTTTGTTTTCTATATCAAAAACTGGCGAAAAGAAATTTTTAATTTTATTTTTAATTTTTTGGAACATAGATATTTTTAAAAAAATACAAATTTAAAATAATTAAATTTTTTTATTATAACATAATTTAAAAATAGCAAGCAGTGGATAAAATTAAACATATCAACTTTATGTGGATTTTTCATTAGCTTTATCTAAAAGCGTCTGGAATAATTTTTTAATCAGTTAATCCTTTATGCTCTCTTTTAATTTTTTGAAGGATTCAAGGAATTTAGGCAGTTTATCGTAAAGAGCATCGGCGAATTTTTCATCATAAGCATGGACAGCCGAATTTCTTTTGTCGCAAATTTTATTCCAAGCATCGTCATAACTAATTATACCGCGTTTATACCCCTCTTTAAAACAGTCTTTTGGAGACAGGCACGTCACTCCTTTTTCTTGGAATAGATATAATTTTAGAACCTTCCAAGCCACATCAAAACACAGCTCAAATCTTTTAATAGCAGAGTCGCGGCGCTCTTCGTTCTTTTCTTTTTCTAAAACTTCTTCTAAATTTTTCAATGTTTTAAAATATTTTTCTTTTTCGCTGTCTAATTTTGTCATATTTTAATTTTTAGTTATGTATTCTTTATGTTGCGAAACAACTTTTATAAAATTTTTATCAGCATCTTTAAAATCAACGACATCAAACTTGTATAGCGTTGGTATTTTTTCATTCATATCTTCTTGAATATTATAAATTACCCCATAGGGAATTTTTTTGGGGCCTTTAATGCCAATATCAATATCTGATCTTTCGTGGTTTTCTCCACTCACTCGAGAGCCGAAGAAAAAAACCTTGTATTTTTTTAAATCAAGATATTTGCCAACAATTTCCAAAATTTCTTTTTCTAATTTTTTTTGCGAATAATGTTCTAATTTCATAGTTTATTTTTTTACAAGGCAAATTCAATCGTCAATACTTATTTTATTTTCTTACCCCGCCCCAACTTGAAGTCACAATTTGTGATTTCAAGTTTTTAAACTCTGCCTTATTTGTATTTTAAATTTTAAAAGTATTTGTTAAATTAATCCAGTCGTCAATGGTCAGGGTTTCTGCTCTTTGTTCTGGTTTTAGGTTGTTTTTTAAAAGCCAGCCAGCTGTCTGCTGTTTGTTTAATTTTAACATTTTTGTTAAATTATTGCCAAGCTGTTTTCTGGGCTGGGAAAACCCGGCCTTTACTATCTTAAAAAATAAATCTTGGAAGTCTTGAGACGT
>JBBTQJ010000009.1:0-9121 GCA_038065755.1 Patescibacteria group bacterium | reverse complement strand
TTGGTAGGTCGGACGTCTATCTTTTTGCGGGGTAATTTTAATAATAGCGGAGTCCACTTTGGGAGAGGGCCAGAAGCAGTTTTTAGAAACATAGCTGATAATTTCCGGTTTGGCGTAAAATTGAACAGACACAGATAATATGCTCATATTTGGGGGTTTGGCGCAAATTCTTTGGGCAACCTCTTTTTGAAGCATTAAAACCATCAACTCCGGCTGTTTTCCGTCTGACGGATTTTCTAAAAATTTTCTAATCACAGGAGAACTTATATAATATGGCAGATTAGCGACTACCTTATATTCCCCGATGTCGGACATCGGGGAACTTTTAAGTGTTTTAATTTTTAAAATGTCATCATTTATAATTTCTATATTTTTGAAATTTTTCAATGTTTCTTTTAGAATTTCGCACATTTTTTTGTCTTTTTCTACGGCAATTACTTTTTTGGCTGTTTTTGCCAATTCTTGCGTTAATGTTCCAATACCGGGCCCTATCTCTAAAACAATATCACTGGGTTTTAATTCAGATGCAGTAATAATTTTTTGAAGAACCGATTTGTCAACCAAAAAATTCTGGCCCATTGTTTTTGAAGGCCGAGCGCCGTATTTGTTTAAAATATCTTTTATTTCGTCCATAGAAAGCAAATCCATTTGCGTATTATAGCACAATAGGGCTCTGTGGATAACTATTTGACAGGAGGAGATTAAAATGATAAAGTTGAACCAACTAAACAAAGAACTGTTTTTAATTGTAAAGCCCTGGTAATTCGGGGTTTTAAATCTTATTTTTATTTTAAAAAAGATTAAACAGATAAAATTAAAAAGGTTGATCAAAAACCCTGTTTTGTATTTTGGCTTTACGGCTGTTTTTTTGGTTATGGCGATTTATTCCGAGGGTGGGAATTTTTCGGCATTTGCCAGCCTGAACAACGGCCAGACCGTTTTTTTTAATTCTTTTTTTAATAACCCCAAGGGCCCAAATGAAGACAGTTTGTTTTTTAGCAAGGCAAGCGCGCTTGCCTTAGAAACCCCAGATTTAAAAATAATACAAGACAATGCTATTGGCGGAGTTTCTACCCCCCAAATTCTTACTCCCAAGGTTTTAGGAGATACTTTTGGAGGCTCTCCCGCAGATACAGACAATATTATTGAACACATTATTCAGCCGGGAGACAGCCTGCAATCAATAGCTGAAAATTATAATATTTCTCTCAATACGTTGCTTTGGGCCAACGGTCTTATAAATTCTTCAAAAATTAAAGTCGGGCAGACATTGGTTATTTTGCCCGTTTCGGGGCTTTTGCACGTTGTAAAATCAGGAGACACCATAGGCGGAATAAGCCAAAAATATAAATCAAAAACAGATGCCATTGTTGCTTTTAACAGTCTTGCAAACGAAGCAGATATTTATATCGGAGATATTTTAATAGTGCCAGACGGAGTAATGCCAAAGACGTCTTCCTCTATAAATATTCAGACAGCAATAGCTGACAATTTCTTTATTTTTCCCACAGAAGGAAAAATTACTCAAGGGCTTCATTATTATAATGCCGTAGATGTCGCCAACAAGTGCGGGACTTCGGTATACGCGGCGGCTTCCGGGCAGATTCAAAGGGTAAAATATGGTTATAACTTTGGAGGAGGAAACTATATAACAATTTTACATTCGGGAGGAATAGTAACCTATTACGGCCATCTTATGACAATTTTTGTAAAGCCGGGAGATGTTGTTAATGTAGGCGACAGGATTGCTTTAATAGGAGGCCAGCCGGGAATGGCGGGCGCCGGCCGCTCAACAGGATGCCATCTGCATTTTGAAACAATAGGAGCTAAAAATCCATTGGCAAAATATTTAATTGGCGCTAAAATAAACTTTAAATAGGTATTTAAAATAAATAAAAAAACAGAGAAAAATTTCTCTGTTTTTTTATTTATTAATTAAACCGTGCGACATCGGATGTCGCACGGTTTTCCTATTTTTTGCATTTTATGCATATTTTTGCTTCTGGACAAGCTTCTAGTCTTTTGATGTCTAATTTTTTTCCGCACCTTTCGCAGATTCCATAATTTCCCTTTTTAATTTTTTCTAAAGCTAAATTTACATCTTGTAGTTTTAATTCCATACTATGTTCAAGAGAGAGAAGATTATCATATTCTTGCGCCTCATCTGCCTCTTCTTCCATGCTTCCATTTTCGCGATTTGGATAGTTTGCGCTCCAGTTATTTTTTAAATCTTTGTCTTCTTTGGCAAAAGATTCTAATTCTTTTTCCAGAGATTTTTTTTGTTCTTCTAGTTTTTGCCTAAACTCTTCAAGTATTTTTTTATTCATATTATTATTTGCCCCTAATTAGTTTTTTTATCTTTTTCTTCTGCCCATTTCCTGACATTCTCCATAAATTTTTTCCTGTCTTCTTCTTCATTTTCGGCTTGGCTTAATAATTTTTCTTTTGCAGGAATTGACACGCCTTTTAAAAATTCTTTTTCTCTTCCCATTTGCGGGCTGAGAGTTGAACTCCACTGGGTTCTTTGGATTTTTTCTTTTTCTTCAGCTCTTTTTTCTGCAACTTCTCCTTGTGCCATCCTTTTGTCTCTTTCTTTTTCCGCCCTCTGGTCTTCTATATTTCTTATTATTTTAGAATAAATGCTTCTTAAAGACGAGTCCAGCTCTGATTTTTTATCTTTTAGGCCGTTTTTTTCTGCAATAATTTTTTCATAGTCATGGTCAAGGGCTTTAACCTGGCCGTCTGTTTTTACTATTTCTCTTTCTATTTCCCACCTCTTTGTTTCTGTTTTTTGTCTTTCTTTTTCCATGTCCCACCTTCTTTTTTCCAAACTTTGCTTCTCTGATGAAATATTTGTTTCTTTTTCTCTTTCTGATATAAATTTTTGTTCTGTTTCAAGTTTTTTTTCTTCTTCTAAAATTGTTGCAAGCTTTTTTTCCCAATCTCCCTTTATTAGTAAAATTCTGTTTTTTTGCAGTTTTAAATCCGGCTCTTTTTGCTCCTCTAATGTTTTAATTTGATTGTCTAAACCAAAACGCTCGGATTCCAAAAGAAAAATTTGCTGTTTTTCAGATTCTGTCGCGTATTTTTTTAAGTTTGTTTTAGCCTCTTTTTCTTCTTCGTTATTTTTTTGCAAGATTCTTTCTCTTTTGTTTTTTTCCAGCTGGCTTTTTGCGTCTTCTTTTTTGTTTTGCCGCGCTTTTTCTTCTGCCAACTTGCGGATTGCCTGTTCTTCTTCTGGGGTTTTCATTTTAATAATTTTTTCTCTTTCTTCTAAAGCATCAACCTCCCTCAATTTTTGAAGGTCTTTTCTCATTGTTCTTATTTCGGCCCTTTCTAAAAATTCTTTTGTTTGTAATTCTTCGGCTTCTTCGGCCATATTAAAATTATATTAATTTTAAAAATTATCTTTTAGGATTAAATCCGGCCTCAATGGCTGATAAATTTATCCTGCCCATTTCGTCTATAGAAATTACTTTTACCGGAATTTTATCACCCATTCTTACAACGTCTTCAATTTTTTTTATTTGAAAAGAAGCTAGCCTTGACACGTTCACCAGTCCAGACTGTCCGGGTAAAATATCAACAAATACGCCAAAGTCCATAATTTTTCTTACTGTTCCCTCAAAGGTTTCGCCAACAATAACCTCTCTTACTATATTTTTAATCCATTTTACCGCTTCGTCAACTCCCTTTTCGTTTTGGCCCGTAATAAACACCAGTCCGGAGTCTTCTATGTCAATGCTTACTCCGCACTCTTCTATTATTTTATTTATAATACTGCCCTTTGGCCCCACTACCTCTCCTATTTTTGCAGGATTAATCTGCATAGAAAATATTTTTGGAGCAAATGGCGATAAAGATTTTCTTGGTTCTGGCAAAGTTTTTTTTATTAAATCAAGTATTTTTAACCTTGCATCTTTTGCTTTTAAAAGAACCTCTTCTATTATTTTTTTATCTATGCCGTCTATTTTTGTATCCATTTGGATAGCCGTAATGCCATTTTTTGTCCCAGCAACCTTAAAATCCATATCGCCAAAATGGTCTTCTGGTCCCTGAATATCTGTTAAAATTTTATATTTTTGGGTTTCTTCGTCTTTGGCCAGTCCTATTGAAATTCCGGCAGCGGGCTCTTTTATGGGTACTCCGGCATCCATTAAAGCTAAAGAGGCCGCGCACACAGAAGCCATTGAAGTAGAACCATTACTTGATAAAACTTCAGAAACAATCCTTATTGTATAGGGAAATATTTCTGGTTCCGGGATTAAAGGCAATAATGCTTTTTCAGCCAAATTTCCATGTCCTATTTCTCTTCTTTTCGGGCCGCGCATTGGAGCTGTTTCTCCAGAAGAAAAAGGAGGAAAATTATAATGGTGCAGAAATCTTTTTTTGCCAACGAATTCCATACCCTCTAATAATTGCTGGTCGCCTGGCCCGCCTAATGTTAAAATTGATAGAACCTTGGTTAAGCCCCTGTGAAAAACTCCAGATCCATGGGTTCTCGGCAAGACGCCAGCCTCTGCAAAAAGAGGCC
The DNA here is from genome assembly GCA_038065755.1 of Patescibacteria group bacterium. Lineage (GTDB taxonomy): Bacteria > Patescibacteriota > Minisyncoccia > Minisyncoccales > Staskawiczbacteraceae > JBBTQJ01. Next base: position 4,587 of record JBBTQJ010000009.1, on the reverse strand, counting down.
TTATTTCCCCCGACCTTCTTCCATCTGGCCTTTTATCTTTTTCTAAAATATTTTTTATGATTATTTTTTCAATTTCTTTTTCAAAAAACGGCAAAACTTGTTTGGTTTTTTCCTGATTTGGATACCTTTCTTCCAAAAATTTTATTAGTTCTTCTTTTAATAAATCTATTCCCGAAAAGTTCTTTTCTTTCGGCTCGGCCTCCATAATTGTTTTTTCTAATTTATCTCCTAAAAATTCCCTGATTTCTTTTTCAATATCTGACTCAACAAGAGGAGCAAAAAAAGTTTTTTCTTTTCCTATTTTTTTTGCAGATTCTTTTTGAAAGTTTATTATTTCTTTTAAATTTTTTTCAGTCGAGCTTATTGCTTTTAAAACATCGTCTTCTGAGGCCTCTTTGGCTCCAACCTCAATCATATTAATCAAAATATCATTATTTTTTTCTATGGCGGTCAAGGTTATATCCATATTTCCCTCTTCTCTTTGCTGATAAGTTGGGTTTAAAATCCATTCCCCGTTAATTCTGCCTATTCTTATAGCTCCAATTGGTCCCTTCCATGGAATATTGGAAACCGATAAAGCAAAAGAAGCCGCAATCAATCCTAAAATATCCGGATCGTTTTCTCCATCCCATGAAAGGCAAGTAATTACCACTTGCACTTCTTTTTTAAAATCCTTAGGAAATAACGGCCTTATTGCCCGGTCAATCATTCTTGAGGTTAAAATAGCGCTGTCTGCCGGCCTGCTTTCCCTTTTCATAAATCTTGAGCCGAAAATTTTTCCGGCTGCATAAAATCTTTCTTCGTACTCAACGGTTAAAGGAAAAAAATCAAAGCCATCAATATTTTTTGAAGACATTACAGCCGTTGCTAAAACTTCTGTTCCTCCCATGCAAACCAAACAAGACCCCGAAGCCTGTTCTGCCCAGTTTGTTGTTTTTATTGTAAGGACCTTATCCCCGATTTTAATCTCAAATATATCTTTATCCATAATATTATTTTAACAAAAATTTATTTACTGCCAAGTCTAAATCAATAAATTCGTCTGCCACCTCTTTTAATTTTAAAGAAGTTGTTCTGCCAAAAGCCATTACTTCTACTCTTTTACCCTGGTTTTTTAGATATTCTACCAAGGCAATAAAGTCGCCATCGCCTGACACTAGGACAATTACATCTAATGCCGAAGATGTCCTAATGGCGTCAATCACAATACCAACATCCCAATCTGCCTTTTTAGCTCCGCCGTAAAATTCTTGAAGGTCTCTTACTCTTGTTTCAATGCCCAGTTTTGACAAAGCGTCAAAAAACGGCTTTTCTTCGCCGGTTTTTGTTCTGACAACATAGGCAAAAGCCCTGATAAATTTTCTGCCGGCTATGGCCTGTTTTAAAACTTCCTGAAAATTAACCTTGCTATGATAAAGGTTTTTTGCCGAATGATACAGATTTTGGACATCTATTAAAACCTCTACTCTTTGTTCTTTTGGTTTTGTAGCCATTTATTACTTCTTAAGCCCGATTTCTTTTATAATTTTATTATATCTTTTTTCGGACTCTTTTTTTAGATAAGCCAGGAGTTTTTTTCTTTTGATTACCATTTTAATTAAACCCCTTTTTGAATGCGTGTCTTTGGGTTGTTTTTTGAAATGAGACACTAATTTTTCTATTTCTTTAGACAGCAAAGCAATCTGGACCCCAGAAGACCCAGTATCTTTTTCGTGCGTATTATATTCTTTTATTATTTTTGTTTTTTCTTTTGTTGTTAAAGCCATATTATTTTTTTAATTATTTAACCAGATAATTTTTTAAACATAAAAGCGCGCCGGCGCTTCTGTTTATTTATAATATACTCTGTTTTTGTTTGTTTGTAAACCCCGTTAGAGATTTTTGTCATATTTTTTAATAGAACATAATTGTGTTTTTAAAATCTCTAACTAGGTAAAGGACCCTACCATGTGTTGCAGGCAGTTTGATCACCAGAGCAAACCATCCATGACCAAGTGGGGCGTAACGGGTCGTAAAAAGGCTGGCCGGCCGAAGGAAAACTTTCGGGCGCGCAATGGGAGCAATTTATAATTTACACCGTCAGAACGATAAAGATAGGCTGATTTCCACGACCCGCAGGTTGGTTGTATTTGCGAAGTTCCTCCTCTGGGATCGCGGGGCAGGGCGGACATATAGGTTGGGGTTAATCCTGGAATATAATTTCCTCCATTATTTGACACTTGGTCGCCCGATTCAGAAGAATAATAACTCCCTCCGGTTGAAGGGAAAGAGCCGTTGTTGGCGTAATACATTACTAATGCTTTTTGCAAATCCCTCATTTCTGATTTGCGCCTTGCATCCCTGGCTTTTGCTCTTGCGTTTCCCACATTTACCATTACAATGCCAGAAAGCACGGCAATAATGGCAATTACCACTATAATTTCAATAATGGTAAACCCCGTTAGAAGTTTGTTTTTATTGTCAATTCTCATTTTTTTATTTTACAAAAATATTTATATCTTTAAAACTTCTAACGGGGTAAAACCCTTTTCTTTTGTCATATTATTAAATTAAAATTATTAACCAGTCGCTTCGCTCCTTGTAATTCTGCGGAATTAAGTAAAATTAAATTTGTGCCCCCGCTGAGACTCGAACTCAGAACCAATTCCTTAAGAGGGAAGTGCTCTGCCAATTGAGCTACGGGGGCCCGTGTATGATAAAAACTAAAGCACATTCCATTGTCCCCACTGATACCCCATTGCTGTTAAAATAAAATTGACAATCACCCAGGCGCAAAAAACCAAAGCCAATCCAATAATCGTAACCCATACTATTTTTTTACCTAAATTTGCCAAGTTGGGATTGCCGGCTGAAATAAGAATAAACACCCCGCCGATCGTTAGCATCAAAACCGCCAACGGCGTAGCTATTTTCCAAATAATAAAAGAATAAACATTATCAATCAGTATAAAAAAATGATAAATTTTACATTGGCAAACAAATGGGCCATTGCTAATTTTTACTATATTACAAGGAACGATTCCGGTTGTTCCATTATTTGATTCATCACACCTTGTTTCTTGCGCCTGGATATTGTTAAATATTAAAAACAAAAGAGCAAACGATGTCAAAAATATTAAAAATGTTTTTTTCATTTCTTTATCTTTTATGATGATTAGTAATTGTGTAATTATATCACAAAAATAAAAGGAAGAAAAGATTTTCTTTTCCTCCTTGTTTTTTTTGAGTTTACGCTTTTGAGTTCGCAATATTATTTCTTTTTTACGGATTGCCACGTTAGCCCCCCGTTAGAAGTTTTAACCACCTCTTCATTACCGCGTTTATATGTCCACGATTTTCCGTGGTTGTTTGATTCTATTAAATCAAGAGAGCCCTCTTTTTGAAAAGATACTACGAGATGGATATTTTGACCCACAACCCTAATTTTTTTTACATAAAGACCAACCAGGGGTGTATTTTTTGTGCTCAAAATCGCACTCCAGTTATATCCTCCATCACTTGTCTTATAGGTTATAAAATAACCATCCATAGTATATACTGATAAATATCCAGTATTTTTTTCTAAAAACAATATACTCGAAGAACAAAGTGCGTTTCCGTCTCGGCCAAATTCCTTAAAAACTCTTAGTAATTTATAATTATTTCCTCCATCTTCGCTAACCACCATTGCGGGACAATAGTAATTTTTTCTCGTGTCTGTTTCACAAAGTAAGTTTCCACAAACCCAGATAAAATTATCTAAAACATAAAAACTACCACTATAACCGATACGGAGAATATGTCCTTTTTTCTTCAAAATATTTTCAATTTTTTTTGCATCAACGCGAAGCGACATTTTTCGCTCGTCTAAATCCTCTTTATTTTCCCTATCTATTTCCTCGGCTATTTTTTTTGCCTCTTCTTTGGCGTTCTTTGCCTGCTTTTCTTTTTCTTCTTTTGCGGTTTCAACCCAAGTTTTATAGTTTGGGTTAAATCTTTTTACAACATGCACCTGCGCCATATTAACAGCAAAACTAATTATTGCGTTTGCTATTGCAAACAGCAATATTACAACAAGCACGCACCCGAACGGCTTATGAAGGAAAGAAATGTTCATTGCCAAAATCTCCCTTTCGTTGTTGGTTGTTTCCCTTTTCTCTACCCAAATTGTAAAAGAGCTTACAACTACATATTAACAACTAATTTTAATTTTGTCAAATTTATTAGCCAAAATAAAAGGAAGAAAAGATTTTCCTTTCTTCCCTGATATAATTTTTTTAAAATTGTGGAATTATTTCTCCTTTTTCTGTTCTCCAGATTAACTCTTCAGCACAACTTTTAGCGGCCTTTGCTCTATTTCCGTTTATATAAGTCCAATTTTTTCCACAATCATTTGATTCAATTGTTTTACTCAGGCCATCAGATGTTCCACCCAAACCATAAGATTTATGATCGAGTAACGCAATAATATGTTGATCGTTTACTGCCTTGATTTTTATAATCTTGTTTGTGATGCCCCATAAAATACCAGACGGCTCTCTATATTAGCGTTTTTCAATGCGTAAAACCATTTTCCAATTTTTTCCGCCGTCTTCTGTTTTATAAACA
>JBBTQJ010000008.1:0-20846 GCA_038065755.1 Patescibacteria group bacterium | reverse complement strand
AAAGTATAACGAAGGTAATAAATTTTGAGGCAATGATAATACTTTTAATTTTTGACTTTAAACTTTTAATTTAGCAAAGCGTTTATGGCTCACAAAGTTCATCCAAAATCGTTTAGAATAAAAGGAATAGAAGACTGGAATATCCGCGGTTTTTACGGAAAAAAAATGTCTCAATATCTTGAGGAGGATTTTTTAATTAAAGATTTTTTAAGAAAAAAATTGGCAGAGGCTTCAGTTGCTAATATAGAAATAGAACACTCGGCAAATAAAATAAATATTATTATTGAAACAGCAAGGCCGGGAATTATTATCGGCCGGGGCGGAGAGGGTGTTGAAAATTTGAAAAAAGAGATAGAAAAAAATCTCAAGAAAAATAAAGATTCTTATGCCAAGGGATCTTTGATTCAAATAAACAGAAGCAAAGAAAACAGCAAAGCAAAAAGAGAAACAAGAATAGAAATTAGAGAAATAAAAAATCCCTGGATTTCGGCCTCTTTGGTCGCCCAAATGGCGTCGCAACAAATAGAAAAGAGAATACCATTTCGCCAAGTTTTAAAAAAAACCATAGAAAGAGTGATTCAAAACAAGGAAGCAAAAGGCATTAGGATAGAATTATCAGGAAGGCTAAACGGAGTTGAAATTGCCAGAAAAGAATGGCTGAAAGAAGGGCGTCTGCCCCGCAACACAATAAGAGCCGACATTGATTATGCTCAACATGAAGCGCACTGCACTTATGGGGCAATAGGAATAAAGGTGTGGATATATAAAGGAGAAAAATTCGAATAAATTTATGTCAATATTAATGCCGAAAAAAGTTAAACACAGAAAGTGGCACAAAGGAAGGTCAAAAGGAGTTGAAACCCGGGCAACCGATCTTAATTTTGGAATTTTTGGATTAAAGTCTTTGGAAACAAAGTGGCTGTCTTCGCGCCAACTGGAATCTGCCAGAAGATGCATAATAAGACACCTTAAAAAAGGAGGAAAGCTTTGGACGAGAGTTTTTCCAGATAAACCCGTGACTGCCAAGGGGGCCGAAGTTGGAATGGGCGGAGGCAAAGGAGCGGTTGACCATTATGTTTTTCCTATAAAACCGGGCAGAATTATTTTTGAATTAGACGGCCTTAAAGAAGAAATAGCCAGAGAGGCTTTAAGAGGAGCGGCTAATAAGTTGCCAATTAAGACAAAATTTGTTAAAAGAGAAACATAAACCATAAAATATAATTATGAAAACAAAAGAATTAAGAAAAATAGATAAAAAAGAACTGGAAAAATCGGTTTATGATCTTAGAAAAAGATTAAGCGATCTCAGGTTTAAATTTTCTTCAAATAAATTAAAGAATGTTAAAGAAATTAGCCAATCGAAAAAAGAGATCGCCAAAATTTTAACCATTTTGCGAGAAAATAGTCCTGTTGCGAAATAAGATTAGCAAGCGAAATGCAGAAATTTTGAGCGAAAATTTGGAAAAATGAGGAGGTTTATACAGAGTATAAGCCGACGAGTTTTTCCAAATTTGCAGCCAAAATTTCAAATTTAGGCGCAAATTCTTATTTCGCAACAGGACTAATAAATAATACAATTATGGCCAAGAAAAAATTAACAGGAATTGTGGTTTCAGACAAGATGCAAAAAACAGCAGTGGTTCAGGTTGAAAGGATTAAAGAGCATCCAAAATATAAAAGAAGGTATAAAACCCACAAAAAATATAAAGTTCACGACGAAACCAAGCAATATCGCGTTGGAGACAAAGTTGTGATAGAAGAAACAAAGCCGATGTCAAAAGATAAAAGATGGATAGTAATTTCAAAAATTTAAAATTATATGATACAGCTAAGGTCAATGTTAAAAGTAGCCGACAACTCCGGAGCAAAAATTATCCAGGTTATTAACGTTTTGGGCGGAACAAGAAAAAGATACGCGCAATTGGGCGATATAATTGTGGCTGCGGTAAAAAAAGCAGAGCCGAGAAAGTTGGTTAAAAAACATGAAAAAGTAAAAGCAGTTGTAATAAGGCAGAGAAAAGAATATAAAAGAGCTGACGGTTCTTATATCCGCTTTGACGATAACGCGGCTGTAATTTTAGGAGACGGAAAGCTCCCCAAAGGAGGAAGAGTTTTCGGGCCTACGGCCAGAGAATTAAAAGAAAAAGGTTTTGATAAAATTGCCATGATGGCAACAGAATTGTTATGAACCCCGTTAGAAGTATGGATACGGTCGTAAATACTTTGGTGGGGAATAATATTGCATAAAAAAATAATTAATTAAGAGCAAGCAAAAATATTTTTATAAAAATATTTTTGCCCAGACTTCTAACGGGGTGAAAATAAAGAAAGGCGACAATGTTTTAATCATAGCAGGAAAAGACAAAGGCAGAACAGGAAAGGTTTTAAAATCTTTGCCAAAAGAGAGCGGCCTTTTAGTAGAAGGAATTAATTTAAAAAAGAAACATTCAAAGCCGAAAAAAAGCGGAGAAAAAGGCCAGATTGTGAAAATATTATCAGCTCTGAATATTTCCAATGTTAAAATAATTTGTCCCAGGTGTGGAAAGGCATCAAGAGTAGGATATAAAATTGAAGGAGAAAAGAAACAAAGAATTTGTAAAAAATGTCTGCAAGAAATATAAAAATTTTAAAATGACAAAATTACAGGAAAAATATAAAAAGGAAGTTGCGCCGGGAATGATGAAAATTTTTGGATACAAAAATATTATGGCTGTGCCTTCTATCAAAAAAGTTGTAATAAACAGCTCTTTTGGCAAAAACGTCGCAGGCAAAGCCGCCGGAGAAAGAGAAAAAATACAAAATGCCGTTGCGCAAGATTTATCTTTGATTGCGGGGCAAAAAACAAAAATAATGAAATCTAAAAAATCAATTGCCGGATTCAAGCTTCGCGAGGGTTTGGAAATTGCCGCTATGGCAACATTAAGAAAAGGAAAAATGTGGGATTTTTTAGAAAGGCTGATTTATTTGTCTTTGCCAAGATCTCACGACTTTAAAGGAATTAGCCCAAAATCAATAGACAAAAGAGGAAACCTTAATATTGGTTTTAAAGAACACATTTCTTTCCCGGAAATTTTTACAGAAAAAGAAAAAACTATTTTTGGTTTTGAAATAACGATTGTAACAAACGCCAAATCAAAAGAAGAAGGATTGGAGTTATATAAATTATTAGGCCTTCCGATAAAAATATAATTATATCGCTGCGTTAAAAAATTTATGGCAAAAACATCACAAATAGCAAAAGCAAAAAATAAGCCAAAATATTCTTCAAGAACTATTAGGAGATGTTTTAAGTGCGGAAGAAGAAGGGGATATATGAGAAGCTTCGGCCTTTGCAGAATATGCTTTAGGGAGCTGGCAAATAAAGGCGAAATACCCGGTATAAAAAAATCAAGTTGGTAATTTTAAAAAAAATATATGACAGACCCAATAACAGATATGTTAAATATAATAAGAAACGCAAAAGCTCTTTTGAAAGAGGAAATTTTAGTTCCTTTTTCAAAAATAAAATATGAAATCGCCGGCATTTTATCAAAAGAGGGATTTGTGGGAGAAATTAAAAAAAATATTAAAGAAAAAAATAAAGAAATAAAAATATTTTTAAAATACGAAAATGGCGTTTCCGCAATTTCAGGATTAAAAAGAGTTTCCAAGCCCGGCCAAAGAATTTATTCAAAATCATCAGAATTAAAAAGAGTCAGGGGGGGTTATGGAATATCAATAGTTTCAACGCCAAAAGGATTAATGACAAACAAAGAAGCAAGAAAACAAAAATTAGGAGGAGAAATATTATTAGAAATTTGGTAAATTATGTCAAGAATAGGAAAAAAATCAATTAAAATACCGGAAACCGTGAAGGTGAAAATTGAGGGACAAAACCTCGCGGTTTTTGGACCCAAAGGAGAATTAAAAATAGAAATGCCAAAAGAAATTAAAGCAGAAATAAAAGAAAATGAAATTTTGGTTTCCCCGCATAAAGAAAATTTATCAAACAGAGCAAGGGGGTTTTGGGGTCTGTATCGCGCCCTTATTTCTAATATGATTATTGGGGCAGCCAGCGGATTTGAAAAGAAATTAGAAATAGAGGGTATAGGATACAAGGCGGTCGCAGAAGGAGAAAATTTGATTTTAAATGTCGGATTTACCAATCCTGTTAAAATAAAAAAACCGGAAGGGATTAATTTTTTAGTCGAAAAAAACGTGATTACTGTTTTCGGCATAGACAAAGAAAAAGTAGGACAAATTGCAGCTATAATCAGAAAAGTTAAAAAATCAGAGCCATATAAAGGCAAGGGAATAAAATATCAGGGAGAAAAAATAAGAAGAAAAGAAGGTAAGAAAGTGGTGGCAACCAAAAAATAATATATTTTTATAAAAAATGCAGGAAAAACAATTAAAACGGCAAAGAAGGCATAAAAAAATAAGAATAAAAATACGCGGCACCCAAGAAAAGCCAAGACTTTTTGTGTTTAGATCTAATAGCCATATTTATGCCCAGCTTATTGATGATAACAAGGCAATGGTTTTGTTGTCTGCGTCAGATAAAGAAATTGAAGAAACAAAAGGGAAAAAGAAAGTGATCGTTGCCCTTGAAGTCGGAAAATTAATTGCTAAAAAAGCTGTTGCAAAATCAATTGAAAAAATTGTTTTTGATAGGGGTGGGATTGTTTTCCGCGGCAGAATAAAATTTTTAGCTCAAGGAGCCAGAGAAGGAGGGCTTAAATTTTAATTTAATTATTATGGAAGAACAAAAAATAGAAGAGAAAAAAATAAACACAAATAAAGACAGCGGCTTTAGAAAAGTCGGCAAATATGGTTTTGGAGGTCCAAAAAACAGAAATGCCGTTAAAGACGATATTGATTCAAAGCTTTTAGACCTTGCCAGGGTTACCAGAGTTACTGGCGGGGGCAAGCGCATGAGTTTTAGGGCGGTCGTGGCGGCTGGAGACAAAAAAGGCAAAATTGGCATAGGAATAGACAAGGGCAGAGACGTATCTCAGGCAATTGAAAAGGCAACAAGAAGGGCTAGAAAAAATTTGGTAAATGTTGTAATTGTAGAGGGAACCATTGCCCACGAAGTTGAAGCAAAAGTAGGGCCTGCAAAGATATTATTAAAGCCTCAGAAAAAAGGCAGAGGCTTGGTTGCGGGCGGAGCAGTAAGAACAATTTGCGACTTGGCGGGCATTAAAAATATTTCTTCAAAAATTCTTTCTGGCTCAAAAAACAAACTTAACAACGCTAGGGCGACAATAGAAGCCCTTAAAAAGTTAAAAGTCAAAAGTTAAAAGTTTAAATATATTTTTAATTTTAGACTTTTAATTTTTAACTATTTTTATATGCAGATACACGAATTAAAGCCAAAACATAAAAATAAAAGCAAAAAAAGAGTCGGCCGGGGAGGAAAAAAGGGCACTTATTCCGGAAAAGGAAACAAGGGGCAAAGTTCAAGGGCCGGCAGGAAAATGGCGCCAATCATAAGAGAACTGATAAAAAGATATCCAAAACTAAAGGGATATAGAAGTTTTGTTTTAAACGATTTTTCAGCGGTTGTTAATCTTGATATTTTAGAAAAAATTTCAGAGCAGGGAGAAATTATAAACCCTGATAATTTGATTAAAAAAGGAATTATTCATACAATAAAAGGAAAGACTCCCGGTGTTAAAATTTTAGGCAAAGGCATTCTTACAAAAAAAATAATTATAGAGAATTGCAAAGTTTCAAAGAAGGCCAAAGATGCCATAGAAAAAGCCGGCGGCATAATAAAATTAAAAGTCTAAAATTAAAAGTTAAAAGTATATTATGAATTTTTTAATACTTTTTACTTTTAATTTTACTTTAAGCTTTTGACTTTTAACTTTTAACTTAAGTGAGCCCGATAGGGCGAACGATTATGTGGTATGATAAGATATTATTTATTTTCAAAAACAAAGAACTGAGAAATAAAATTATTTTTATAATTTTTATTTTTGTTGTTTTTAGAATTGCCGCTAATATACCTATTCCGGGAATCGGAACAGAAAATTTAAGGAAATTTTTTGCCGAAAATCAGGTTTTTGGCCTTTTAAACATATTTGCCGGCGGGGCCTTGAGCAATTTTTCCATTGTTTTGCTGGGATTGGGGCCTTATATTACAGCTACTATTATTTTACAATTGCTTACAATGATTTTTCCGGCCCTAGAAAGAATTTATAAAGAAGAAGGAGAACAGGGGCGTCAAAAGTTTAACCAATATTCAAGAATACTTACAATTCCCTTGGCTCTTTTTGAAGGATATGGAATGCTTACAGTGTTTCAAAGACAGGGGATTATTACAGGGCTTTCTCTGCCAATTTTAATCAGCTCTATCATTACTATTGCAGCCGGAGCTGTGTTTTTGATGTGGCTGGGAGAAATTATTTCAGAGCAGGGAATGGGAAACGGCACTTCTCTTTTAATTTTTGCCGGAATTGTGGCCAATCTTCCAATAAGCATATTTCAGACATTTGTAAGCTGGGATCCTTCAAAAATTCCTTCTTATATTCTGTTTTTCTTCTTAGCTGTGATTATAATAGCCGGCGTTGTTTTAATTACAGAAGCCCGCAGAAACATACCTATTTCTTACGCAAAAAGAGTAAGGGGCGCTAAAATGTACGGCGGATTTTCAACATACTTGCCCCTGAATGTTAATCCGGCAGGAGTTATTCCTATTATCTTCGCCCTTTCTATTCTTTTATTTCCCGGAATGATTGCTGGATTTTTTGGCGGAAATCCGGGGATGGTTGGCGTTGTTGCTACAGCCATAGGCAATTTTTTTAATAATATTTGGATTCACGGAATATTATATTTTATAATGGTTATTTTATTTACCTATTTTTATACTGCAGTTACATTTGATCCGAAAACCGTTGCCGATAATCTTCAAAAAATGGGAGGGTTTATACCGGGAGTAAGGCCCGGAAAGCCTACTACAGATTTTTTAAAACATATTTTAAACAGGGTTTTGTTTACGGGCGCTATATTTTTAGGATTAATAGCTGTTTTGCCCTCTATTATTGCGGGGCTTACCGGCGTAGCGGGATTTGGTTTTTTAATCGGAGGAACATCTCTTTTAATAGTCGTTAGCGTTGTTTTAGACACAATGCGCCAGGTAAACTCTCAGCTTCAAATGAGAGAATACGACACCTTTTAATATCGCTCAACAGCAAGCCTGCCCTGCGGAATTAATTTTAAAATTTGCTATCTCGCTTAAATAAAAAAAATGCAAAAACAGATTATTATATTATTCGGGCCTCCGGGGGCTGGCAAAGGAACCCAGGCCGAGCTCTTATCTGATAAATTGGGATATTATCATTTTGAATCAAGTAAAGTTATTGAAGCTTGTTTTCAAAACGAAGCTCCAGATAAAGTTTTTAATGTAGACGGACAAGATTTTAAAGTTGAAGACGAAAAAAAACGTTGGGAAGCGGGCGAACTTAATAGTCCGCCTTTTGTGGTGAATTTAATGGCGGAAAAGATAAAAGAGCTAGCCCTGCAGGGAAAATCAATTATTTTTTCCGGTTCTCCAAGAACTGTTTATGAAGCTGAAAAGGAGATACCCCTTTTAAAAGAGCTTTATGGGCAGGAAAATATAAAATTTGTCTTGCTTGAAATTTTAGCAGAAACAACAATTTTCAGAAATTCGCATAGGCGTATTTGCGAGCTGATAAGGCACTCAATTTTGTTTAATAAAGAAACAGAAGGTCTTAATAACTGTCCGCTTGACGGCTCAAAACTTGTAAGAAGAAAAAGTCTTGATGATCCTGAAACCATAAAAAATCGGCTGAAAGTTTTTGCCGAGCAAACATATCCCGTGGTAAATTGTATTGATAAAGAGGGTATATCTGTTAAAAAAATAAACGGAGAACAGACGGTAGCAGATGTTTTTAAAGACGTTCTGGAAGCAGTAAAATAATTTTTTTAATGATTACCATAAAATCACAAAAAGAAATTTTAATAATGCAAGAAGGCGGCAAGATTTTGGCAAAAGTTTTGAAAGAAATAAAAAATCTGGCAAAGCCCGGAATAGCCACCATTGATCTAGACAGGGCCTGCGAGGCTCTTATTTTAAAATACGGAGCAACGCCATCTTTTAAGGGATATCACAGCTTTCCCCACTCTATATGTATTTCAATAAATGAAGAAGTTGTGCACTGCCTCCCTTCTTCAAGAATTTTAAAAGAGGGCGACGTTGTTTGTTTAGACCTTGGCGTTTTTTACAAAGGTTATCACACAGACATGGCTGAAACAATCGCAATTGGAAAAACCTCTTTTGAGGCAAAACGGCTTATTATGGTTGCCAGAAAAGCTTTAAAAAGAGGAATTAAAAAAACAAAAATAGGAAACACTATTGGAGACATAGGAAACACCGTTCAAAGATATGTTGAGGGCCAGGGTTTTTCTGTTATCAGGGATTTATGCGGGCATGGCATTGGAAAAAATATTCACGAAGACCCGGCAATTCCCAATTTTGGCAAAAGGGGCGATGGCCAAAAACTTTCAGAAGGAATGGTAATTTGCATAGAGCCCATGGCAACAGCGGGGAGCTGGCAAATTAAAAAAACCAAAGACGGCTATGGATTTTCCTCAAAAGATAATTCCATAACAGCCCATTTTGAACACACAATAGCTATAACCAAACACGGCCCCAAAATATTGACAGAACTATAATTTTTTTAAATTCTAAAAACAGAAACCTCACTATATAAGCCCGAGATAACATCAATAATTTTTTTTACTTAACATGACGCTCGCGATAATATCAGGGGCTTTTTTGTTTTTTACTTATCTTTTATTTCCATCTATTTATTCCACCTATATTTATATTTTAATAATCACAATGGTTCGCGATCGTGAATGATTGTGATTGCTTGAAAAATTTATTTTTGTTATAATTAAACAATGAAATCTTTAAGCCCTCTTTCTCAAAAAATTTTATTGTTTCTCTTAGCCGGAGCAGCGTTAAGCTTTTCTTATAGCCCCAGACATCCGTGGAAAATTTTAAAAAGCGCGAGCAAAGAATGGAAAAGAATATCTAATGAGGAATTAAGAAATGAAATAAGAAAACTCTATCAGTCTAAAACAATAAGCAAAAAAGAAAATGACGACGGATCGGTTTCTATTTTATTAACAAATAAAGGCAAAATAAAAGCCTTAAAATATAATTTTGATAAAATAACAATTGATCGGAAAAATTGGGACGGCAAGTGGAGATTAGTTATTTTTGATATACCAGAAAAAATTAAAAAGAGCAGAGACGCGTTAAGGTGGAAAATAAAAGAATTGGGATTTTATGAATTGCAAAAAAGCGTTTTTGTATTTCCATACCAATGCGAAGATGAAATAAATTTTGTAATTGAATATTACAACTTGAGAAAATACGTCCGCTTTGGTACACTTAATGCAATAGACAATGAAATTCATTTAAAAAAAATATTTAACATTGTTTAATTTAGACAATCATAATAGTTAGCGATCGCGAACTATTATGATTGTCTGAAATTTTTGAAATTTTTTATGAGAAATTTAATTGTGGCAAATTGGAAAATGAATCCCCAAACATTGGCTGATGCAAAAAAAAACCTTAATGAGATTAAAAAGGGGATTAAAAAAATAAAAAAAACAAAAGTTGTTGTTTGCCCTCCTTTTTTGTATTTACTCTTGTTATCTGGCGCCAAACAAGGCAATGTTTTATTGGGGGCACAAAATTGTTTTTTTGAAGAAAAAGGAGCTTTTACAGGCGAAATTTCTGCTTTAATGCTTTATGATTTAAAAATTGGTTATGTTATTTTAGGCCATTCTGAGCGCAGAAAATATTTTAAAGAAACAGACAAGATTATCAATAAAAAAATAAAAATGGCGATAGGGGCGAGATTAAAAATTATTTTTTGCATAGGCGAAACAGCAGAAGAAAGAGACAACGGAAAAAAGTCGGACGTTTTAGAAAAACAACTAAGGGAGGGGTTAAGCGGTATTTCTAAAGACCAAGTTAAAAAAATAGCTATTGCTTACGAGCCGGTATGGTCAATAGGCACGGGAAACAATTGTTCTGTAGACGAAACAATGAGCTCTGTTTTATATATTAGAAAAATAGCGGCGGATATTTATAACAGGCAGACAGCAGATAATATAAAAATTCTTTATGGCGGAAGCGTAAAAAGCGAAAATTCGGGCTTATACATTAAAGAAGCAAGAGCCAACGGATTGCTTGTTGGCGGAGCTTCTTTAAAAGCGGAAGAATTTGTAAAAATAGTCAAATCTGCAGAATAATTGACACGTTGTTGTTTTTTTGCCACAATAGACTTGTTATGAACGACGAAATAGTAAATAGCGGACATTTTTTTAGCCCAAGCTTGGGTAATTTGGAATTTGGCGAAGTTATTAAAGAAATTTATAACTATATTCAGGAACAGCCTGAGTTTTTTTATGATATTGTGGTTGGATGCGATTCTCCGTCTTCAGACAAGCCATTTTTCCCAATAGCCATTGTTGTGTTAAGAACAGGGGCTGGAGGCAGATTTTTTTTAAAAAAAATGCGCTATCCCGATAACTTTTTAAAAAAATTTGCCAACATTAATTGGAAAAACAGAATTTTGCAGGAAGTTTATTTATCTTGCGAATTAGCTTTGTCTTTAAGAGAAACCCTAGAAAAAGAATTTGGCAAAGCCACGCCATCGTTTAATTATCAATTTCAATATATTCATGCTGATGTGGGCGAGCAGGGGAAAACAAAAGAAATGGTAAAAGAAGTAGTGGGGCTGATACGAAGCAACGGCTTTGAACCAAAAATAAAACCTCAGTCATTTGCGGCCTCGGTTGTAGCCGACCGCTATACATAAAACACAAAATATAAAACAAAACGTCAGAAAGACGTTTTTTGGAATATTGCGCGGAAATATTTTTTGATGTAAAATATGATAATGAAATCAGCTGAATTGCGGCAGAAATTTTTGGAATTTTTTGAGAAAAAGGGGCATAAGGTAATTCCTTCGGCTTCTTTGGTTCCGGAAAATGACCCGACTGTTTTGTTCGCCACAGCCGGAATGCATCCTCTGGTGCCTTATTTGCTGGGCCAGAAGCATCCCGAAGGAAACAAATTGGCCAGCTGTCAGAAATGCATAAGAACAGTTGATATCGACAACGTTGGCGATGATGCGCATTTAACCTTTTTTGAAATGCTGGGAAATTGGTCTTTGGGCGATTACTGGAAAGAAGATGCAATAAAGTGGAGTTTTGAATTTTTAACAAAAGAATTAAAAATTTCCCTGGAAAGACTGGCGGTTTCTTGTTTTGCAGGCGATATTGACGCGCCAAAAGACGAAGAATCGGCAAAAATTTGGGAAAAATTAGGAATTAAAAAAGAAAGAATTGTTTTTTTGCAAAAAGAAGACAACTGGTGGGGCCCGGCCGGAAAAACAGGGCCGTGCGGGCCGGATACAGAAATGTTTTACTGGAAACCAAACGGCATCAGGTCCCCCAAAATTTTTGATCCGGAAGATAAAAACCTGTCTGCGCAGGCAGGTTGGGTGGAAATATGGAATGATGTTTTTATGCAATATGCAAAAGATGAAAACGGAAACTATATGGGGGTCAGCCAAAAAAACGTTGATACTGGAATGGGGCTGGAAAGAACAATCGCTGTTTTAAACGGAAAAGAAAATGTTTATGAAACAGATTTGTTTTTGCCGATCATAGAAAAAATTGAAGAGTTGTCTCATAAAAAATACGAAGATAACAAAAAAGAATTCAGAATAATCGCCGACCACATAAAAGCGTCTGTATTTTTGGCGTCTGCGGGAGTTGAGCCTTCAAATATCGGGCGAGGGTATATTTTAAGAAGACTGTTAAGAAGAGCAATCAGATATGGAAAAGCTTTGCAGATGCCGGAGAATTTTTTAATTTATTTAATAAAATCAATTGTTTTAATTTATAAAGAGGCCTACCCCGAATTAGCCAATAACGAAGAGGGCGTTATTTTTATTGTGCGACAAGAATCGGAAAAATTTGAAAGAACGTTAGAAGGCGGATTAAGAGAGTTTGGAAGGCTGGCAGAATTTAAAATAAAGAACGGGGAGACAATATCTGGCGTAGATGCTTTTAATTTATATCAAACATACGGATATCCGATAGAAATTTTACAAGAGCTGGCAGAAGAAAGAGGCATAAAAATTGATGTTGAAGAATTTAAAAAAGAGTTGGAAAAACACCAAGAGCTTTCAAGGACCGCTTCGGCCGGAATGTTTAAGGGAGGTTTGGCTGACGCAAGTTTTCAAACTACAAAACTGCATACAGCTGCCCATATAATGCTGGCTGGGTTGAGAAAAGTATTAAGAGAAAATGTTGTTCAAAAAGGAAGCAATATTACAGCCGAAAGGTTGCGTTTTGATTTTTCATATAAAGAAAAAATGACAAAAGAACAAATAGTAGAGACAGAAGAATTTGTAAATGGTATAATAAATAAAGACCTGCCCGTAAGCTTTGAAGAAGTGACTTTGGAAAAAGCCAGAGAATTAAACGCTATGGGAGTTTTTGAATTAAAGTACGGCCAGATGGTTAAGGTTTATACTATTGGCCAGGGTGAAGAAACAGTAAGCAGGGAAATTTGCGGAGGGCCCCACGTTGAAAGAACGGGAATTTTAGGGCATTTTAAAATACAAAAAGAAGAAAGCTCTTCTTCGGGAATAAGAAGAATCAAAGCCACACTAGAATAAATTTAAAATTTAAAATAATATGGCTAAAAAAATATACGACATCAAGCCTCCAAAATTAGTTGACCAGGATCAAGAAAAAATAGAAGATTTTTTAGAGAAAAAGGCATTGGGGCGAGGCAAAAAAGAAAGAAAGAAGCGCGCCTTAAAAGGCCCAACAGCAAAACGCAAAAAGAAAACCAAGGGCATAAAAAATAATAACCGTATTTTATTAAAGAAATTTTCAGTTGGAGCTGTAATATTTTTAGCAATATTGCTGATATATTTGTTTTTCAAACTGCCTAAAGCCGAAGTAAGTATTTGGCCCAAAACAGACCTTTTAAGCTTTAAAGAAACAATAATCGCGGATACTTCTGTTGTTTTAGCTGATTTTGACAATAAAGTTATTCCAGCCCAATATTTAAAAGACGAAATTGAATCTTCAGAAGAATTTTTGGCTACCGGCAACGGTTCAAACGAAGGGAAAGCGGGCGGAACTATCACAATTTATAATAAGTGCGATTTTTTTAAGCCGGTTATATTGAAAATTGGCACGCATTTTATTTCTGACTCCAATAAATATTTTAAAATATTATCAAAGGCCACGGTGCCCTCAGCCGTAAAAAGCGGAGGAAAAATAATTCCGGGCTCAGTTGACATAGAAGTTGAAGCCGCAGAAGGAGGCGAAAGCTTTAATATAAAACCGGCTAATTTTTCTGTGCCGAAATTTGCAGGCACTGTTTATTATTACTGCATATACGCCCAATCAAAGACGCCAATGAGCGGAGGATTTGCTAGCGCGGTAAAAAAAATCACAGAAGACGATATTCAGTCCGCAAAGGAATTTTTAAACGAAAAAGCACTAAAAGATGTAGAGAATTTTTTAAAAAGCAAAATTTCAGAAGATTATATTTTAGCTGACGGCGCTATTTCTTCTGAAATAGTTTCTGGTTCAAGCAATACAAAAGCCGGGGTGACAGCCGATAAGTTTATTTACACAGCCAAGGCAAGCGCAAGCTGTCTTGTATTTAAAAAATCAGACTTAGAAAAATTTATTAAAGATTATATTATTTCTCAAATGCCAGATTATAAAATTTTATTAGAGGAAAGCATCAACACAACATATAATACAGAAGTGGCAGATATTGAAGGGGGAAAAATTACGGTTAATATAGAGTTTTCTGCTAAAATATACTCTGATATAGATAAAAATTCCCTGGCATATTTATTAAGGCGGAAAACAGGAGATCAGATAAACGAAACCATTAATAATAATTTAGGAGACAAGGTTTCTAAGGTTAAAGTTAACCTTTGGCCCTTTTGGGTAACGAAATCTCCAAAAAGCCAAAAAGCCATTATGATTAATTTAAAATTTGATTAGAAGCCTTGACTATCAAGTTATTATTTGTTATCATTATAAATTATATTTTAAATGAACGAAAACGACAATAAAGCCAGTAAAAATTCTAAGGATATTATTAGAAGAGAGGGCAGGGTAACAGAAGCCTTGCCTAATACTTTTTTTAAGATAACACTAGATGATGGAAAAGAAATTTTAGGATTTCTTTCAGGCAAAATGAGAATGAATAAAATAACCATTCTGCCCGGAGACAAAGTAACGGTTGAAATGACCCCCTACGACGAAGGAAAAGGAAGAATTGTTTACAGGTTAAAATAAAAAAATAGGTCTAATAATATGAAGGTAAGGCCGTCAATTAAAAAAAAATGCAAAGACTGTAAAATCGTCAGAAGAAGGGGGCGTCTTTATGTTATTTGCAAAAAAAATCCAAAGCATAAACAGCGCCAGGGCTAATAAATTTATTTTTAAAAATGCCAAGAATTGCAGGTGTAAATATTCCTGAAAACAAAAGAATAGAAATTGCTTTAACCTATATTTACGGAGTAGGGCGGTCTTTAAGTAAAAAAATATTAGAAAAAGCAAATATTGATTTAAACAAACAAGCAAAAGATTTGACTGCGCAGGAAGTTAATAATTTAAAAGAAATTATTGAAAAGAATTATAAGATAGAAGGAGATTTGAGAAGGCAGGTTATGATAAATATTAAAAGGTTGAAAGATATCGGATCTTGGAGGGGGTTAAGACATATTAAAGGCCTTCCTACAAGGGGGCAGAGAACAAAAACTAATACAAGAACAGTAAGGGGAAATGTAAGAAAAACAATCGGGTCCGGACGCAAGCCGCCGCAATCGCCAACCTAATAAGTCAAAAGTCTAAAGTTTAAAGTTAAAAGTATATTACGAACCGTTTGATATTTTTAACTTTTAATTTTTAACCTTTAACTTAACTGAGCCCCGAGTTTACGAGGGGCGAAGGAATATGGGAAAAAAACATATTATAGAAACAAATCAAGAAGAATTGATTAAAGAGGGAGAAAAAGTAGAAAAAGCCCTAAACAAAGAAATAAAAATAAAGTCTGTTGCCGCAAATGTCAGGGATTGCAAAATATATGTATCTTCTTCTTATAATAATACATTAATTACCCTTGCAAATTCAAAAGGACAGGTTTTAGCTTGGAAATCGGCGGGGTCGGTTGGTTTTAAGGGCGCCAAAAAGGCAACTTCTTTTGCCGCTTCCAGGGTGGCCGAATCAATAGCCAATATTTGCAAAAAGTTAGCAGTAGAGAAAATAGAAGTTTTAATAAGGGGAGTTGGAGCGGGTAGGGAATCAGCCGTGAGAACATTGATAAATCAGGGAATAAATGTCGTTTCAATTAAAGACGTAACGCCTATTCCTCACAACGGATGCAGGCCAAAAAAAGTAAGACGTGTTTAAGATTTTAAAAAAATGAGAAACAATCAATGTAAAACTTGCAGAAGAATTGGGCAAAAACTTTTTTTAAAAGGAGATCGTTGTTTTTCACAAAAATGCGCTATGATAAGAAGAGCTTACGGCGTAGGCCCTCAAAGAAAAAGAAAAAAAGGATCGGCCTCTGAATACAAAAAATCATTAGAAGAAAAGCAAGCGCTTAAAAATTGGTATGGCCTTTCAGAAAAGCAGTTTAAAAAATACGTCAAGCAAACTCTTGAAAAAATCGGCAAGGTAGAAAATGTGGCAGAAGAGCTTATAAAAAAATTAGAAAAAAGACTGGATAATACCGTGTTCCGCTTGGGTTTTACCGCCTCTAGGGCGCAGGCAAGGCAAATGGTTAATCACGGTTATTTTTTAATAAACGGAAAGCCAATCAACATACCATCTTATTCAATTAAAAAAGGGGACATTATTTCTATAAAAGAATCAAAAAAGAAAAAAACAGTTTTAAAAGATATATCAGTTCAACTGAAAAAGAAAGAAGCTCCTTTATGGCTGAAATTTGATAAAGAAAAGCTTGAAGGCGAGGCTGTTTCAGAGCCGAGTTTGGAAGAGGTTAATCCTCCAGCAGAGATTTCTTTAGTTTTTGAATTTTATTCAAGGTAAAACCTTGAAACCTGAAATTTAAAATCTGAAACATTTTTACAAAATTTTTTATGTTTCATGTTTTATATTTCAAGTTTCATGAAAATATGATTTCTTTTCCCTTGCCGCCAAAAATAATTAAAAAAGGAAAAAATCAGGCAGTCTTCGAAATAGAAAATCTTTATCCGGGATATGGAGTTACTATTGGAAATTCTTTAAGAAGGGTTTTATTGTCTTCTTTGCAGGGAGTTGCCGTAACAGAAGTAAAAATCAAAGGAGTTTCGCACGAATTTTCAACTATTCCAGGAGTTTTAGAAGATGTTATAATGATTCTTTTAAATTTAAAAAATTTAAGATTTAAAATTTACGAAGGAGATATTCAAAAAATAAACCTAAACGTCAAAGGAGAGAAAGAGGTCAAGGGCTCTGATTTTAAATTGTCTCCCCAAGTAGAGCTTGCCAACCCGGATATTCACATTGCCGAAATAACAGACAAAAAAACAGAGCTTGATATAGAAATTCAAATTGAAAAAGGAATAGGATATGAGCAAAAAGATCAAAGAAAATCAAAAAAAGCAACGGGTTCTCTGCCGGTAAAATCAGAAATAGGAACAATTTCGCTCGACGCTATCTTTACCCCTATTAAAAATGTTAATTTTCAGGTTGAAAATATGCGCGTAGAAGACAGAACAGACTTTGATAGACTTAGCCTAGAAATAGAAACAGACGGCACAATTACTCCAGAAGAAGCATTTTTTGAGGCTTGTTCAATACTTGTAAAGCATTTTAATATAATTTTTTCCACCCAAGGCGGACCAGCCTCGGGCTGGGAAGGCAAGGCTGAAAAGATTAAAGAAAAACCGGTGGTAAAAAATATTAAAAAAGCAGTTAAATCAAAAAGAAAAACAAAATGAGAAAACTAAACAAAGGAAGAAAATTATCAAGGAAGAAGGGACCAAGAAAGGCGTTGTTAAGAACATTAGCGAATAGTTTTTTCTTGTATGAAAAAATTAAAACAACAGAGGCCAAAGCCAAAGAACTGAGGGTTGTTGTTGAAAAAATAATTACCCGCGCAAAAAGAAACGAAGTTTCAAACCGCAGGATATTGGCTAAAGTTTTAACCCCAAAAATGGTAAAGAAAACAATAGAGGAAATTGCTCCAAAATACAGCCAAAGGCAAGGAGGATATACAAGGATCATAAGGCTTTCGCCCCGCCAATCCGATGGGGCAAAAATGGCAATAATTGAATTAGTTTAAATATGATAAACAGAGAAAAACACATAATTGACGCAGATGGAAAAGTATTGGGAAGGTTAGCCACAGAAATAGCTGTTTTGTTAAGAGGAAAACATAAAGTAGATTTTGCGCCCTATAAAGACGAGGGAGATTTTGTTATTATTAAAAACGCGGGAAAGATTAAGTTTACGGGAAAGAAATTTGATAATAAAATTTATTATCGCCATACGGGATATATGGGGGGCTTAAAACAAGCCACTATGAAAGAAATTTATAATAAAAAAGGCCCGTCTGAAATTTTAAAAATGGCCGTTTGGGGCATGCTCACAAAAAATAAACTAAGGGCAAAACAAATCAAAAGATTAAAATTTGAATAAATATATGCCAAAAGCAATAATAAACAAATCTATAACAGAAGAAAAAGAAGAGCCGGCTGTTCTTGCAATTTTACAGGAAGAGATTGGAGATGAAGCTTTGTCAAAAGAAATTGCAGCTAAAATTAAAGAAGAGTCCGGAAAACCGGAAAGATATTTTGAAGCAATTGGAAGAAGAAAAACAGCTGTTGCCAGAGTAAGGCTTTTTACAAGAGGAAACAAAGATTTTTTAATAAACAACAAGCCCTATCATGAATATTTTTCTTTGCCAGAAGATCAGCAAACAGCCACCTCTTCAATGAGAAAAATGAAATGCCTTGATAAATTTTTGGTTATAGTAAAAGTTAAAGGAGGGGGCCGTTACGCCCAGGCAGAAGCAATAAGGCACGGCACGGCCAGAGTTTTAATTGATTTTAATCAAAATTTTAGAAAACGCCTTAGAAAGGCTGGATATTTAACAAGAGATCCAAGAATGAGAGAAAGAAAGAAATTTGGATTAAAAAGAGCGAGACGCGCCCCGCAGTGGTCAAAAAGATAGCAGAACCTATCAGAAAACGATTGTCAAATTTGATTTTGAACTTAAAACTACTCCACTCGGAGTAGTTTTTGTTTTGACTTAGATATGGTAAAATTATATGATAAACTAATATGCTAAATACGGCAAAAATAAAATCAAGTGTAAAAAATCAAGGGAGGATATATACTCCTAGATTTATAGTTGAAAACATTCTTGATTTAGCAAGTTATAAGGATGATATATTAAAAAAAAATATAATTGATAATAGCTGTGGAGATGGGGCATTTTTAAAGGAAATAGTGAATCGGTATTGTAAGGTATTTTTAAGCCAAAATGAAAATTTAGAGGAATTAAGAAATCAACTGCAAAAATATATACATGGTATTGAGATTGAAGGAGAAGAAGCCGAAAAATGTATCCAGAATTTAAATGAAGAAGTCCGAAAATTTGGGATTCTAGATATAAAATGGGATATTACTTGTGCAGATACGCTAGATGTTAAAATTTTTGATGGCAAAATGGATTTTATTGTAGGAAATCCTCCGTATGTAAGGGTACATAATTTAGCCGAAAGTTATAATAAAGTTAAACAGTTCTCTTTTAGCCAAAATGGAATGACGGATTTATATATTGTCTTTTTTGAAATAGGGTTTAGAATGATGAACAGAGCAGGAAAAATGTGTATGATAACTCCAAGCTCCTGTCTTAGAAGTAAAGCCGGAGATAATTTTAGAAAATTTATTTTTCAGGAAAGAAATTTGAAAGCCGTTGTTGACCTTGGCCATTTTCAGCCGTTTGAAGCCACAACATACACGATGATAAGTTTGTTTGAAAACGGTATTAAGAATAATTCAATTAAATATTATGATTATAATGAGGAAGAAAGAAAGCCAGGCGAGAGAGAGTCGCTAGATTATTCAGATATATTTGTAAATGGAAAGATACACATATCCAAAAAACATAGTTTATCATTGCTGCATAAATTGGAGAATTATCATAACACTGTTTCAAACAATATTTTTGTGAAGAACGGGTTTGCCACCCTTGCAGACAGCGTATTTATTGGAGATAAAAAATTTAAAGGATTAACGATTAATATCCTCAAGGCATCTACCAATAAATGGTATAAGTGCATTTTTCCATATGACTTAAGCGGACAGCCATTAAATATTTCTAACGTAAAAAAACACGTCGATGTTTATGATTATCTTTTAAGTCAAAAAGATTTTTTAGAGAGAAGGAGTATAGCTTCAAAAGATGAGTGGTATTTATTTGGCAGAACGCAGGCCATAAAAGATGTGTTTAAGGATAAGATTGCGATAAATAGTATAGTAAAGGACAAAAATAGTATTAAAATCGAGCAAGTCCCAGCTGGGGCAGGCGTTTACAGTGGACTGTATATTCTTTCAGATTTTTCTTTAAAAGAAATAAAAGAGACACTGGTAAATGATGAGTTTATAGAATATTTAAAGTTATTGAAAAATTATAAGAGTGGAGGATATTATACTTTTTCTTCCACTGATTTACAAAAATTTTTAACCTATAAATTAAGGAAAAATAATCATGAACAATCAACAATTTTTACAAACAATAGGTGCTTCGCTTAGGAGGTTTTTACAGACTCATCCAAGAAGTAACGAAAAATTAAAAGTACTTCATGCAAAAATAGCAGAGGATATTCAAAATAGGCTAGGGGATTCTTATACAATAAAATCTCTCGGCACAGGTGATGGAAAAGAGGGAGAAATGGTCGGACGTTATATTGATAAAACTGTCGATATTATTATTTCAAAAGACGGAAAAAATCTTGCAGGCATTGGAGTGAAGTTTGTAATGAATAATTATTCGCAAAATTCTAATAACTATTTTGAGAATATGTTGGGCGAAACAGCCAATATTAGAGCCAATAAAGAAAAATATTTTCAGGTGTTTGTTTTACCGGAGGAAATGCCTTATTATGATAATGTTGGGAAAATTCAAAAATGGGAAAAAGTCACAGATCATAATATAAAAAAATATATTGCGCTCTCAAACGATAATACAGATACATATTTGCATACGCCAATTAAAACCTTATTGTTTATTGTTAAATTTCCGGCTTGTAACCCAAAATTTATAAAAACAAGAGATAAGTATAAAAAATGCTATTTAAAAAATAAGAACATAGAAATACAGATATCGAATGCCGTTGCTGGTGATTTTGGGGAGGCGATGATTTTAAATGACTATGAGAGTTTTACGGAAAAAATAGTTCACAACATAAAAAGTATATAAAAATTATGGACCCAATTTCAACAACTGCATTAGCGGCAATGGCGGGTAGTAAGGCATTAAAAGTATTTGAAGATGTGATATATCGTCATATTTACGGAGTATCAAAAGAAGAATTGGAGGCACAAAACAAAGAAAAAGCAAAAGACATTATAGCCGTTAAGGAAGCTACAAGAGATTTTATTGTTAAATCAGAAGTGATAAAAATCCAGAGAGAGTATAAAAATTTTGGTAAAACCTTAAATCTTGCAACGCCCTATGTTATTTCAGAGGAAAATAAAATTCGGGAAGACGATGATTTTTTCTGGAACATTTTGGAGCACTCTAAAGACAT
>JBBTQJ010000007.1:0-8671 GCA_038065755.1 Patescibacteria group bacterium | reverse complement strand
ACCGTATCCATACTTCTAACGGGGTTCATATTATTTAATCATTTTGGTGTTTATTAGTTGGCGAATCCATAAAATAAAAATTGCGTTCACCCCGTTAGAAGTCTGGGCAAAAATATTTTTATAAAAATATTTTTGCTTGCGCTTAATTAATTATTTTTTTATGCAATATTATTCCCCGCCAAAGTATTTACGACCGTATCCATACTTCTAACGGGGTTCATATTATTTAATCATTTTGGTGTTTATTCGCATTTGGTTTAAACCAATATTTCCTTTTTCTTCCCGGATTTTACTGCCCGTTAAAAGTATAAAAGCATCTTCAAGGTTTTTTGCCTTGGTTTTTTGAATAATTTCTTCAATTGTTCCTATCATAATAATTTTTCCGTCATCAATAATAGCAACCCTTTTAGCAATGCGCTCTACCTCTTCCATATGGTGGGTTGTAAAAAAAATCGTTACATCTTCTTGTTTATTCAAATTATTAATATATGTCCAAATGCGATTTCTTGTCTGCGGGTCAAGACCTATTGTGGGCTCGTCAAGAAATAAAACTTTTGGGTGATGCAAAAGCCCTCTTGCAATTTCTAAACGCCTTTTCATTCCTCCTGAAAAATTTTTGACAAAAGAATCTTTGCGGTCTTGCAGTTCAACAAGATTGAGCAGGCTGGTTATTCTTTTTTCGTAAATATTTTTTGGCAGTTTATAAAGAATGGCATGAAACTGCATATTTTCATACGCTGTCAGCTCGTTATCTAAGCTTGGGTCTTGAAAAACAATGCCAAAAGATTTTCTTGTTTCGCGCGGATTTTCAATAACATTATGGCCGTTTAAAAATATGTCGCCCGTGGTTGGATTTAACAAGGTGGTAAGCATTTTAATGGTGGTTGTCTTCCCCGCTCCATTGGGTCCCAAAAATGCAAAAACCTCTCCCTTGTTTACTTTAAGAGAAATATTATCTACTGCTGTAAAATCTCCAAATTTTTTCGTAACATTTTTTATCTCTATCATAATATACTGGCTTGGCTGGTCAGATATTAGAATCTATCTTCAAACAACTACGGACAGCTTCTTTATTCCTAATCTATCACTAAATTTCGCAAAAATCAATTAGCCCATTTTTTAATTTCGTTTGCAACAAAAAACCAGTTGTTGGGGACAACTGGCACACGGTCGAGGAACAAAATCTTTTAAATGATTTGTATCGCAACGAACTCCGATTGTTCAAAAACTTTTTCCAGCCCGTAATTAAACTTGTTTTAAAGGAAAGAGTTGCTGGAAAAATACATCGGGTCCACGATAAACCGAGAACTCCGTTTCACAGATTGCTGGAATCGCCAGAGGTTTCGAAACAGAAAAAACAAGAATTAGTGAAAATATATTTGTCGCTTAATCCGGCTGAATTAAAAAGACAAATCGATAAAAAACTGGATAATCTATACAAATTTTACAAACAGAAAAATGATAAAAACAATTTACAAAAGGTCGATGAAAAAAAGAAAATTTCGGTTAGATTTTCGAAGGTCAATCAAAACCTCATTTCGGTTTGATTTTTATTTGATTTGACACGCCCTTGACGCCATTTCTCAAAGTCAACCATCCGAAGGTTTTAATTTTTTGGCAAAGCTAAAAAATTATTTAACCCGATAAATTACGTTCTTTTTTTGTTTTTAATTCTAAAAAACAAAAAAACAAAAAAAGATAAGATTATAATAATGCTTAAAGCGTAAACTAATGCCGGTTGATTTTTGACGAATTTGTTAAAATTTCTTAAAACAGAGGCTATCCAAATTTCGGATTTCTTTTCTAATATTCTTATTTCCAAAGGAATTTTTACTCCGGCATTGGCTTTAAATTCTTTCTCAGACAGAGGTTTGGCCACCACTGAAATCATTCCTGAAAAAACCCCCGCTTCTTTCGGTTTAACCTCTAAAACCACTTTTTTTGATTTTCCGCTTTCCAAAATAAAGCTCTCCGGATTTATTTTAACAAAATCAGAAAAATTATCCAAGTACACTTCAAACAAAGCCACATTTGTGCCGGGGTTTTCTATTGTTATTTCTTTTTCTATAAAACCAGCCGTGGTTTCAATTTTTACCTCTGGCGGACTTACTTTAATCGATACCGCTTTTGCCAAACCGGGCGCTAAAAAACAAATTGCTGCTAATATTATTAAAAAAAGTTTTTTCATTTTTTAATTGCCCAAAAGGTGAGCTCTCCTTCCAATAAACCAAAGCTGTTGTTATAACTTAGGGGAACAGTTAATTTAACGGGAAAGTTTTTGCTTTGGCCAAAATCCATTTTGGCGGAAAAAATCCCCGCTCCCTGCCCGTTTATGTTTAAATTATCTTTAAAAATATTTGCTCCACTCACCTCGGTTTCCAGATAAATTCCACTATCTCCATTGTTAATAGTTAAATTTTCAACAGAGCTTTCTCCTGGCTTTAGTTTTCCAAAATCCAGTATATCCGGGCTGATGGAAAAACTAATCTCACCCTGTTTACCCTGAGGCTGGACCTCGACTTTTTCAATTTCCACTTTCAATCCCACTTGGTGATCTGCGGGAACCTCACCCGTTGCCAAATTTACTTTTTTGCTTCTGATGTATCCCTTTCCATCTATAATTTGTTTTTCAACAAAAATTTGATAAAAACCTCCTTCCAGTCCGTTTAGCGAAAACTTAACTATGCCCGAACTGTTTGTCGTAAAATCTGAAGAGCCGATTTTAACTTTTACTCCTTCTGTTTCCAATTTTTGCCAGGAGCTTGTTTCTATATTATAATATTTAACCTGAATTTGAGCCAAGTCATCGGTTTTTGTCAGCCCTGATTCGGTTTGGAACCAACCATTTTCTAGCCAATCGGCAGAAAACCATAAAACATCGTCTCCGGTCCCCAAATAATAACTGTCTGCTCCTATTATAGGAGAAACACCGTTTACCATGTACATCCAATTATCCTCCTCGTTCACTTTTGCCAAATAAAGGCCTATTCCAGGATACTCGCTGATTAAATAATCATAACCGCATATTTCAGAGCCCTTAATTACCAAATCTAAAGCAGTTGCTCCACTAACTTCAATGTCGCAAATATTGCTGTCTTTGCCTTCTATTCTTAAATTGTGCAAGTTATAAGATGCAACAACAGGATAAAAATTTTCTGATAAAGCAATCAAAGCATAGGGGCTGCAAAATTTGTTATCGCCCTCTGCCTGCCACCAAAAACCGCCGTCTTGATCTTGCAGTGATTTTAAGTGGTCTATTGCATTTTTTCCGGTTTTTTGCCAATTTTGGCTGGCAGGGTCCTGGCCCAATTTTAAAACAGATGAAATAACCCAAGAGTCAGAGCAGGTGTCAGAAGAAGATTGGGCCATATAAGGAAAACCTCCGTCGTTATTTTGCTGGGCTTTTAAATAATTAACGGCGTTTAACATGGCGGGGGAAGAATTAGAAACTCCTGCCTCCAACAAAGCCATAATAGCAGATGCCGTATCGTTGGTGTCAGAAGTTAAAACAGAAATGGAATAGCTCCAGCCGCCGTCCGAATTTTGGTGATTTAAAACATAATCTTTGGCGCTTTGAACCATTGCCATGTTTTTTTGGCCTACAGCTCCCAATGCCAAAATCGCCCAAACATCATCATTGATTAGATATTCCTCGCCAAACTGATTGTTTTGATAAAAACTTTTTAATCTTTCCACATAATTTTCATTTCCAAGGCTCGCGGGATTTTTGCCCGCCGAAGTTAAAGCTAAAATGTATTTGGCGTAGCCTGCCGCAGATTTTTGGTCGGAAGGAACAGATTTTAAATAATCAAAACCCTCGGTCTGCCCAGTTCCGGACAAAGCCATGGTATTCCAGGGATTTTGAGGCTGGGTTTTAAGATAGCTTACGGCTTTATCAATTTCTGTTTGGTTTTCGGCCCTAATATAAGAAAAATTATCCGGATAGATTAAGCTAATTAAGATTAATGCCCCGATAAAAAAAGCTGTTAAAACTTTCTTTTTCATCATAAATAAAAAATCTCCTTTCGAGGGAGAAGAAAATTTGTCTGATTATTAAGACAACCTTTTTCTTTGCTCGAAGAAAACTGGGTTAATTATTTTAAATTTAATGGTATTCTGACTTGCCCTGTTATAACAGAGCTTACAGTTGCGGCACAGTCCCGGATTTCCCGCCCGCCTCGGGCTGGGTCACCGGTGTTTCCCATTTAATTTATTTTTTTAATTATAATCTTTAAAAAAGGGGTGTCAATAGTTTTGACATTGCCCATGCTTGTTAATAACCATTAACGGGCTTTTTACTTTCCATTAGAATTTTTATTTGCCGTTGCATGGGATTTGGTATAATACAGCTATTCCTTACTTTTCTTTTTGCAACAAGCTCTTCAACGGTTTTTTTGCAGAGCTCGGAAGGAAAAATTATCTTTGAGGCGTTTTTAATTATCGCCTTTTCCACCCATAAAAACATTCTTCTTATTCTTGCTGACCTGTGCTCCATTTCTTTTGTTAAAACCCCAGAATACAAAATTTGCCTTATGATTTTTACGGGCTCCCTGTAGGCTTTTTTAACTTCATCTAAAGAATTGCTGCGCCTTAAAATATTTTTCAAAGGCAGATGATGAATGCCGATAATATGATGGTCAAATATTTCCGGGGCAAAAGACCTGAAAATAGCCGGGCCTTCCATATGCATGCGGCTTACCAGTTCTATGCCGGTAAACTCATAATTAAGCTTGTAAAGATAATTTATCAGATTAATGTTTGAGGAGGTGATTCCCCCCACCCTTTCCCTTGTTAAATTAATTGCTATTTTCATTTATGCTGGAAATTACCTTAAAGGTTCTTTCCAGTTTAATTATACGCGTTTTTACGAGCTCGCTTTTTTTACTTCGGTTTCAAGAAATTCCTCTATGTCTTTTTGTGTATGTTTCTCACCTAAAAACTCAATTGTAAAATCTTCCAAATCTTTAAAATACACCAGCTGTGACAAAAATAATTTTTCAGAAAAAGAATCGCCGAATTTTTTTATTGAATGATTGATAATATCTTTCAGAGAAAAGCCTAACTTTAAAATAAAAAATATGTCCGCATAATCGCGCCAAACCCCCCTTCTGCCAATAGCGTGAGCTTTATCTAAAGCAACGTCGCGCCAATCAAAAATTAAAATATGGTCAGAGGAAATTGTTTTGTATAAAGATTTATATGGATAATAAATAAAACTTACTTTTACTTCTTGCGGCAAAGATATAAAGCTCAACTCATCAGAGGTATTGACCGTAATGTTTATAGATTTAAAATGCTCTTTTATTTTATAAAGAAATTGTTTAGAAATTGGTTTTGGAGTAAAAATATCAAAATCAAACGATTTGCGGAAAGCTAATTGCAACATCAACGCCGTGCCGCCGCCCAAAACCCCAAATCTGGAAAAATTAGTTAAAATCTTAAGGCACTCTTTTTGATTTTTATCCAAAAGTTCAAAATGAAGTTTTGACATATTTTTCTGCTGTTAAATTTTCTTTTTTTAAATTTAAAATAAAATTTTTTACAAAATTAAAAACAGCCGGCGAGTAAATTTTTCGGGGATGATTCACAAACACATCTATAATTTCTCTTGATTTGTAGATTTTAAAAAGACTTTTTATCTGCTTTATATTTCCATAACTTAAAACTTGGTGGATAATATAAACTTTATCCCTTCTCGTATCTATATTCCTAATATCTTTTGACCACAGAATCCCTTGGCCAAAATTATTCTTCAAAAAAGACCGATTCATTTTATTTGACTTATAATTATTATATCTTAATTTTATGCTAATTATACCATAA
Source organism: Patescibacteria group bacterium (assembly GCA_038065755.1). GTDB lineage: Bacteria > Patescibacteriota > Minisyncoccia > Minisyncoccales > Staskawiczbacteraceae > JBBTQJ01. Next base: position 2,848 of record JBBTQJ010000007.1, on the reverse strand, counting down.
TTATCTTTGGATTACGAAATACTCGGCTCATAATACTGCCCAATTTTATAATTATAGGAAGTTAATAGCGCTCTACGTTCAGTGTGAGCGCGCCGCCTCACCAAAATAACCGCAAATCGGCGTCTCGGTCTGGCTCGAAACTGCGCTCCATCATGCTGCCGAATTAAAACATCAACAAACTTTTGACATTATTTTACCGAATTTAATTCACAAATCAAAGAAACGAAACTTGTCTTGAAAATGCCCGCCCCCGCCAAGCGGGGGGCGGGCAATCTGTCAATTTAGGTTTCGTTTCTTGCATTTATAAATCAAAACTTTTTGGTTTAATTGTCTTCTATGGAATTGAGATAAGGGCTTTGTAAATATTGATTCTGCCATAACCAAAGTTATTATCTAAACCAGTATTTCCCAAGTCATCAACCGTGTTTTGAATAATGCTTCTTACTGTTGCATTGTTTCGGTTCGGATCCTGGGCAAAAAGTAATCCGGCTAATCCTGTAACTTGGGGAGCTGCCATAGAAGTTCCAGAACCGACATCATAATATCTGGCGCGTCCGTACTTTGTCCCAATAGTAAATTTGTATGAAGGAAAAGTAGAAAACACATTCTCTCCCGGAGCTGCCACGTCCACTTCGGGCCCAACGCTACTAAAGCCGGCAATTTGGTCATTATAATTGGTGGCTGAAACTGCTATTACATTTTCATAGGCGGCAGGATAGATTACGGCTCCGCCATAATTGTTTCCGGCGGCCGCAACTATTACCATTCCTTTTGAAAAAGCATAGTCAATGGCATTTTTTAGGGTGGTTGAATTACTGCCTCCTAAACTTAAATTAATAACCTTTGCTCCGTTGTCGGCGGCATATCTGATTCCTTTGGCAACGTTTGAGGTAAAACCCGATCCCTGGTCATTTAATACCTGTATCGGCATAATTCTAATAGTATTTGAAAATCCTATTCCGGCAATACCGTTTCCGTTGTTTGTTTCGGCGCTTGCAATCCCTGAAACATGGGTGCCGTGGCCGTATTTGTCATGAGGAGCATTATCGTTTCTGACAAAATCCCAGCCCCAAACATCGTCAACAAAACCATTGCCGTCGTCGTCTTTTCTGTTGCCTATAATTTCGCCCAAGTTCTTCCAGATTTTGTTCTTTAAATCTAAATGGGTTTCATCAATGCCCGAGTCAATAACGGCCACAACCGCAGTGGAAAAGGCAAATGCTGAAAAATCGTTCCAAGCTTCTTCAAAATCAACATCGGCATCATTGTTGCCTGCGCCCATTGGTTTGCTTGTGTCAACGGGCAAACTTGGATTTCCAGAACCTTTATAAATTGTCTGGCTTGTGTTATTCAGCGCCCATTGATTGGAATAAGCGGCATCATTTGACCCTGAAGAGTAGAGATAATAATCCGGTTCAGCATATATCACATCAGGTCTTATTTGATACTCTTTAACTTTTTCCATAACTTTTCCTTCGGGCGCCGCAACCACCCTGAAGGGCTCCTTGTCTCCCCTAATCTTAACGATTATTCTGTTTTGAGCATATTTGCCCTGGTTATCATTGTCTGCTTTGGCGCCAGAAGAATAAGCCAACACCGCCATTCCTGCCAAAAAAACCAAACCGATTATTAATGCTGATAATAATATGTTGAATTTTGTTTTAATCATAGTTAAATTAGAAAATTAAATTTTAATTTTTCGACCTTTATATTTAAACTATTTTATCTTATCATTTTTTAACACAATATTATACAGTGCCCGTCTGGGCTACCGAGACCCGTTACGAAAACAGTCGTAAATTAAAGTCCCCTGTCAGCCTCGAAACTGCGCTGACTGATGCTGTGTTCTCCGGTCTAGAACCAGTGTTTCAGGAACAAATTAGGCCATTTCTACTGTATTGAGTTGAGGCGTCTCGGTCAGGCTTATATAAAATTCTTAACCAATTTTATTAGATCTTTTGCCTTTAAAGACGTCTCATCTAAACTGATTAAATATGGATTTAAATTGTAGTATTTTTCGAACATATATTTTCCGGACTTTATAGCCCTTTCTAAGTTTTTTAATATCGTTTCTTCTTTATTTGCAAGTTGGCGATCTGTAACTTGATTGAATAATTTATTTAGATTGTGTCCCGTTAACTGACTATTCAATTTACCAGAATGGAGAACTTTAATTTTTCTCGATTTAATTAATGCGGTTTTCAGATATCCTTCTAGCGCCAAGCCGTAAAGCATGGCCACAAGACGTGCAGTATTTATATCTTTATATACTTTTGGTAGATGACACGTATCTTGTAATAACTTTTTATATGCCCTCCGATTGCGTCTAAATAACAAATTAGCGACATATTCATTTATTTCTGCTGCTTTTCCCCAATTTCTATAGTCTTTAATGGCTACTTCCCAGTTATTAGACAGAATCTCTTGATAATTGCTTGATAATTTAATCTCTCTATACATCAAATTTTTCTTTTTCTTTTTTGCTTTCAACTTTACTATCAAGAACGGAAAAACCCCAACCATTCTCATGAACCATAACGGGGATCATATCTTTATTTATAGTCTCTCCGTTTTTTGATATTTCGTTTGAAATTGAAATCTTGAGCCAAGGGTGTTTTTCAACGCCAAGACTTTTAAGAAGCTTCTTTGATAGGATAATTCCAGAAAAATTTTCCTGATCCAGTAAATCTGTCGGCGTAACTTTTTTATTTTTATTCATCGTTTAAAAAATTAAATTTTTATATTTTAAATGTTATAAAACCATACTCTATGGTCACCTCAATACTTCCAACCTTGGCTGCCCCTTTTGGACGAACTACGAACATTTAATTGGAGAGCAATGCGTATA
>JBBTQJ010000006.1:0-12882 GCA_038065755.1 Patescibacteria group bacterium | reverse complement strand
ACGCACTGCCCGGCCACGTGAAAAAGCGAAGTCGGCGCTGTTGTGCCAATTCCGACGTTGCCGTCGGAGATTATTCTCATTCTTTCCGAGCCGCCCGTGGAGAAGTTTAGGTTGTCTGCGGCCGAGCTCCAGAGGCCGGTGTTGGTGTCAGAGGCGAATGTTAGGGCGGGAGTTCCTGCCAAACCCTGAGGCAGTAAAGCAAACCCCGAAGAATCAACCCCGAACTGGGAAGACGAGCCAACGGATAAAAGATAGCTCGGGGCAGTGGTGCCAATGCCAACCATATTGTTTGACGAATCAATATAAAAAGTGCTTGTGTCAACTGTTAGTCCGGCAAAAACAGGGCTTGAGGTTGTTTTTACTGCCTGGTCTTGATTGTCAAGATATGCCCACTCGGAAGTTGTTAAAGTATTCGCTCCGATAATAAAACTGGTTCCTGTAATTGCTCCGCCGATTATTGCCCCCGTGGTAGTAAACGTTCCGCTTCCTGAAAAATTATTTGAGCCAAATGAAAAATAAGCAGGGGTAACTACCGTGCAGTTTGTATCGCCGGGCGCGCAGGTTGGAGCCAGTGTTTCGCCAAGGCCGTAAGGGCTAGAAGGAGGCACGGCAAAAGCGTATAAAACAAAACTAAAAATCCCAGCTGAAACCAGCCCGGTTGTAATAGAACCTGCAACGCTTTTTGGATTAAGAGTTTTGTTTAAAAGAAAATTTTTAAATTGTCCAAAGCTCAACCTTGGCATCTATTTTTTAATTTGAAATTTACAATTTAAAATTGTTTTATTATTTCTTCGGCTCTGTGGGCTGTTCCTCTATTGGAACTTGCGGAGGAACTTCTTCTAATATTCCCTCCAATGGTCTTTTGCCAGAGTTCAAATTATTTACAATTTTTTTAACTTCCTGGTTGTCAGGATTTATTTCCGCAACCTTTAAAAATTTTTCAAGAGCATCGGCTTTTTGGCCCAATTCATAATATGTAAGCCCAAGATAATATAATCCGTTAGAATAATTGGGGCTTAAAGAAATTGTTCTTTCAAATTCTTCCCGGGCTTTCTCATAGTCTTTTTCCTGGTAATAAATAAGCCCTGTTTGAAAAGACAAACCAACATCATTTGGCGAATATGTCATTGCCTCTTTCAATGTTTTTATTGCCTGGTCTGTTTCGCCCTGCTCTCTAAAAATCATGGCAATTTGAAAACGGGCCGAGGCGTAATCAGATTTCATCTGCACCGCTTTGTCAAATTGCTCTTTGGCCTGCGCCAGCGCCTGATCTTTTTCAGCAGATTTTTCTTTGTCCTGGGCCAAAGATGCGGCTTTCACCATATAAACAATTCCTTTTTGGTTTGGATAATACGGGCTGTTTGGTTCTAATTTGATTGCTTCGTCGTAAGAATTAATGGCCAGGCCGTCGGCTCCGTCAATTATACCGACTAAATTTTGACTCACCAGCCCCCTCACAGACCAGTTTGCAACGTTTTTTGGACTTACATCTGTAGCAATTTTTGCCGCGTTAATTGAATTTTGCACTAAAAGCTGGAGCATTCTTGTTTTGGCTTCTTTTGACAAATTGCTGTTGTTGTTCACAACTGATATTTTTGACAAGTATAACTGCGACAAATTAGTTAAATAAATATCTACGTTTGGATTTAAGCTTACTGCTTTTTCAATTTTTGCAATTCCCTGGTCAATGTTTCCTGTAGCCAAAGCCGACTGGCCCATAAAATAATTTACTTCCGCGGCGTATTTCTGCCCGCCCAAAATTAAAAGCCCCAAGCCAAAAATAAAAACAATGGTAAAAACAAAAGTAACAGCCAAGTTTAATAAAGAAGAAGGATCCAAAGAAAAACTTTTTCTTTCCTGGAAAGAAAGCCCCACAATAGAGGCAAGCAGAAAAAAGTAAATAAAATCCAAAGAAAGGCTTGAATTATACAAAAAATATCCAATGGTCTGCGCAATAAAGCAGGCAATGACTCCTCCGGTTAAAATTACAAATCTGTTATTTTCTTTTTTTTCTTCGGCCGGCGTTGATTTATTTTGCTTTTGCAAAATTATAAACTTTATTCCGTAAAAAATAACCATTGCTATCATAACCAGAAAAGAAACCGCCCCCAATACTCCTGTGGTGGCAACAATGCTTAAAAATTTTGAAGATCCTCTGTTGAATATTATGTTCCACAACTGCCCCTGATTAAAACTAATATCTTTGTATTTTGAAAAATCATAAACAAAAGTGCCAGGGCCCGAACCAAAAATTGGCGACTCTTTTATTGTTTTTGATACAATATCAAGGGTTGTTTTTTGATTTAAAAATATTTCAATAGGTTTTTCAGGAACCGGCAACTGGGGGTTTAAAATAATAAAAAACATAGCCAGCACCAAAAAAAACATTGCCAGGCTCAGCCATCTTAAGTTTAAAATGTCTCTTTTTAACATTCCAAAAAGAATAAACAAAGCAGACCCGCATAAAACCAGCCACCAAATTATGTTGTAGTTTATAAAAATTAAAAATACAAAAGCTAACGCCGCGCCAATGCCAAAAAATATTTTTGCCCATTTGTTGTTAAAATAAATTATCAGGGCTATGAGTAGGGGAAGAAAAACAGCGGCAAAAAATCCCAACCCCCCAATAGACCCGATTGTGTTAAAAGAAGCGCTTTTGGCAAAGTTAAAAGGCAAAACAAATAATCCCAGCAATTGTAAAAACCCAATCAAAATTGAAAACAAGCAAGAACCGGCTGAAATAATAACTGAGGTTAAAATTTCTTTTTTAGAAAAAATATTACTGATTATAAAATAAAATATAACCAAGCCGGCTATTGTAAACAAGCTTTCCGAAGTTAGTCTTGGCCAGCCCCAAAAACTTCCGTTTTGGTCTTTGGAAAAAATTGTTGAAATTAAATAAGCAAAAAAGAAAATCAAAACAGCTACATGCGTTTTGTTTATATTAATGCTAATGTTTCCCAAAATCAAAACTTTTATCATCCACGCAAATAACGCCGCAAAAACAAGCAAAAGCAAAAGGGCTTGTTTGTTAAAATCAAAAATATCGCTTGTCCACGGCAAGAAAAAAACCGGCATTAAAAAAACCAAAGCAAATATGCCGTATTTCATAACGTTGTCGCATATTTTTACAAAAAAAGAATTTTTTGCCATTTATTGGGTTAAATAAAATCCTTCGGGATTTTAATTTTGCTGAAAGCAAAATTATTTAACCCGATGAATTTTAATTTTAATTTTATTTTAACTTATAAAAAACTCTGCCCGCTTTATTCGGGGTTTTTATTCATTAATTTTATCATTAAAAAATGCTGTCAACAATGCCTTAACCTGTGAATAACTTCGTTAAAAAATAAAGGGCAAAAAAACACTGTAAATATTCCACTGTTTTTAAAATAATTAATACTTGACACGGGTCTTTAAAGAGTTAAAATAAAAATAGCTCTGATGTTTAAAATAGATTCTGTATATTTTTTTTAAAGGGAGTTCAATATTTGCTTAGGCCGTGGCCCAAGCGTGAGAACACCCACCTATATTTTATTAGAATCTTAATAAACCTTGAGTTACGAAATGCCTTCCGAATTATTTTATTTTGGTTTTGAAGCGAAAACTTGGAAAAACGAGGAGGTTTATACAGAGTATAAGCCGACGAGTTTTTACAAATTTGCAGCCAAAACCAAAATATAAAGAATTGAAGGTCATTTCGTAATTCAAGGTTAATAAAAGATCAGAGCGCTAAAAAAGACATTTGTTTCGCGAATGCCTTTTTTTTAATTACACGACTTACGCGGTTGAATTTGTTTTAGTTGTGATGTTTTGCTTTAGGGATTATGCAAAATATGTCCTAACGATATCTATTATTGTCCTATCAATTAATAATATTTTCGTAGTGGTTTAAGCGGATAATACTATAATCCGGTTTTAAAACAATGCATATTGCGTCTATTCTATAAGGGCCTTCCCATTTTTTAATAGCCGCATAAGACGAGGCATTTCCTAAAAGCTTTCTCATTTTCTTTTTGTTGATTGTTTCTTCAGGACTGCCAAAACTTTCCCCAATTTTAGTTCTTACCTCTATAAAAATTAAACTCTTTGGCTTATCTGCCCGCACAGGCAGACTGACAACTAAATCAATTTCGGCGTATTTTGTTTTATAATTTTGCTCTATTATTTTATACCCCTGTTTTTCCAAAAATTTCTTTGCAAGTTCTTCTCCTATTTTTCCCACTTCGTTATGCTTGCTCATGTAAAAAAGGCAGAAATAAAAATAATTTTTTGTTCGGGTTGGCCGCGGGCGTGGCGTTCAAAAAATTATTTTTTATTTCTGCCGCTATGCCGACTCGTAGATTTTTGATTTGTATTGCAAAGCCTCGGCCATGTGAGAAATAGCTATTTCTTTAGCTCCCTCTAAGTCGGCAATGGTTCTGGCAACCTTTATCATTTTCATATAAGAGCGCGCCGAAAGCTGAAATTTTATGCTTGCTTGCCTTAAAATATTTTCTACATCTTTTTCTAGTTTGCAATATTTTTTAATGTGGATATTTTTCATTTGGCTGTTTGACTGAATGGCCTTTTCTCCGCTAGGGGCGAATCCGCCTAGAGCGGAAAATCTTTTTTCTTGTTTTTGCCTAGCCAAAACAACTCTTTGCTTTATTGCTTCTGAAGATTCTATTATTTGGGATTTTTTTTGATTGTCTTCAAATTCTATTGTATCAACCGGCGCAATAGCAACATGTAAATCAATTCTGTCTAAAATAGGCCCTGAAATTCTTTTTTGATATTTTCTTATCTGACGCAGGGCGCAAACGCAATTTTTTTTAGGATGATTAAAATATCCGCAGGGGCAAGGATTGGCCGAAGCCACCAGCATAAAATCTGCAGGATATGTTATTCTTTGTTTGCTTCTGGAAATGGTTAGATGTCCGTCTTCTAAGGGTTGGCGCATGGCTTCCAAAACATAACGCGGAAATTCGCTAAATTCATCTAAAAATAAAACTCCTCTGTGCGCCAAACTTATTTCGCCAGGATGCGGTTTTGAACCGCCCCCAATTAAGCCGGCCAAAGAAGCTGTATGATGGGGCGCCCTAAACTGCCTGCGAGTAATTAAAGATCCTCCGGCTGGAATATTCCCAGCAGAAGAATATATTTTAGTTACTTCTAACGATTCTATTTCGCTTAAAGGCGGCAATATGCCGGGCAAGGCTCTGGCCAGCATAGTTTTACCAGACCCCGGGGAACCTACCATAATAATGTTGTGGCCTCCGGCCGCGGCAATTTCCATTGCCCTTTTTGCCTGTTCCTGCCCTAAAACTTCTTTCATATCAAACTCAGCTGAAACAAGCGGCTCATTTAAAATTTCTTTGTAAACAACGGGCTCAATATTTTTTCTTTTTAAAAAATAACCCGCAAGTTGGGTTAAATTTTCAATGGGAAAAACTTTTACTCCTTTTATAGCCGAGGCTTCGTTAGCCGAGTCCTTTGGCACAAAAAGATTTGAAAATCCATATTCTTTGGCAAAAAGAGCGGTCAAAAGAGCTCCTTTTGTGTGTCTGAGAGAACCGTCAAAAGATAGCTCACCTAAAAATAATGACTTGTCTGGTATTTGAAACTGCAAAATACTGTTTAAAATTCCAACAGCAATCGGCAGGTCGTAAAGGGATCCTTCTTTGGGAATATCGGCTGGCGCCAAATTTACTGTTATTTTTTTTGCCGGAAAATTAATATTAGAACTTAAAATTGCCGCTCTTACTCTTTCTTTGCTTTCGTCAACCGCTTTATCCGGCAAGCCAACAATATCAAAACCAGGCAATCCCCTGCTTGCCAAATTCACTTCCACGTCAACTTTTATTGTTTCTAACCCCAAGTTTGCCGTTGACCCCACTTTAATCAACATGATAACGAGGCAAAAAAAAACTTTTTTGCCGAATTAGTTCGAGTTAATTTATATAATATAATATTTATTTTCTTCCTGCTGAATTATCCCTTTTAGTTGCATCAAAGACAAAGTTGTTCCAATTTTTGCGGCCGATACGCCAAGCGTTCTGGCTATTGTGTCTGCTTCCATGGGCTCTATTTTTAATTGATTGATTATTGCCTGCTCCAAACTATCAGCTCGTGCGACTTCCGATGTCGCACAATTTTTGTGCGACATCGGAAGTCCTTCTATTTTGAAAAATTTTAAAATATCTTTTGCTTCTGTGGCAATTTCTGCCCCCTCTTTTATCAGTTTTATTGTTCCTTTGGAAACTTCACTGGTAATAGGACCTGGCACGGCAAATATTTTTCTGTTGTATTTTTTAGCGTATCCTGTTGTAATTAGAGTGCCGCTGTTTAATCCGGCCTCTACAACTAAAATTGCTTTTGATAATCCCGCCACTATTCTGTTTCTTTTAGCATACATCCAGCTAACCGGCAAAAGCTTTCCTTCGTATTCTGAAATAATTAAACCGTTGTTTTTTAAAATTTCATTATAAAGTTCTTCCTGTTCTGCCGGGTGTATCAAGTCTATTCCGCAAGGCATTACAGCAATGGTTTTTCCGCCAGCCCTTACAGCCGACGAGTGGGCCGCTTCGTCTCCGCCGTACATAAATCCCGAAACAATAGTAATTCCCGAGGCCGCTATTTCTGTCACAAATTGTTCTGTTATTCTTTTCCCGTAATTAGTTAAACGCCTTGAGCCCACCACTGCCAGACAATTATTAAAAAGAGCATTATTCCAATCGCCTTTGTAATACAATTTTTTAGGCGCCTGACTGCCGATTTTTTTTAACAACTCTGGATATTTTTCATCTTCTATTTCAACAACCTTCTCCATTTTTTTTATTTTTTTATTCAGATAGCTTACTGCTTATATTTTAACACAAAAAAATAATTTCTCGCAACGCCCGATGTTCTATTTAATAATATTCTATTTAATCAAACATTAATTTCTGCCAAGCATTGATTTTTTTTATTATGTATGATAAAAATATAAATAGAGGAATATCCCTCTATTTTATTCTTTAAGTCTTCAAATAAGGAGTTTAGCAATGGGTGAAAAAAAAGAAGATTTTCCTATTGACTCTTTCCGGTATTTAGAAGGAAAATTACAAGAGATTCGCGCAATAGCAATGAGAAGAGCGGCAGAAAACGCAGAGAGGCAATCTTCTCCTAAGGAAATTATTTACAGGGTAGAGAAATATCATATTGATATGGCATTAGCCGAATTATTTTCAGAAAGTTCGGTGGGTGCCGAAGAACTCCGCAGGGCCATTGGATTAAAAAATTAGTTCTTTTATAAAATTCATAAAATTATTCATAAGATTGCCGCAAGCCGCAGCAATCTTTTTTTTATTTAATCAAATTTAATCAAAGAACACATTTAACCAAAGAAAACATTTAATCAAAGAATATAAATATTTTAGCTATCTTAAATTTCTACGATCGTAGGAAATCGTGCCAACTGGAATTTATTAATTTATTCCCAATATTATTGATTTATTGCTGATATTATTAATTTATTTTTTTAATCCGAATATTTTTCTTAAATGTTCTTCGTTGTCTATTGTTTCTAATATGCCAAAACGGACGTGCCGCCTAATTTTAAAAAATTCTATAATAAAATCTATTTCGTTTTTGCAATCATAGGGAAAAACAAAAACGCTTTTTTGCAATTCGTAAAAACCTAATTTTTTTATTTTTTCTCTTAAAGAATCCCTTCCCCATCTGTATTTTTCGGGAATATCAAAAGCAACTATTCTCCACTTGCCGTCCCATGATTTTTTATCAATTTGCATCTCTTCAAACTTATAAGTAAGTGCTTTTAATTTACCCTTACTGGTCAAAACAATCGTCACCGAGCCGTCTTTGTTTGTCTCTTTTTTAACTAATTTTGATTGATAAAGTTTTTTTATTTCAGCCTGTGCTTCTTTTTTATTTATTTTTTCCCATTCCCTGCCGGCAATTTTAACGGTTTTCCAATATTGGCGCGGAGTATAGCAAATACTCAGCACGACGCCGGTAAGTAAAAATAATAAAATTTTTTCTCCTAAAGATTTCATTGTCTTAATTTTACAAAATTATAGATATAAAAACAAGCTGTCTTAATTTTCTACGATCGTATAAAATTAAGACAGCTAAATATTTTTAAATATTTTAGAAACACATTTTAGAAACACATTTTAGAAACACATTTTAGAAACACATTTTTGAAATAAACGCACTAAACGAAAAACGCTCCAAAGCTTTGCCTGGAGCATTTTTTTTGTTTTCAACGCGCAACTTAAATACCGAGAGAATTTACTAATTGTTTTATTAAAGACACCACTACCGGAGGAGGCATCAGACTGTTTGATGGCACCCTCTGGTCGTCTAAAATCTGCCAAGGCTTTTCTATTGTTTCCACTTTTCCTTCTTTAAAGGTATGATGATATTCCGGGGTAATTTCATAATCGTCAACAAACTCATTTGCCTTGCCGGCCGGCACAGAATTTCTTAAAAGAATTTTTGGAATACCCTGCAACGAGATTGCCTGTTTTATTAAAGATTCGTCTTTGTTTAGCCTTTCTCTGATTGGCTCTATGCCCAACTCATCGCCTTCTTTTGTTGTCATTCTAGCGCCTTTATCTGCCTGCGCAGACAGGCAGTTTAAATTGTCGCATAATAAATAAAATTTTCCGTCTTTTTCATCGTAATCAACGTTTTTTGTTGTTAAAAGCTTTACATTTCTTGATGTTTGGCACAACGGGCAAATTACCCTGTATTTTATTCTTTCGTCAATTACCGAAGTAGGCACGTCTATTAAAACAAAAACATCGGGGTCTTCTCTGTAACCTATCAGGTCCCTAAAAAACAACGAATAAGAAATCTGGTCTAGGTCTCTTGGAAAGCCGTCAATAAAAATGGCTTTTCTGCCTAATTTTTGAATTTCTCTTTTAGCCAAAGACAAAATCAGCTCAGAGGGCAAAAGAATTTTTGTGCTTCGGCTGTCAAGAGATTTTACAATATCTTCCAGTGGTAAAAAACCCCTGTAATTTTTTTCCAAAAAAGAAACCAATTCTTTCCTTTTGTTTTCGTCTTTTAAAACTTCGTCAAAAGATCTCACCATGTCTCCAATGGAAAAATGGGCTATTTTGCCTGCCTGCGCAGGCAGATCTTTGTCGATTATTTCGGCAAACATTTTAGAATATGTGCCCTTACCAGATGACTTTTTTCCCAATAAATAGGCGATAAAGGTATTGTTTTCTAAGTATTTTCTTAGTTTTTTTATTTCCGGCCCGGCCTTGTATTCAAAATATTCCGCCCTTTGGCCGGGGTTGGTTAAATCAAATTTTTTATAAACATCTGATTTGGTTTTAAATATTGGAAAGTCAATGTCTTTCATAAAATTATTTTAAAATTTTAATATTATTCCCGTCAGACACAATTTCAATATCCCCGTCTGTGTCTGTTCTCGAAATCTTTATACCAAATTTTTCTAGTCTTTGCAAAACTTCCGGGGTAGGATGGCCGTAAGAATTATTTTTCCCGGCAGAAATTACGGAAACTGCAGGGTTTACGGCTTTTAAAAAATCATCTGAGCTTGAATATTTTGAGCCGTGGTGAGCAATTTTTAAAACATCGGCCGATAATCCGACTTTGTTGTTTAAAATGTCTTCTTCGGCTTTGCTTGTGATATCTCCTGTAAAAAGAAAAGTTCTTTTGCTAAAAACTAAATAAGAAACAACAGAGCTGTCGTTGCTGTCTTTTAATTCTTTGCCCGATAGATTTTCAAAAGGATATAAAATATCAATTGAGACGTTTCCGGCTTTTATTGATTTTTCCGAGAAAGCTATTATTGTTTTTGCCCCCTCTATTTCTTCTTTATTTAAAACTTCAACCCATCTTTGATATTCTGGAGTCTGCCTTTTCACTCCTGTCCATAAAATATATTCTATTTTATATCTTTCTAAAACCTCAATTAAACCCTGCATATGGTCTTTTTCCGGGTGAGTTAAAATTACAAGGTCAATTATTTTGTCCTGAAGGGGCATTATATTTTGCAATTTTTCAATAATTGTTGAATCCGGCCCTCCGTCAATTAAAATTTGATGGTGTCCTGGAGTTTCTATAAAAATCGCATCTCCCTGGCCGACATCTAAAAAATAAACTTTTAAATCGCCGGAACCTGCTAAATAAAAAACATCCTGCCATGCAAAAATGTTTAAAAAAAATAAAATTATTGCAAAATATGCAATTTTTTTCCTTGTAATTTGCATTTATACAGAAACACCGGACAGCGCGCCCGGTGTTTAAAATATTATAAATACTTTTATTATTTTTTCAATCCCATTATTCTAAACATTTTTGTTCCGCACTTGACGCAAGTGCCGGTCATAGCCGCTCTTTTTTTGCCGCCCTTTCCCTTCATTGATACTTCTGTTGGGTTTTCCATTTCTCTTTTTTCTTTACATTTTACGCAATAACCCTTTACTGCTTCATCTTCCTTTTTTATTTTATTTTCTGCCATAATTATAATTTTAAATTTTAAATTTAGTTGTTATCGACCTTGTTTTTCCGGAGGTTGCTCGCCCCGCGGAATTATTTTTAACATTACCATATTTTATCTGAATGCAAAGGAATAAGTCAATAGGCGTAAAAATTATCCGGCCAGCCACCCGCCATCTACCACCACCACAGAACCTGTCATATATGAAGATTCGTCTGAAGCCAAAAATAAAACTGCGTTAGAAATTTCCTCCGGCCTGCCCATTCTTTTTAAAGGAATTTTTGCCATAAACCCTTCAAATGTTTTGGCGTCCTGTTTTACTGACGAGGCCATCGGAGTATCAATTGCGCCCGGGGAAATTGTATTTACTCTTATTCCCAATGGAGCCAGTTCTAAAGACATTGCTTCGGCCATGGCCACAATGCCTCCCTTAGAAGCGCAATAATGCACAATGCCGGGAAACCCAGACCCAACTTGACCCATGGCAATTGAAGCGATATTCACAATTACTCCCGATTTTTGTTTTGCCATTTCAAGGGCTGCGGCCTGACTGCACAAAAAATATCCTTTTAAGTTTACGCTTAACACTTTGTGCCAGTCTTCTTCTGTTAATTCCAAAAATGGTTTAAATGGGCAAATACCGGCGTTGTTGACCAAAATATCCAATTTGCCGAATTTTTCAATTGTTTTTTTAATTAAATTATCAACTTCTGCCTTATTGCTTATGTCGCATTTCACAGCTATTGCTTCGCCTTTTTCTTTTTTTATTTCGTCTGCAACCAGCTGGCATTCCTCTTGTGAGATATCAGAAACAACGACTTTTGCTCCGGCCTTAGCAAAAATTATAGCATGAGCTCTGCCCATTCCCCTTCTTGCTCCTGTAATGATTGCCACTTTTTCTCTTAGGTCGTAAAATTTTGGTATTGTTTTATTGTTGCCAAACATAAAATTGAAAATTCATCGGATTAATTAAAATTTTTAATCTTTGATTAAAAATTTTAATTTTTTGACTTTGCCAAAAAATTATTTAATCCGATAAAAATTTAAAATTGTTTTATATATATTATACCAAAAACATATTTTAAAAACAAATAAAATTGACAAACTGTTGACTTGTTGCTCTTCTGGGTTTAATCTATAATTATGTTCTTTTACAATTATTATATGCGCTATATTTTAAAAATACTAACAAAAAAATCAGGAGGCCTGCTATGGCAACCGCATCTGCGCTTTCCAAAAAAGAAGTTCCCGTTTGCATTAAATGGATGACAGAACCGGATATGCCCGAAGTTTTGAAAATTGAAGAAAAAAGTTTTGAATACCCCTGGACAGAGAAAGAATTTAGGCAATGCCTGAAAGAAAGAAACTTTTTTTTCCAACGCGTAGGTTTGGCGGCCGAATACCGCCAAAAAGTTGTCGGATTCGTAATTTACGAATCAAGCCAAAGCAGAATTTTCATTTTAAATTTAGCAGTCCACCCAGATTTCCGCCGCAAAGAGGTGGGAAAACAAATAATTAAGCAGTTAATCAATAAATTACACCCCGAAAGAAAGAAAAAAATCTTTGTTGAAGTAAGAGAAACAAACCTGCCCGCCCAGCTCTTTTTCCACCAAATGGGATTTTGGGCAATATGCATTGTGCGCGGTTTTTATCAAGATTATTGTCCTGAAGACCTTTATTTAATGCAATACTCATTAGAAAAATAAACTGTTTTTATGGAAGAAAACAGAGTCGCGGTATTTTTTGAATAAAAAACGTAAAAAGCGTTTAAATTTTAAAACCGCGAAAAAAAATCGCGGTATTTTTTATTTATTCAGATCTTTTAATATTTTTTTTGAATCTATGCCATACATTTTGCAAACTTTCCCAATTTCTAATTTTTCCATTTCAAAAGAAGCCATGGGGCAAGACATACAGGGCACCCCGTGATTTAACAAAATTTTTTCCGCTTCCGGCTTTTCCAATATTTTTTTTAACGTTGTTTCGCTTGTTGTTTTTGCCATAATATTTTTAAATTAATTTTTAATTTATTACTCCCCCGCCCAGCAGTTCTTCTCCTTTATAAAAAACGACTGATTGGCCGGGGGTAGGCGCTTTTTGAGGTTTTTGAAAAACAACTTTTATTCTTTGCCCCCCTGTTTTAAAAATCTTGGCCTTGGCAAAATTGCTTTTGTATCTTATTTTCACATCAGCTTCTATCGGTAATTTTTGGGGACAAATCCAATTAACATTTTGAGCAATTAATTCTTTGCCTTCTAAATCCTTCTGATTTTTTGAAACAATTAAATTATTGTTTTTTAGGTCTTTGGCAACAACAAAATACGGCCCGCCCGAAAGCCCAATCCCCTTTCTTTGGCCAATAGTGTAAAACCACAACCCCTGGTGCTCTCCAAGAATTTTTGGGGACGTCCGACATCCCG
>JBBTQJ010000005.1:0-8953 GCA_038065755.1 Patescibacteria group bacterium | reverse complement strand
TTTTGCAAATCTTTTTTCATGCCGCATACTGTCAACTATACCACTGGCCAGTGCAGTATTTGACATTTAGAAACAGTAAGAATACTATATTTTAATAGGCCTGAAATTAAAATAACATTTTTGTGGACGAAAAAATATTTTATATAACAAAAGAAAAATTGAAAGAACTCAAGAGAGAATATAAAGAATTAATCGAACTTGAACGTCGTAAAAATACAGGAGAGGCTCCTAAAATTTTTGAATCAGAAGATTTAAACCCGGAATTTATTAGTTTTCAGGAAGACTTAAGTTTTTTAAGGTCTAGAATTTCAGAAATAGACAATATTTTAGAGCATTATGAGTTGATTAAAAAACCAGCCCAAGAACAGCAAAAAGTTGTTGGAATTGGGGCAAAAATTAAAATAAGCGTTGACGGGAAAAAAGACGAATTTATATTAGTTGGCACATTAGAAGCAAATCCTGCCTTGGGAAAAATCAGCAACGAATCTCCTGTTGGAAAGGTTCTTTTAGGACATAAGGTTGGAGACGAGGTTGTTGTTTTTTCTCCTGTTAAAACAATTTATAAAATAAAACAGATAAAATACGAAATCAGCTAATTGGTTAATTTCGGTCAGAAAAGCCCCTTTAAATAAAAAAGGGGCTTTTAAATAATATTTGTAGTATAATAATAAAAATTAGTTTTTTAAAAAAAATAAAAAAATTATGATAAAATTTGCAAACAAAATTATAAAAATATTAATAACAAGCGATTTTATATTAAACCTGGGCTGGGGGCTCGTGTCGCCTATTTTTGCCATATTTATTGTAGAAAATATTACATCCAAGGGCCCCTTGGAGGCGGCTAAAATTGCCGGCTTTGCTTCTCTCTTCTACTGGATTACAAAATCAATATTGCAGGTTCCTATTGGCCGCTATTTAGATAAAAATCACGGAGAAAAAGATGATTTTTGGTTTATGGTTATAGGAACATTTTTGGCCGCTTTGGTGCCAATAGGATATTTATTTTCATTTTTGCCTTGGCATATTTATCTTTTGCAAATATTGCACGCCGTAGCAATGTCTATGGCTTTTCCCTCGTGGTTGGCTATTTTTACAAGGCACATTGACAAGGGCAGAGAGGCGTTTGAGTGGAGCATGGAAAGCACTTTTTTGTCAGCCGGGGCCGGAATAGCCGGTGGTTTGGGAGGAGTTCTTGTGGGCATATTTGGATTTAATGCGGTTTTTATTATTGTAACCGTTCTTGATATTGTTTCTGCCGTTCTTTTAATTTTTATAAAAAAAGATTTGTCTTTAATAAATAAAGACACGCCAAGAATGGTGCCCGCCAGGCCATTTGTGGAACCATAATATGAAAAATAAGGAAATTGCGAAAATATTTTTTAATATTGCTTCATTGCTTGAAATTAACCTGCCTGCGCAATCGGGAAAAAAAGATTTCAGGCCAATTGCCTATAAAAGAGCGGCTTTGGTTTTAGAATCTTTAGAAGAAGAAGCCGAAGAAATTTATCTTGATAAAGGGCTGCAAGGATTAGAAGAAATTACAGCTATCGGAAAAAATTTAGCCTTGAAAATTGAAGAATATATAAAAACAGGAAAAATAAAAGAATATGAAAAATTGAAAAAATCTTTGCCGATTGATTTTACGGAAATGACCAAAATTGAAGGAATGGGCGTTAAAAAAGCAAAAATACTTTATCAAAAATTGGGAATAAAAACAATCAAAGACCTGGAAGCAGCGGCAAAAAATCACAAAATAGCGCGGCTTTTTGGTTTTGGTCAAATATCAGAAAAAAATATATTGCAAGGGATAGAATTTTTAAAAATAGACAAAGGCAGAGTTTTGCTTGGATTTATAATGCCCACAGTAAAAGAAATAATCTCTATATTAGAAAGCTTAAAAGAAACAAAAAAAATCAATGTTGCCGGCTCAACAAGAAGGATGAAAGAAACCATTGGAGATGTTGATATTTTGATTGCCTCTAACAAGCCGGAAAAAATTAATAATTTTTTTGTTTCTTTGCAAGGCATTGAAAAAATTTGGGCAAAAGGCCCAACAAAGTCATCCGTGCATTTAAAACAGGGATTTGATATTGATTTAAGGGTTGTAAAAGAAGAAAGCTTTGGTTCTGCTTTGCAATATTTTACAGGCTCTAAAGAGCACAATATTGCCACAAGAAAAATAGCCATTGAAAGAGGTTTAAAATTAAACGAATACGGAGTTTTTAAAGGCAACAAAATGATTGCCGGCAAAACAGAAGAAGAAGTTTATAAGGCAATCGGTCTTTCATATATTGAGCCGGAAATGCGGGAAAACAGCGGCGAAGTCCAGCTTGCCCTTAAAAATAAACTGCCAAAAATAATCGGGTATAAAGACATTAAAGGAGATCTGCACTGCCATTCAAATTGGGACGGAGGAGAAAATTCTATTGAAGAAATGGCGCAATCGGCAATAGGTTTGGGATACGAATATATCGGTATTTCCGACCATACAAAATTTTTAAGAATAGAAAATGGGCTTGACGAAAAACAATTATTAAAACAAAATGAGGCAATAAAAAAAATAAACGAAAAATTTAAAAACAAAAATTTTAGAGTTTTGCACGGCTGCGAGGCAAATATAATGCCGGACGGTTTTATAGATATTAAAGACGAGGTTTTAGAAAAATTAGACTATGTTATAGCAGGAGTTCATTCTTCAATGAAAATTGACAGAAAAAGAATGACAGACAGGATTATTAAAGCCATGGAAAATCCTAATGTTGATATAATTTCCCACCCCACCGGCCGGCTGATACAAAAAAGAGACGAGTATCAGATTGATCTGGAAAAAATATTAAAGAAAGCCAAAGAAACAAAAACAATTTTAGAAATAAATTCTTGGCCAGAAAGATTAGATTTAAAAGATGTTTATATTAAAATGGCAAAAAAAGTCGGTGTTAAAATGGTAATTAACACAGACTCCCATCAAAAAAACCAGATGCGGCTTATGGAATTTGGAATTTCCCAAGCCCGCCGCGGCTGGGCCGAAAAACAAGACATTATAAACACCCTCCTAATTGAAGAACTATTAAAACACTTTAAATAAATGGACATTGATATTAAATTCGGTCAGGTCCAAATTTTTGTTTCAGATATTACAAAAGCTGAAAAATGGTATTCAAGCACGCTTAATATGAAATTAATAGAAAAATATTCAAAGTTTAAGTGTATGCTTATGAAATTAGGTGAAGAATTTTATATTGAAACGCCTTGTCCTGAATGGGGTGAAGGTTGGAATACTGTTAAAACAGGCGGCAGGACCCCCATAATCTTTGAAACAAAGGATATTCAAAAAACAGTAAAAGAGTTAAAAAAGAAGGGCGTAAAATTTGTTGAAGAAATTTCAAAAAGGTCGTGGGGAGAATACAAAGCTGTATTTTCAGATCCCGACGGCAATGAATTTAACTTAGTCCAAATATAAATACGCGACTTTTAAAATAAATGCATTTAAAATAAATGCAGTGTATAAAATTAATGTATCGTAGTAATGTTTATGCGGTCGCACAAACATTACTACGATATAAATATAAGGGGCGACTATGGATGTAAGGCATTTAAAGGGTATTAAAAATTTAAAAATAAAAAATAAAAAATGAAAGCCAGTGTTTCAAAAGATATATTAATTTTTTTGCTTTTTGTAGGAATAATTAGCATTACAGCGACGTCTCCTTATTTTCTTTATAATTTAGCGAAGTTTATTTTAAAGAATAAAAGATTTGAATATTGTAAAGGAGAAAAAAAAGCTAAAGATGCTTTTAACTATTTAAAAAGAAACGGTTTAATTGAAATAAAAAAAGATGGTCACGATATTGTTGTTACCTTGACGGAGAAAGGAAAGAAAAGGGCAAATAAATATAAAATAGACGAACTAAAAATCGAAACACCAAAAATATGGGACAGATTGTGGAGAGTGGTAATTTTTGATATACCCGATAGCCAAAAAATTAAAAGAAACGCTTTCAGAGGAAAATTGAAAGAATTGGGATTTTATTCTTTGCAGAAAAGCGTTTGGTTGCATCCTTTTGACTGCAAAAAAGAAATAAATTTTTTAAGAAATTTTTTTAGGTTGGACAAAAAGCAGATAGAAATTTTATTGGTAAAGGAAATAGATAGTCATTCAATCGTTAATAAAATAAAAAATATTTATAAAATATAAATAAATTTAAATTTGATTCATAAAAAAAGTATCGTTGTAATACCTGTGCGGTCGCACATTTATTACAACGATAATTATTAGGAAATTTTTGTAAAAGGCAGTAAGATGATATAATTATTAAAAATATAAAATATAATTATAAAATATAATATAGAAATAATATGAGAGAAAATTTTGAACCAGATGTTTATAGGGATAATCTAGCAGAACAATTAAAGGAG
The DNA here is from genome assembly GCA_038065755.1 of Patescibacteria group bacterium. Classification (GTDB taxonomy): domain Bacteria; phylum Patescibacteriota; class Minisyncoccia; order Minisyncoccales; family Staskawiczbacteraceae; genus JBBTQJ01. Next base: position 4,537 of record JBBTQJ010000005.1, on the reverse strand, counting down.
GCTCCGAGGGAAGATCGTCAGGAAATTTTAGAGAAAGCAAAAAAAGAGCCAGAATACCAAGTGGCAAGGAATAAAAAAATAGAAGGCAGACAAAACGAAGAAGAAATTGATGATGGGCTCGGTGTTTTTGTAAAAAAGAAAACACTTTATCACGGAACTTCTGCTAAGGGAATAAAAAAATTTGAGAAAGCCGAAGAAACAACAGTTGGAGATGGTATTTATTTAACATCGCAGGCTAAAAACGCTATTGAATATGCTTATATGAGAGCAAAAAATCCAAGGGGTTCTAAAAGATTAGAAGCCGACGGCAATCCGATTATTTATGAAACTTTTGTAGAAAATTTAAAATTACTTGATTTGAGGAAAGATGAAAATTTAGAAAAAGTAATGAAAGGATTCGGGTTAGTTCTATGGCAAAGAGCCAAAGAGATAGGTGCTGAAATTAAAAATTCTACAGCAAGTAATAATGGATTAAACGCATATAGAGAAACACTATTTGACGTATTCAAATTTATAAGTTCCGGAGAGGTAAAAAAAATAAGTGATATTCAAAAAGTAACCCTGCACTTAGAAGATGGTCTTTTCACCAATTATGTCAAATCGTTAGGTTATGATGGGTTAGCGACCGTTGAAGGCGGTGAAGGAGATTATATGTTTAAAAACCATGATAGTTATGTGATATTTGATCCAGAAAAGGTAAAAATAATCAAAGAGCAGAAAATAAAAGAAAAGAAAATATAAAAGATAAATAAGATTTTAAAAATTAAAAATTTTCGATGATATGCCAAGGGAAAAATCGGCAGGAGCAATAATTTTTAGAGAAGAAGCAGGCATAAGATATTACCTTCTTTTGCATTATAAAACAGAAAGCAGACGGGGCGGGCATTGGGGGTTTGCAAAGGGGCATATTGAAGAGGGAGAGACAGAGTTTCAGACAGCAAAAAGAGAGGTTTTAGAGGAAACGGGCATCAAAGATATTAGGATAATTTCTGGATTTAAAGAATTTGAAAAATATTTTTTTAGAAAAAACTACGGGCTGAAGGGTGAAGCAAAAAATAAAGCGCCATGGGTTTTTAAATTAGTCGTTTTTTATTTAGTAGAAACCAATACAAAAGAAGTTAAAATATCAGAAGAACACTCTGATTTTATGTGGCTACCCTATGAAGTGGCGGTAAAAAAAATAACTTTTAAAAACGCGAAGAATCTTTTAAAAAAGGCCAACGATTTTATTGTAAAATATGAAACAAAGAACATTTAAAGACAGAATTTTTGAAGTTGTAAAAAAAATTCCAAAGGGAAAAATAATGACTTACGGGCAAGTGGCTAAAATATCGGGAAACAAAAAGGCGTGGCGGGCAGTGGGAAATATTTTGAACAAAAACCGCGACCCGAAAATTCCCTGTCATAGAGTTATAAGAAGCGACGGGAAAACAGGCGGATATAATAGGGGAGCAAAGAAAAAAATAAAATTACTAAAGCAAGAAAAAATTAAATTTATTCAAGCCACCGAACATGATTGACGGTTAATTAATTGTAATTTTGCCAGAGCAAGAATATAATAAATAATAAAGAGATATTATTAAAATTAAAATAAATTATATGTCATTAAATTCAGAACATTTAAACGGGGAAGAGCAAGAACCAGGAGAGCCATTAAAAGAAATAAGAGTTGGCGGCGGGGACCCGATTAAAATTTTAAAAGTGGTAGAAGGAGTGGAAAGAATGGTTGGCGGAATTGGAGAGACGGTTAATGTGGAATTAACGCCAGAGGAAATCCAAAACCTTATTCAAGATTTATCTAATTTGCCATTTCATGTAGGTGATTCGAAGGGTGCCAAGGTATTTGATTATCGTGGCGAAGTGCCAGAAAGTGAAAGACCGGTGCACGAAGCAGAAGTAACTATTGAACCCCATAGTTTAAGAAGGCCGAAAGGAAAAGAAGAATATTCGGTTACTTTCCGGTTTAAAAATCCGGATATTTGGGATTCTGGTTTTTCTCCTCATTCTGCAAAAAATTTAAAAATTAGTCAGCCTATGTGGAGTTCTGCGCACGGAATGGATTGGCCCGAGGAGGAAAAAGAAAGAATTCAGGTAAGGGTTGGGTTTTCTCCCGAGAAAAATATCAAGATAGGAAATAAAAAGATTACAGTAATTAATCTATTAGCCGAAAGATAAAGAAAAACAAAAATCGCTCTAATTAAATGGAGCGATTTTTGTTTACTTTTTAACTTCTTCTACGATTTTTTCAAATATTTCGGGGTGTTTTTTTGCCAGCTCAGATAATATTTTTCTGTCTAATTCAATCTTTTTTTCTTTTAATCCATAAATCAGCCGGCTGTAATTTATGCCCATTTTACGGCAGGCAGTGTTAATTTGTAGCTGCCATAGCTTTCTAAACTCTCTCTTTTTTACCTTTCTGTCTCTGTAGGCATAGGTCCATGCATGCCTTAGGGCGTCTTTAGCTGCTTTAAATTTTGATTTTCTGCCCCAGCGAAAACCTTTGGCATGTTTTAATAAATGCCTTCTGTGTTTATGAGACGGTTTGCTTTTTTTTACTCTTACCATAATTAAATTTGTAAATATCTTTTAACTTTTTTAATTTCAGACTTGGCCAACGGAATCCATTTGCGGCCTTTTCTCTTTTTTTCACCCGTTTTTTTAGCCCTATAATGGTTTTGGCCCGACGACCTTCTTAATATCTTTCCTTTTTTTGTTATTTTAAATCTTTTTAATAACGATTTTTTGGTTTTCATAGTATTTATAATTTAGATATTATTGTTGTGAACCCCCTCGGTTCTTTTTTTAATTCTCTTTCGGTCTTAATCGGAATTAATCCGTTTATAACATTTAAAAAAAATTGAACCTTATCTTTTGCAAGATATCCAAATGCTTTTTGCCTACCCCTTAACACCAAACTTATTTTTATTTTGTCTCCTTCTTTCAAAAATTTTTCTGCCTGTTTTGCCCTTACCTCCATATCATGGGGAGAAATATTGTATGTTAACCTTAATTCTTTTAAATCTCCTCCTCGAGGTTTTATTTTTTTTTCTTTTTTTTGCAAAGAATAAAGATATTTTCCATAGTTTCCTATCCTACAAACAGGTGGCTCTACTTTCTCTGTCACCTGTATCAGGTCTAGCCCCTTTGACTTTGCCAAGTCTATTGCCTGAAATATATTCATTACACCCAGCTGTTTTTGCTGTTCGTCAATTACTCTCACCTCTTTTGCCCTTATGAAATTGTTGATTAAAATTTTATTCAAATTATATTAAAAATAATTTTGTGGAGATGGCGATGTTGAAATCGCGTCTGAAAAGTTTTTAAAAACAATTCTACAAGTTTATTCTATTTTTTTGTTTAGATATTAAATAAGAAACAGACAAAATTTTTAATATCTTAATCCTCGTTTAGTTTCGGCAATTTTCCGAGGAATAAAATTGCCTATCCTGAAAATATAACACCCTTAATCTATCTATCAGGAGTTGATAGCAAGGATGCCGCATTAAGCGTATGCCAACGCGGGTTGCTTATTAAATAAATTAGCAATTATGTTTTTCTAAAAGTTTTATGAGATTTTAGAATACTCAACTTGCATTGTTATTAAGAGCAAATCATCGAAACTTGCATCCCCATATTATTCGGATAATTCCCTGTTTATTTCCCGCTCAACATCTCTCTTTTTTATTTTCTCTTTTTTATCGTATTTTTTCTTTCCTTTAGCCAATCCGAATTCAAGCTTTATTCTACCTGATTTCTCATAAACTTTCAAGGGTATAAGGGAAAATCCCCTTTCTTTAGATTTTCCTATAAGGTAATTTATCTCTTTTTTGTTTAAAAGCAACTTTCTTTGCCTTTCTTCATTATAGTCAGCTCCGGCATTATTCGGCTGCCATGGAGGCACCCTTACTCCAACTAAATAGGGTTCTATTTTGTTAAACACAACATAAGAGCCAGACAAATTTATTCTGCCGGCTTTTATTGATTTCACCTCCTGCCCAAGCAAAATCAGCCCTGCCTCAAATTTTTCTAGAATACTATAATCATAATGCGCCTTTTTATTTTCCGAAAATATCTTCATGTTTTTATGATATCACATTAACACGAAAATTTCTTATTGACAATATTTTATATATACTATGTTGTATATATTATACTTTTTTTACTCTTTAATTTTCAGAGGAAATAAGCTAAAATTAAAACAATATGAACAAAGAGGCAATTATTATATCTTTAGGGGGGTCGTTGGTTGCGCCCGAGGGGATTGACATTAAGTTCTTGAAAAATTTCAAGCGTTCTTTGCAAAAATATTTAGGGGCAAGAAGGTTTTTTATTTTTGTTGGCGGAGGGAAAATAACGAGATTGTATCAAAAGGCGCTTTTGGAATTTGGGGCAGATGATAAAAAAAGAGATGAAATAGGGGTAGATATCACCCGCCTGAACGCAGAGATAATAAAAGAATTATTTAAAGAGTTTTCTTATTCTAAAATAATCGTAAATCCCACAAAAAAAATAAAAACAGAAAAAAAAATTATGGTCG
>JBBTQJ010000004.1:0-16803 GCA_038065755.1 Patescibacteria group bacterium | reverse complement strand
ACTGCTTTGGACAAAATGTTGAACGGCTAATGCCACCGCCGCTTGCGAATTTTCGTAAGCGGCTTTTTTCTTCTTGCATTTTTATTTTTAAAAAGGCAAAATGATATAATAATTTATAAAATTATGTTTAGCCTAGAAAATGTTCCATCGGAAGAAGAGCCAAAAGAATTAGAAACAGAAATACTAACCGCTCAAGAGAGGGAAAATTTTAAAAGATTTGTTAATGGCACAAATAATCTTTTTGGTAAAAAATATGGTCTTTCTGTCCCGGAAGAGAATTTACCATTAGTAATCAAGGGAACTCGCCCAGCTTTTAACGATGGAGGTGTTAATATAATTAGTGGTGAAAAAGTCAGTGTTATAAAAGTTGAAGACGTGGATCAATTATCAGAAGGGAAAAATTTAGGAGAGGAAATGAGCCATTTTTATCGTTCTCATTTTAGACCAAACCATAAAGAAATGATTACTGATGAATTTTTTGGCTGGTTAGGTCGCCGATTGTTATTTGAAGCAACTCAGAAAAAAGATGGCACATCTGACTTTTTTCCCGACGGAGAACCACAAATTGACGCAAGCACTAAGAGAAAGGTTATTGAAAGAACCAAAGAAACAAAAAGAAAATTAAGAAATATCACAAAAAAATTTATAGAAAGAGAATTAACCGTAAAAGAAGTTACAGATGAAAGGAAACCGTTAGTTGAAAGTCGAGAAAGAGACACTCATCATTTCCGTGGCTATGAATTTGCCTCAAAAATCGACCTAAGTAAAATAAAAAACTGGCAAAAATTATATTCTATGCCAGACCAAGAAGTTAGAAAAAGATTTCTTACACCCAACCCAGACTATTCTGGTTTATAAGTCCATCTGACTTCCTTATAAATATATTAAGATGTTAATTTTAAATAATTATTATGGATAAAAATATAAATCAAGAAAAAACAACAGCTTTAACTTTTCCTGTAATTTTGGCAGACAAGACGGCTGCAATGGTTTTTGCCGGGATTTTTTCTTTGTCATTTTTTGTTCCGTTTTTTTTGGGGCATCCCCAGTGGCTGGTGGGAACAATAGTTAACGCTTGTTTGTTTCTGACGGCTATTTTTCTGCCGAAAAAGTTTTTTCTTCCCTTAATTATTTTTCCCAGTTTGGGGGTTTTGGCCAGGGGACTGGTTTTTGGGCCGTTTACCCCATTTTTAATTTATTTTCTGCCATTTATCTGGCTGGGGAATCTGGTTTTAATTTTAATATCAGCAGCCAATATTTATTTTAAATTTCACATTGTTCCTCAAATGTTTTTGCAGGCAATGGGTCAAAACCAGCTTTTAACGGCTTTAGCCGGAGGAATTATATCTTTTATTATTTTGCAATTTTTATTATTAAATCAAAACTATGAACGAAATAACACAAGAAGCCAAAGAATTAATTAATTTAATTGAAAAGAAAAGCAAGATAGCGGCTATGCTGGCGCCGTCGTTTGTGGTTGATTTTAAGTATCCGGAAATTGTGGGAATGTTAAAACGGCTGGGTTTTAAATTTGTATTGCGGGGGCGGGCGCATAAATGGTCAAGGAGTTTTAACAAAAAATTATTTAGACAGAAGAAGGCAAAAAATAATCAGTCATTGGATAAAAGATTAAAAATACCTGCCGCCTTAGCTTAGTGGCAAAGCAGTGGTTTCGTAAACCACAGACGCAAGTTCAATTCTTGCAGGCGGCTTGACTTTATTTTTTAAAAACGTTAATATTTAGATAGTTCAAATCAAGGGGTTGGGATAAAGAGAAGAAGGTTCGCCTGAGGGCTCATAACCCATAGCGCCGTTTCAATACGGCTTCTCTTGAAACCAGTCCGCGCAGGGCAGTTTGATAAGTCAGTTAGAGCAGAAAGAATCTTTGGTCAAAAGATTTTTATGCTCCCTCCGGCCTTGTGGCTGTTCTCTCCAGCTTATTGGCTGTTTTTCAAGGTAGGGCGTTTTGTCGCTTATCGCCTTCTTGAATTTAGAGGTTGCTGAGTTATCAGATTGCCACGGGCTGTGTTATCGCGATAACACAGCCCTTTTTTATTTTTTAAAAATATGTTAAATTTAAAGATAGAAAACATATGGCAGATTTAACTCCGCAAATAAAAGAGATTGAAGAAAAGCTCCGGCATTTGGGAGACTGCCTTTGATTTAGAAACCAAAGAAAAAGAACTGAAAGAGCTGGAAAATAAATCCCAAAGCCCGGATTTTTGGCAAGACAAAGAAATAGCGGCAAAAGAAACCCAAAAACTTTCAGAACTGAAAGAAGAGGTTGAAAAAATGAGTATTTTAAAATATAAAATCAATGATTTTGCAGAATTAAACAATTTAGCAATAAAAGACGAAAGCCTATCCGAAGAATTGCAGAAAAAATACAATGAATTAAAAACAGAAATAGAAAAAGAGGAATTTAAAACTTTTTTGTCAGGCAAATACGATAAAAACAACGCTATTTTAGAAATATATTCCGGGGCCGGGGGGCAAGATTCGCAAGATTGGGCTACAATGCTATTTCGGATGTATCAAAGATATTGCGTTAAAAAAGAATTTAAAACAGATGTCCTGCACCAGTCGCTTGGAGACCCGGGAGGGCCAGAAGGAAGAATTGGCATAAAGTCCGCCACAATAGAAATTAAAGGAAAATATGCTTATGGGCTTTTAAAAAAAGAAACAGGGGTGCATAGACTTGTGAGAATTTCTCCTTTTTCGGCCCAGAAATTGCGCCACACCTCTTTTACCTTAGTTAATGTTTTGCCAGAACTTAACGATAAAGAAATTGAAATTAAAATAAAGCCGGACGATTTAAAAATAGAAACGTTTAAGTCTTCGGGGCCGGGGGGCCAGTATGTAAACAAAACAGAGTCAGCTGTAAGAATTACCCATATTCCAACAGGCATTGCGGTTGCTTCGCAAACAGAAAGGCTTCAGGGGAAAAACAAAGCCAACGCTATGAAAATTTTATATTCCAAGCTTTACCAGCTAAAAGAAGAGGGCAGGGAAAAAGAACTAAAAGAAATAAAAGGAGAGCAGGTTTCGGCCTCGTGGGGAAATCAAATAAGGTCGTATGTATTGCACCCTTATAAAATGGTAAAAGATTTAAGAACCCAATTTGAAACTTCAGACACCGAGGGGGTGTTAAATGGAGATTTGGAACAACTTATCCAAGCAGAGTTGAAATCAAAACTTTAAAAAATTAAATAATTAAAACACATCATCCCAAAACAAATAATAATGGGCTGATAAAAAAATATGTCTGTAGAAAATACATTAGAAAATCGCCATGAAGAAAAGGAAAATTTAACCCCAGAACAATTAGCAGAAAATTTAACATTTTCGCATTGGAATAACCACTTACAAGAATTTCAAAATCCGAATAAAACATTTCCTGGCGGAGACTGGGGTATCGCAAAAGCAGAAGCATATTTAGAAAAAATAAAAGCGGGAAATTTTTATGAAGGAGTAAAGGTTGAAGGAACTTATGACGGCGAGCCGAGAAAGTCAGATGAACCATCTGTATATGATTTTTTCAAAGAGGTTGCAGATACTGCGGATAAAAGGATAGAGGCATTTAAAGAAAGCCCCATACTTGTTGAGAAATTTAAAAAAGAGGGTGAAGAGGCGCAAAAAATTATTGAAGCAATTGAAGCGGCGCGAAAAGGAAAGACAGCTGACAAGCCAAAAAGAAAACTTATTATCGGCGCTAAAAAAAATCCAGACGGAACTATAGATTATTCAAGCGCTGTTGAATGGGACGGAAGTCATACTGAAAAGCAAGGTAAAAAAGATGAAAAAGAAAGGAAACTTGAGAATACCGAAGAAGTTGAAGAAAAAGAGGAAGGAAAAATTCCCGAATTTCAAAGAGACGTCAAGGCAATTTTAAAAAACTTAGATGAATTAGGCGGTCTATTAGACGCAAAATCGTTTAGACCACATTGGCCTGGTTTGTCTGCTCATCTTAATAAATGTATAACCGGCATTACTGCCGAGAGGCGCGCCTTAGGCGAGATTAGTCTTAGTGAAGCAACAGCTATGGCGCAAAGAGCGCAAGAAGTGGAGAGTAAAATGAAAGACGCTCTTGAAATTATAAAATTAAAAGGAAAAATAGAAGTAGAAATTTTTAAAGATAGAAAAAAATCCATTGGTGTAGATAGCGAGGTGAGCAGCTGGCTTAGTGACGAAGGCCCAAAAGTTATGCAATCCTTAATAAGTTTACATACTTTGGAAAGTGGAAAAATTAAAAACCGCCGTAAAAAATAAAAATAAAAATGAAAACTTTTGCGTTTAAAATGATTTATGAGTGAATTTTTAAAAGACTTTGACAAGTGGAATGAATTAAAGAAAAAATTACATCTTCGCAACGAGGAAGTTTTATTTCATGAAAGAGAAATTTGGTGGTGTTCTGTTGGAATAAATATTGGTTTTGAAGAAGACGGAAAAAATAAGTTATTTGAAAACCCGTTTTAATAATTAAAAAGTTTAACAAATTTGTGCTTTGGGTTTTACCATTAACAAGATCAAAAAAATCTGGAGGATATTATTACAAAATAGCCCAAGGAGACGAAGACGATTCTGTTATTATTCTTTCGCAATTAAGGTTAATTAGCAGTAAAAGATTATTAAGAAAAATGAGAATGATTACAAAACAAGAATTTGTTGAAATTTCAGAAAAAGTTAAAAAATATTTACCGTAAAAAAATCGGCTCCTTTGCGGGAGCCTCGGAGGCCGAAGCCATTTATACTATAATGATATCATATTATATAACCGTGTCAATAGTTTAAATAAGCCCACATGAATTATGATTAAGTTTAATAAAGTGACAAAAGTTTATCATCCGGAAGATCTTGTTTTAAAAGACGTTTCTTTTGAAATAAAAGAAGGGGAGTTTGTTTCTATTGTGGGGAAATCAGGGGCTGGCAAAACAACCTTAACCCGCTTGCTTCTGGGATTAGAAGAGCCGACTTCCGGCCACATTTTTTTTGAAGGCGCAGATATTCACGCAATAAATTTATCCCAGCTGCAAAATATCAGAAGAAAAATAGGCGTAGTTTACCAAGACTACAAACTTTTGCCGCAAAAAACAGTTTATGAAAATGTAGCCTATGTTATGGAAGTTGAAGGCAAAGAAAATAAAGAAATATTAAGCGAAGTGCCCAAAGTTTTAGAAATAATCGGGCTGAAAAATAAATTAAAGAACTTTCCCAAAGAACTTTCCGGCGGAGAACAGCAGAGGCTGGCGGTTGCCAGAGCGCTGGTTAATCATCCCAGCCTTATTATTGCCGATGAGCCGACAGGCAACCTTGATCCTTACAACACCTATGAAGTTGTTTCTCTTTTGCAAAAAATAAACAATGCCGGAAAAACAGTGATATTGCTTACCCACGACAGGGAAGTGGTAAATAAATTAGGCAAAAGAGTAATTACTATAGACAAAGGAAGAGTAATAAGAGACGAAGAAGAAGGAAGATTCATCATATAATAAGTTATTTGACAATTATGCTTACTAATTTTAAAAGAATTTTCAAGTTTGCCATAAATGATTTTAGCAGAAACAAAGGAATATCTGTTGCCGCGGTTTTTGTTTTGATTGTAACCATTATGCTGGCAACCAGCCTTTTATTTTTTCAGGCGGCAACCAATTTTTTAATCTTGCAAATTCAGGAAAAAATTGATATTACCGCTTACTTCAGAGAAGACGTGGAAGAAGAGGATATTTTAAAAGCCCGTGATGAAATTTTAAAAATATCTCCGGATATAAAAAACGTTGAATATGTTTCAAAAGACCAGGCAATGCAAATTTTTACCGAAAATCATAAAAACGACGACGTTTTTCTAAAAGCGCTTGAAGAGGTGGGGACAAATCCTTTTTTGCCCTCTTTAAACATAAAAACCAGCGGAGACCCGGCCCAATACCAGGAAATTGCCAATATTTTGCAAGCATCAGAATTTGGAGAGATTATTGACAGGGTTGATTTTTCCCAGAAAAAAAATACAATTGAAAAAATTTTTTCCATTACCTCTAATGTCAACAATTCTGGGTTATTATTAAGTTTGATTTTGGTTATTGTGGCTGTGCTGGTTGTTTTTAGCACCATAAAATTGGCAATAGACGGTTCAAAAGAAGAAATTGGCACAATGAAAATAGTGGGCGCCTCAAACTGGTTTATCAGGGGGCCCTTTATAGTTCAGGGGGCAATTTACGGCTTTTTGGCTTTTTTGGTCTGCATATTGATTTCTTTTTTGCTTACTTATTTTATAAACCAGAAACTTGAGGCCGTATTGCCGGGTTTTAATATTTTTAATTATTTCTTGAATAATTTCTGGTTTTTTGCTTTAATACAGCTAATTTTCGGAGTAGGCCTTGGCGTATCATCAAGCTTTATTGTCGTCAGAAGATATTTGAATGTGTAATTTTTTTCCTGTCGTCTAGTGGTAGTAAAATTATGAGATGCATAATATAATTGATTAATGGCTTTTTATTTTACCACGCCCAATCTTCTGCCCAAAACAGACAAAAAATATAAAAAATGGCTTAAGAGTCTTAAAAAAAGGCCGCCTTCTTGGAGTAAAGGATATACTAAATTAGATCATCCCAGTGTTGCTAAAATTTCAGAAACTTTTAAAAATAAAAAAATTGATAATTTTAAAGCTTGGAGGTTACAGATGGTTAAAAAGGGAAAATTTCATAGCTATCCTAAAAAATTAAAAAGGACAAAAGAGCTTGCAGAACTTATGGGGGTTATTTTGGGAGATGGTAATATATATAAATTTTCGCGGACTGAGGGGTTAACCATAGTATCTAATGCGAAAAACATTGGTTTTGTTAACAGATATGCAGGTATTATTTATGGGGTATTTTCTAAAAAATCGGCAATAAGCAAACCCGCCAAAGGATGTATAAGAATTAAAATTTATCAAAAATATTTAAGCGCCAGAATAGGAATTCCTTGTGGTAATAGAGGCAATCTTAAGATAGAAATTCCTAATTGGATATTAAAAAGTAAAAAGAATATTATAAGTTATTTACGCGGACTATACGAAGCAGAGGGAAGCTTTTGTGTGCATAAACCAACATATACTTATAAATTTTTGTTTAGTAATAAAAACGAATCTTTATTAAACAATGTTTATGTTTGTTTAAAAATTTTAGGATTTCATCCGCACAGGAGTCGATATCAAATTCAGATTTCAAAAAAAACAGAAGTTTATAAAATAAAAGATTTAATAAAATTTAGACAGTATTAATTATATTGCGGGGTGGTGCAGTGGTAGTCACGCCACGCTCTGGACGTGGAAACCTTGGTTCGAATCCAAGCCCCGCAGCAAGTTATTACGGCTATGAGCAACCAAAGCCCCATTAAAGGGCTTTTTAAGTTCAAAAGTGAGGTTTTTACCCCTTAATTTGGAGTTCTGAAGTAGGAAGTTGAGAAATGCTCTTTTTTCCATTGGTTCAGAACTTTTGAATATCGCATAAGCTCTTTTTGCAAGGCTCAAAATGATAGCAATGGTAGTGTAATACTCTTTATCAGCCCTCTGGTGCGTTGCCATTTCAGAGCTTATCAAAGTTTGCTTCGTGTCGTATTCTATCAATTTTTTATCATAGTCCTCTTTGGTAATTTCTTCATCTGCTAATCTATCAAGCAAATTACTTTTTCTCTTTTCGTATTTATCATAGTCTGCCCGTAGAGTTTTCATTGAGCCTTCAAAAAAAGTATTCTTTGCCTCCTCGCTCCGCTTCAAATTAGTCATTAGACGGCTTATTTGCCTGTCTGTGAGCTGTATCTTGCGTAGGACGCTGTATATTGGCTTCAAGAGGGTATCCTCGTTGATATAAAGCCTTTTAGCGTGGGCTTTCTTGCCGTTGGTGCAACTATAATAATTATATTTATTTTTCGTTCTCTCGGCAGTAATCGTGCAACCGCAATCAGCACATTTTATCAAACCTCTGAAAGCAAACGGCTTGCAAGCGTATCTAAACGGCTTTTTGCTATACCCCTTAAAAACTTCTTGCACCCTATCAAACAACGGCTTTGATATTAGGGGCTGGTATTTATGCGGATATAATAAGGTTTTAATTCTCATTTCGCCATAATAAAACGGGTCTTTGAGCAAAGAATGTATTTTGCTTTTTGGTATAGGTTTAGGGTCTTTGGTATTACTTTTTAATCCCATTTTTTCCATTTCTTCCTGTATTTTCTTAATTGAAAAACTGCCCGTTGCATACATTTCAAACATCTTAAAAATATACTGGCTTCTTAACGGGTCAAGGATTATATTTTCTCTTTTTCCCTTGTCGTCATAAACTCCTAAATATCCGATAGGGGCTTTGGTAATCCATTCTTTATTTTGTATCTTCTGTTCGTTGCTTCTTTTTACATCATCAGATAATCTGTTAAGGTATTGCTTGGCTAAAAATACTTTTGCCTCCCACATAAACATCTGGTTGCCCGTAGCGTTTTTGTTGATAAAAAATCCGTCTTGCACGAAATGAATTTCTAAATTTTCCTTTCTTCGCATTTCGTCTAAATCAACTGCGTCCTTAAAATTCCTTGTCGCTCTGTCCACATTTTCGCAAAGTAAAATCGTTGTGTCCTTATGCGTTCTTAAATAACTCATAACCTCATCAAATTTTTTTCTTATTTTCTCTCCCGCACTTTCAGAGAAAGAAAAAGTCTCGGCTACTTCAAAGCCTTTTTTCTTGGCGTATTCTTGCAACCGCCTAATCTGAGCGGGGAGCGAGTGTCCCTGTTCTTCTTGCTCTTTTGTTGATACTCTGGCGAGTATTACGGCTTTCATATTTTAAATGCTTTTAGTTTTTTATGAAATTCTGGCTCATAATTATAGTTTCCACTTTTTATAATTTCAGTAAAGAAATTATTGTAATCGTCTGGGCTTATAATATAGCCAAAATACTTTTTCTTGTTTTCTGAAACCTTGTTTAATTCGGTTAAATAAACATTAAGTCCTTCCAATTTCAATTTATTTTTTAAAGTAATATCTGTTTTGTCTTTTATCTCAACAAGCAAGCTAACATTATTTTTCATTCTAACTATAAAATCGGGGTTAAATTCAATCTTAAATTCCTCTTTACTGCAATCAATGTAGTAAAAGCCCCTTGATTTTGATTTTATCCACGCCTCAATGTTTTCATTATTATTAAATAATCTTTCAATAAACTTTTCTTCGGGTTCGCTATCTGGCAATAAAAAGTTTAAAGGGTTTTTATAGCTCTCCTTTTTTATTGATTGAAATTTATTTAAGACTTCTTGCTTGGCTAAACCAACTAATAACTTATCTTTTTTATCGTCTTTTATCCCCAAAGCCTTTTTCTGTTCTTTTAGTTTATAGTTTATTAAGTCTTCTAAATACTCCCATTTTTCAATAACAATAATCTCTTGGCAGTAAAATACCTTTTCGTAGTTATCTAAAAATGTTTTAACGCCAACATTAGAAATGCCAAAGTCCTTTGTGCTTTTTTGTTTAATTTCATATTGTTTTTTCTCTACTTTGGTTTTTTCAGATATACCCCAATCAATACTGCTAAATTCTTCTTCAATTTTCCTAAAATTATAAATTGAAATTTTATCTTTGATTTTTGATTTTTTAATTGTGGGGCAATCTAAAACATAATCAGCAAACTCTTCGGCATTTTTAAATTTGTTTGTAAAATCAGTATCAAGCCCAACGCCTTGATTATACCAATCAATCAAATACTTTTTTGAGTAGTAATCAATTTCAAGGTTCGCCTGCATATAGCCCTCGCCCCTATCTCTCAAAGTCATAGTGCCAAACTCAACATCTAAATCCTTGCTTTGCTCCTTGAAATTAGCGGTCGCCTTATTCAATGTATCTTTCATTGATATTTTTACCGCTTTTTGTGTTTCTTTTCTTTGTTGTGTTTTGTCAAAATCTATATTAAAATCATCAAATTTTTCTTCTAAAAAATCAATGTCAAAATTAAATTCTTTTGTCGGTTTAACTTCAAAACGAATTGTTGTATCAACAACATCATTAACTAATAAATTTATGTTTTCGTCTCCCCATTTTTTGTGGTTTAAAATAATAACTTCTTGATATTTATCGTCTAAATTTGGCACACGCCTTAAACCTCTACCAACTACTTGTGAAATCAAAAGTTTTGAATTAAATGCTCTTTCTTGGTGGGGGACAATTAAAAATACATTTTTACAATCCCAGCCCTCTGAAAGCATACTAACAGAAATTATCCATTCAACTTTGTTTGCTTTGCTTCCGTCGTAAATATCAACATTGTCAAACAACTCTTCATTTTTTAAATGCTCTGGGTCGGAAGTGTAGCAAATTACTTTTTCGTCAATGTCCTTTTCTTTTTTATCTTTTAAAATCTTTTTAAAATCTTCTTCAACTTTTTTCGCTTCGGCAATATCGGCAGTAATAATAATGCCAATCGGTTTTTTGTTTATCCCGTTCTTTTCAAATTCTTTTTTAATTTTATCCAGTTGCTCTATGGCTAATAAAAATTGTTGTTTTTCTGCTTGAATTTCAGATATTTTTTCGTCGCCCTCTGGGAGATATTTAATATCTTTAATTACATCATTTTTAATAGCGTCCATTAAACCATATCTATAAATTACATTATGCAAATATGTATTTGTTGCCTCAAAAGGCGTGGCAGTAAAGTTTATAATGTTTTTTATTTTGTAATCAGCATTATCTAAAAATCCTTTCCATTTTTTAATATCTTGATATTCTTGGCTTCTTGGACTGCTTCCTTGATTGAAATTATAAATATGGTGGGCTTCGTCGTTTATAATTAAAACATCTTCGCCCTTGCCACTTCCAAAACTCTCTTCTTTTGATAAAACAGCGTTTTCGCTTTCATAAAATTTATGTATATTATCAACCGCCAAACAATTATCTCCCAAAGCGTCCTCGTGCAAAGAAACAAGGTTTGGCAGTTTTAAATTTTGAATTGATTTTATTTTATCAAAAAGTTCTTCAAACTTTTGGTTTAGTTGCTTTTTAATTGTCTTTGACGGAGTAATTATTTGCACTCTTTTAATCTCTGGCAGTTCGTTTAAAAGAATTATTGCTATTAAAAACATTACATAACTTTTGCCAGTTCCAGTTGGTAAATCAATGGTTGCAATCCGTTTGTTTAAATCGTCTAATTTGCTTTTAAAGCTATTTCCGTATAATTCCTTGCAATACTCCTCCAAGTCGCTGCTATTGGCTAAATTTTCGCTTAACAGCTCGTCTAAATCGTTATACTCTAAATAGTAGCTTAAAAGCTCTTCAATGGCTTGTTTTTGAAAGAAATACTTGTTTGTGTCTTTATCTTCGCCCCGCCCACAAACAACATCAATTAGCTCTTGATACTTTTCAAGAATTTCTGGTTTTACTCTTTTTTTAGGTTTTAGTATTAGCTTATCTATTTTCAATTCCATAGTTTTTAAATGGTAAATTGTTTAAATAATTCATTGCCAAATTCGTCCATATAAATTATGGCAATCTCTTTACCTAACCCGTTTTTATCTAAAACAATTTTCTTACTTTTCATAAAGCCGTCAATTTGCTTTTTGTTGCCCTCGTCGTCTTCTTCAATATCATTTTCAGCAAAAAAAGTTTCCGACACTTTAAATGATTTTTGGTTATAATCCCTATCAACTAAAATCATAGCCAAATTTTCAATGCCGTTTTTCTCGCCAATTTTTACGCTATTTATTTTTACTTCAACCCCGTTTTTATCTTTTTTAATGTCTTCCTCAATTTCTATCTCAAAAGTATTAACAAAATCAAACCCCGCAATGTTAGAAAACTTTGTCTCAATATCCGACTTCTTTTTCACTTGGCTTATTTTGTTTATTTTTTCCAAAGCAACTTTATCTATTTCGGGAGCTGTTTCGTCTGTTTTGTTTTTTAGGTTTCCTCTGTTGGCTTTTAGTATTACATTATTTCTTAAATGTTTTATAATCTGTGAGCTGTCCCTGTTTTCAATTACAAACTGCACAAGCAAAGAATAGGGGATTTTATGGATATAAAATTGAGTGTCTTTAATCCTCAAATAATTAGTGTATAGCTTATCTTGGTTTTGGGAGATAATAATATAAACTCTTTTTAATTTACCGCTTAATTTTTTCTCTAATTGCTCTAAATCTTGCTTTGTTATCTTGCCTTTGTTTGAAAAAACATAAACAAAATTATTGCTATATTTTCCGTTAAACTCTATGCCATTTATTTTTTCTGCTTTGTTTTTATCAACTTGAAACAAATCACAAGCAAAGTCTTTGTATAGCTCGTCGCTAATTATTACCTGTTTATTTATGTCTTTAATTTCATAAACCCCGCTATTCATTACAATAAACGGCTTATGATTTTTAATATCTAAAATTCTTTTTTGGCTTGTATAAATTGCCAATTTTCCAGCGTCAATCCCAATCCATTTTCGGTTTAGTTCTTCTGCCATAATACAAGTTGTCCCACTACCAGCAAAGGCGTCTAAAACAAGCTCCCCTTCTTTTGTGCTTGCGTTTAAAATTCTTTTTAGTAATCCTTTTGATTTTTGTGTAGGGTATCCTGTATATTGATTTGAGCCACTAATAAATGGTTTTGTATAATCTCCGTCCCAAACATCTCTTACATAAACTTCGCTGTAATACTTATCAAAAATAATACCTTTGTATCTATCTGGTAAAGATTTTCCATTTTTTATTAGTTGTATTATTTTTTCTTTATCTTTCTCTGATAACTCATTGCATTTCCCCCCTTCTTTTTTAGTGTCAATAAAGGGCTTTTCATATATTACTTTTTCTTTTTCTTGTTTAAAATAAAAATCTTTATTTTTTGAGTAAAATAATATAGTTTGGTGCTTTCTCGCAAAAGAACTCCTGCTTATCCCTTGTATTCTATAACCATATATTATTTCGTTTATCAATTTATCCTTTCCAAAAATTTCGTCCATAATTAGTTTAATTGCGTGGACACTACGATAATCTAAATGGACATAAATGCACCCGTCCTTGCTTAAAAGTTCTTTCATTAAGAATAGTCTTTCTCTTAAAAACTCAACAAATTCTGCCCCCTCTAATTTATCTTTATAGGCTTTTGTTTCTCCATTTTTAAAGTCGCTTTGTGTTGCAAAGGGAGGGTCAATATAAATCAATTTAATTTGCTCCTTATATCCATTATCAAGCAAGTATTTTAATGCTTGTAAATTGTCGCCATAAATCAATTTGTTATACCAGTTTTTTTCGTTTTTAATTTCGCTTTTTTCTTTGCTCGTGCCGAATTTTCTAATCTCTTGAAATGGGGCAGATATAGTTTTATCAATTATTGTCCTTTTATCCTTTTTGCCGTCATAAAGAAGCTGGGCTGTTTTATTAACTCCCAATGCTTTGTTTAAATCAAAAACATCATTATCAAATCGCAAATCCTCTGGGAGTTTGCCGTGTTTTTTAACAATTTCCAAAATCTGATTTTTAACTATTTCATCATCAATTTTCATTTGTTTTGGCATACTATTTTGTTTTTACCTTGTTTAAAAAATTGTTAAATTCTTCTTGGTCTATGCGAAACTCTTTGCCTATTTTATAGGCTTTGATTTTCTTGGCTTTGATATACCTGTAAATCGTCATATTAGAAACTCTTATTTTTTCCGCCAGTTCTTCTACCAAGTAAAACTCTTTTTCTTTTGTCATATTTTTTAAGTGATTATGTTATTTTATATCAATTAACAATGATTGACAATAGTCAATCTGTGGATTAAGTATTATTTTTTATATTTTCGCTAACTTGTTTTGCAATTCGGCTTACATCTTCGTCGCTTATCCTTTGCCCCGTCCCTCCTTTCAATGCCTCAAAATCAATGCTTTTCATAATGTCTATTTGTCTATTTTCATCAATTCTGCCATAGCCTTGCGAGCCGAAAGTAATCAAGGTGCTTTCGTGTCCCAAACATTGGCTAAACGCTTTTTTCTGTTCTTCTGTTAGTGGAAATTCCGCCATTCTTCTAACTAACCAATGCCTGAAAGTGTGTGGGTGGTAATAATTAAGTCCCGCCTGCTCAAACCTTTTCTTAAATATCTTTCTCAAAGAGCCAGAGCTTTTTAGTTTTTTGTTTTCAACTTCTCCTGTGTTGTAGTAATTTATATTTTCCTTTCCATTTTCAATTTTAGTAGCGGGGAATATGGGGTCTTCTGGCTTAAATCCTTTTTGGTCTTTTAAGTAGTCAAACCATTCAATAAAATAATCCATTGCCTCTTTGTAGCCGAAAGGTATCAAAATAGAAGTGATTTTTTTATTATATTTTGTCTCAACTCCCAAAGCAGGGTCTTGATAAATAACTTGCTCTTTCTTATCAAAACTTTGCATAGGGAGCGTTCTGATTGCCGAAATTCTCGCCCCAGTCAAGAAAGCCAAAGAAAAAATGGCTTTGTCTCTTTTTTCAATTTCAGTTTTTCCCTTAATAGTTTCTATAACCATTTTTATTTCGTCTAATGTTGGGTTTTTTACGCTTTTGGTTTGTTTAGCCTCCCTTACTTCGTTCTTTGATAAATTAAGGCAGTCAATGGCTGGCTCTTTTATCTTTAATTTATATCCCGCTCGCTTAGATAGCCAGCCAAAGAAAACTTTTAGAAAGCGTAAATTATGGTAGCAATACGCAATACTAATTTTTTCTTGCGAGTTATTTTTTTGCTTGTTTTTTATCCATTCCCGAAATGCTGTCGCCGTTGTTTCATTAAAACTCCCGAAGTCATTTTTATTGGTAAAGTCTTCCCACAACCAAATGGCTTTTTCATAGCACTTAATTGTTTCCCCTGAAAATTGTTTTGAATTTTCAAGCCACTTATAGAATTCTCTTTTAAGTCGCTCATTTTTGTAAGTTGTTTCCATATTTTTATTATTTCATTGTTTAATAGTTTTAATGGGACATTTACGAGTAATAACAAATAACCCTATAATCCCGTTGGCATACCTATAAAAGTTTATTGAGCCGTGTTCCGCAATCCTCGCAAATGCCTATTTTCTTCAATTGTTTTCGGTTGTTTTTTCCTATTCTCTTGCCAGTTTCAACTATTTGCTCGCTTCCCATTTTTGCCTTAACGCCTGCACGACATTTTAAGCATAAAAACTCATTTTCTTCTAAGTGTATTTTCCGCTTCTCCCGCTTCTTTTTTATGAAGTGGATTAGGTTTGACCCGATAATTAGCAGGGGACTGGTATTTTCTTCAACTACTTTTAAGCCCTCATACTTTATCCAACGCCTGCATTGTTTCCTGCTCACTTTCCAAAGCGACGATATTTCATTTATCGTATAGCTCCGCCTTGCCGTAATTAAATTAAGGTTGTAATTAGGCATTGGGTTTTGGATTATTGGTTTCTTTTTCTTTCGGCTTTGTGTAAAGGTGCGGATTAACTCTCATATCAACTTCTAAAAGTAACTTAAAAAATCCCAGTAAATTTTGGTCTGCTTCAAAATCTTCGTCCTCGTTTATATTTTCATTTTCTTTTTTAAGTTCGTCGGGCATAAAAAAACCTGCTTTTTCTTGCAGGTTAGCATATACCCTTGTGCGAATTTCTTGCTATTTTATTGTTTTTTGTTAGTAAAAATCACTATCTTTTTTGTGTTTTTATAATTTTGTTTTTGCTTTCTGTGTTTTTGTTTTTAATTTGTTTGTGTTTTTGTTAATTTTCGTGTTTTTGTAGAAAAACCCAAATAATCTTTTTTATTAAATTTTTTAGCAATCTTTTCGTTTAACCTATAAACAGCTTGTCTTATTTTTTCCAAAAATTCTTTTTCTCTTGATTTTTGATATTCTATTCCCGTTATTTCAAATACTATCTCCCCAAAATCTATCTCTTTATTTTCATTAGGATTATTGAAAAATACCTTACAAATGGCATCTCCCCAACCCGACACTTTAATTGATTTTTCTCCTAAATTTATAGTAGAACTTTTCTCATTATAATAAATTTCATTCTCTCTTTTTTTATTTTCTTTTTCCGCTTCTTTCTCCTTCTCTTTTTTTTGTATCAATCGCTCTATATCTGCTAATAATTTTTCCGTCTCTCTCACTTCAACATAAAAACTAACTTCTCTACGCTCAAGTGGAGAGTTATCAAATGATATACTACTAATTACACCTAATTTTTTAAGAGTTATTATTTTATTTAATCTTTCATTAGCACTTTCTTGCAAAAGAGCCTCATCTTGGTAAATTCCTCTAACGGGGTCATTGGATAATCCTCTAACCATATAAGAATATACAGAGCTTGCCCCTCCGCTCATCGTAATGCTGGTTGTTTCGGTATATTTTTTAGGAGGTATTGCTACTGGAATTTTTACACTAACACCATAAATTTCAGTTAAATTCAAAATTTCCTCAATAAAACTCTTCAACCCCTCTAATAAATAGGGTTCTATTTCCGAAATTTCAATTTTGTCCTTGTATGGCATAGATTTACTTTTAAGTTTATAATAATTTAAGGTAAAAGTAAATCATTGTTAAATAAAAAATTATGGAAAACGAAGAAACAAAAAGAATAATGGAGGAGTATGATTTAGATAAAGATGACGCCGAAAAGGTGCAAGAAATTGCCGAAGAGTGGGGAGTTGACGAAGATGAAGCAGTGGAATTGTTAGACGATTTATAAAATAAAAACCGCCAAAGCGGTAGTCTTTGCTGTCTATTTTTAGTAAAATTTGTTATGCTTCAACTGGAATAGCGAAATGAAAATTTGAGACGAGAGCGTCTAATTCTATACGCATTGCTCTCCAATTAAATGTTCGTAGTTCGTCCAAAAGGGGCAGCCAA
>JBBTQJ010000003.1:0-34173 GCA_038065755.1 Patescibacteria group bacterium | reverse complement strand
GGAAAAAACTCTTAATGTGGGCGGGGGATTAGAAGGCGAGAAACAATTTCAAGGCCAGGGCTCCTCGGTTCCTATTCAAGCCGGAAAAAAAATTGCCAAAACCGGCATCAAGCTCGGCCTAAGCGCCATAAGATTTATAATTTCTTTTATTGTAGAATTACTGCCCTTTTTAGGAGACATTCTTCCTTCTTGGACATTTTTGGTTATTACCGAATTAGTAACTGGAGAAATGTAATAAATTAAAAGTTAAAAGTCAAAAATTAAAAATAGTTTTTTGACTAATTTTTTAACAATAAACTTAATGGAAGTCAAATACAAAAAATTATTTTTTGCTTTTTTGCTAGCTATTTTTATTGTTTTGCCGCTAATTGTTTATGCCCTTGAAATTGACTATCCCAATTTTTTTGGCTTGACAATCACTAACAACAGCTCTTTGCCAGACTACGCAAAATATTTTTTTAATATGGGAATGGGCATAGCCGGCGCAATGGCCTTAATGGTAATTACTATTGGAGGAGTTTATTATTTAATATCGTTTGCCGGCGGAAAATTTACAGACAACGGAAAAGAGTGGATAAAATCAGGAATTGTTGGTTTGGTTATTTTGCTTTCTTCTTATTTAATTGTTTATGCTATAAATCCTGCTTTGGTTGTTTTTAAACTTCAAGAATTAATTCCTATTTTATCAAGAGTTTTGCCGCCTGGCCAATCTCCTCAAAACCAAGTTCCAACCTCTCTTTATAAAGAAATTCCTCTTGGCATATTAACAGAAAAACTTGTGTCCAGAACAAAGGACTGCTACGACTTTGATCCCGACGGCAATCCCATTGAAGGAGAAAAAATCATATCGGGCAACAAAACAATCGGCCTTCCCACCTATTTAGATAAAGACCGCGTGGAATGCGTTTTAAAACTTACAGAGGCCTCGCAAAAAAAAACCAAAGTAATAAAAGATTTATCAGATAAAATAATAGAATTAATGGATCGGTGCCTGTGCAAAGACATAGGCAAGTGTGAAACAAACCAGGGTGATCCAAATGACCCGGACAACCCGCCCCCCTCTTGTTCTGTTGACCAATATCCAAACGAAAAAACAGGAGAGTGTGAAGGGCAAAAGTGCGTGAAGGTTGGGTGCAATGGCAAAAACAATTGCTGTCCCGAAGGAGTAAGAGAAAAAATAGAAAAAGGGCCCATAGACATTTTTGACTGCAAGGGAAATAAAAAAACTTATAAAGGATTAGACGAATTTAGAACAAAACTTTTTACAATATCTTCTCTTGTTGAATCTCGGGTTAATGTTGGTGGAAAAACAATTACAGTAATTGATAAAATAAAATGGCAGGGCCTCAAGTTGAGAGAGCAGTTAATGTATATAAATGAAAAAATATCCCAAATTCAATCAGAAATAGAAGCCGACAATAATTTGATAAAAACAGCAAAGACCGAAATGAAAAATTGCCGTTTTTTTGTAAAATCTTCTGCCGACCTTTTAAAGATAAAAGAGCTGGCTGATAAAGACGAAAAAACAATAGGGATTCAAAAAATATATTCTGACCCCGTTGCGGGGGGCGAGGTTAACTCTTTTAAATATTGCAAGGGTTTTAACTATTCCAATTCCAGTTGTTTTAAAACTTGCCAGGATAAATGCCCTGATTCAAGTTTTTTAGCCGCCGCGGCTTATGCCTCTTGCGGCAGTTGTGAAAAAATAATTCCAGATCCTAAAAACTGCAAATGCAAAGCAAACGACAAAGATTGTTTAGATGACTGTATCAAAAAGCAACACGATAAGTGTTTAACAAAACAGCAAGCCTGCGTTGAAAGAAAATATAATGAACGGCCGTGCATATTCAGCGGAGACCAAGAAGACGACACTTTTGGAGAATGTGTAGAATCGTGCAAAGGAAAATGTTCTGACCTTTGCAAAAAAAGATATTCAGACTGCTCTCCGCAGCTTAAAATTTGCGAAGATTATTGTTATAATAATTCAAAATGCGTTTTAGAAAATAAAGACACTTGCCTTATAGAGGGCCGGGGGTTTCAATCGTGCGGGGCTGAAAGTTATGACGCAGGAAATTTAAAAAACTGCATTGACGGCGCTTATTTATGCAAATACGGCTCTAATGAATATGCCGGCTACCCCGATTGCTTAAAAAATAAAAACCCCAGCTCTCCCTACTCTTCTCCTCTGCTTTTTGAAAACACCGGCTCTTTAAGGTGCGACGATCCATATAAAATAGCCACCGAAGAAGAAACAACAACATATTGTTTAGATGTTTTTCCGGAAACAGCCAAGTGCCCGCCTTCTTCAAAATGCCCACGATGTCCCTGCGGCTCTGTTGATGAAACAATTATTTTTTCAGACGAAGTTGTCTGCCCCCCCGGCGAATGCCCTGATTCTTACGGATCGTGCTCTCCGGGCAACTGCGATAATCCCGACCAGGAATCCCTTGAACCCTTTACTTGGTACACAGTTTATGGCCATATGGATAAAATAAATGTGTCTGTCGGGCAAGAAGTAAAACAGGGAGAAATTATCGGAGAAATTGGATCTCTCTCCACGGGCTGGCCGCACCTGCACTTTGCGGTCGGGGTCCTTCGCCCAAACCCAAAAAATATATATTATGTTGGAATAAGTATTGATATTTATTCTGCAATTTATGCCCGTGGCGGAGCATTTGGATCAAGGTGGCCTGGAACCTTTCCATTGCCATTACCCAATTATGTCACTCCAAAACATATAACTTTTATTTTAAACTCATTAACAGACCCTGTTGACACGAGTTATTGCAATTGGCGCGAAAAATTCGGCTCTTATTTGCATTCGCAAGATGCCTATTGGGCGCAGGATTGGCAATGTGAAACAGACAGCATGTCACAATCAGCCGAAGTAAGGGTTATGAGCGGAAGAACAAATGTAAAATCAACTATATTTGGTTTACTGCCATCTGAAGGAGGCGTTGTTATAAGGCATGATTATAATCCAAACCCAGACAACGAATTTTCGGTTAAAAAAAATGTGCTTGTTACCGGTGAGTGTAGCGAGGTTGCTTATAACCAAGACCCTCTGACGTTTTACTGCAAGGTTGGCTGGGAGCCAGAAGGTCCTTTATCTGGAAAATGGTCTGATTCGTCAGAGGTAGAAGAAATTCCAGTTGGCCAAACAGTTGATGACTCTGAAAAATGGGCCAATGAATTAATTGAAAAAATAAGCTCTCTTAATGATAAAGTTAAAAAAATGCTGGCTCATTTAAAAAAAATAGGAGATAAAAAGAAAGATGAGTATTGTATGTGCGACAGCAAATATGATAAAGACAATGAAGACAGTGAGAAAGCCGGCAAGCCGATCTGCACCAATGACTGCGAGTTTTTTCAGGACGAAGTTCCTGTAATTGGTCCTGACGGATATCCTGTTTACGACCAAAATGGCGATCCTGTGACGGAAACGCAATGTTTCTGCGAAATAACACCATGCGCAGGCAAGCCCTGCCAGCAAATGATAGACTATCTTCGCGAGGTTACAAATATTTACCAGCAAATACGGGGCGGTTTTGCAGATTTTTATAAATATTTTATTTCAGAAGAAAGAACAGATATTTTAAAAGAGCTTACTTATTCCAGAAAAACAATGGATAAATGCGGCCAGCAGGTTGTGAGAAAAGGAGAAGAAACAACAAAAACCATGAGTTGTGAAAAAGCTTACGGAAATAATTTTTTTGAGAAAAGATGCTATGGCATATTAGACGGCGAAACAAAAGGAAAAGAGCAGATAGACAACTGGTTTTGCCCCAAAGAAGCGCTAAAATAAGTTAAAAGTTAAAAGTCAAAAATTAAAAGTAAAATCAAAAAATAAAAACATTAAACAGTTTGCAATATATTTTTAACTTTTGACTTTAGATTTTTAACTTAATAAAACTATGTATAAAAAAATATTTTTGTTAGTTATTCTTTTTTTTCTTTTGGTTGGTAATAATTGCTCTGCCGCTATTCCTATTGAAGTTCCTTTGCTTAATACTCCAAACCCCACCCTGCCCCAATATATAGCATTTTTTTTCTGGTGGGCAATAGTTTTGGGCGGAGTTCTGGCTGTTTTAAGTTTGGTTTTTAACGGCATCAAACTTATTATTTCAGCCGGAAGCCCCACGGGCATAAGCGAAGCAAAAGACGGAGCAAAAAGCGCTATTTTAGGGCTGGTTCTTTTGCTTTCTTCTTATGTTTTAATTATAACAATCAATCCAGGTTTAAAGAACCTGCAGTATAAAGAGCAACTAAAACACCTGGCCGTTTTCCAGTTTGGAAAAAGTTCAAGCGGAACGGCCTATATAAACCCGTTAAGCGGCTGCGGAATAGGCGAATGTCTTGGATCTGAAAGCGGCAATCCGCCATTTTCTTGTTCTTCAACTTATTGCGGCGGTTATAATTATTCTACAGGATGCCAAAGCGGAGAATGCCCCGGTAGCGGTGGCTGTTCTGCAAGCAACTGCATTAGCAGTTTTAGCGGTTGTCCGGTTGGCAAATGTCAGGGACCGGGCGGGTGCTCTGTCAATAATTGTAACAGTGGCGTATATGAAAAACCGGCTCCATTGCAAATGGAAAACCTTGAAGAAATAAAAAAAGAATATGGAGTGTTAAAATGGAACGCTTTATATACCGACCTATCTGGAAATACCATATCAAATTGCGACCCAAATAATCCAAACGCGGTTTATTTAATATATTTTTACGGAATGCCCAATTATAATAACTTTATTCGGTTAGAAAGGGTAAGGTGCGGGCAAATGGTGCCTCTGGGAATAGCAAAATCATATAAAATTATAAAAGAAATTCCCGGTGTTTATTTCTTCGACGGACCTAATTGTTTTCCTCAAGTTTTAAGTAAATATGCCGACCTTTCCCATGTCCCCCACACAGAAAGCATTCCAGGAGACATAGGAATAAACGGAACTCCTGTTAAGTCAATAAGAATTGTCAACGGGTCTGATTTTAAAAAGGGGCCGTTTTATGGAATGATTTACTTTAATAGCACCGACTATAGAACAGGCGAAGATATTGTTGTCTTTCAACGTTTTATATTTAGCCCAAACGAACCCTTAATTTCAACAAACGGAACATCCGACAACTATTCCCGATGTTTTAATGTGGCGCTACCCTCTAAGGGCGTTTCTTTTGCCATATATCAATGGGTTGGCTTTAATGAAAGCGGAGGAATTAACGCGGGCGCCGGCAACGGAATAACTTTGTTCAGCGAGGTAAGCTGGAATGAAGGAAAACACCAAATAAACCCAGGATCGGCCGCGCGGCTTTTAATAAATTTAAGCACAATTCCCATCGACTACCCGCCAAACACAAAAACGCCCAAAGGAAGACGGGATGTTTGCAGGTTTTTTAACCCCGCTCATTCTTGTCTTAAGTCTTTTGAAATAAAAGGAAATTATCTTGTAATGGTATACGGGCTGGATAATGATGCCCAGGTTTTTCCTATTTCTTCAAGACTGCAAGAGGTTTATAAAAACCGGCCCCAGGGGTTTTCTGTAGAAAGGGGCACTCCGGAAATAAACTCGGATTATATTGGAAGCAAATCCGCTTATTATATGGAAATAATACCGCTGACTGTAAGATTGAGGTAGCTTTATTTAATTATTTAAAATTAAAAAATTTAAATTGTGTCTAAAAAATTATTTTTATTTTTTATATTCTTTTCTGTTGTTTATTTATGCCTGCCCCAAGGTAGTGTTTTTGCTGACTTGGAAATAAATTATCCTGTTTTAAAGACCGGAGAAACAGTTACGACCCAAACCACTGTGCCCGAATACTTAAAATATGTTTTTGATTTTTCAATGTTTGCCGGTTTTCTTGCGGTTATTATGACATTGGTTACGGCTGGGATTATTTATTTTCTTTCACCAATTTCTCCTGGTACCCTCGATAAAATCACTGGTAAAATATTAGGAGGAGGAGTTAATAGGGCAAAAGATATGATTTGGGGAGCGATCTCTGGTTTAATTATATTATTAACTCTTTATATAATAATAACAACCATTAATCCTGCTTTAACTATTTTTAAGGTAACAAAACTTTCAAAAGCGCCAGATTTCCCGCCCCTACCGCCCCAGCCAGGAGTTCTTTTTTATAAACTTCCAAACTGCCCGGCCCCCGATCCAGATCTGATGACCGGCAGTTTACCCATACTTGGAGGGGAATTAAGCAATAAAATTCAGTCAGCAAAAATTATCCAAGGAGGAGCCCAGGGGGTTTATTTTGTTTCTATTTTATACGAAGACCCCAAGTTTAGAGGAAAATGCTTTTATGTTGACCCAGCTGCCGACCCTGGCGCAGCGTGTCAAGGCCAAAGCCCCAATGGCAACATTGAACCATTTGCTTCTTCGGCTTCTATTGATAGATATAGCCCGACAGCCGTTGGTGATGTGGTTTTTTACAGAAACGCTGATTCTAATGAAAATGGCGGATATCTTACTATTGACGCTTCTGATTTTTGGGACCCAATAACCGGAAAGTATAAAGGAATATATAAAGGTAACCTCAACGAATTGAGTTTTACGGGCCAATCGGGCGGCAGTTGTACTGTGCCCAAAAAAGAACAAGACTGTGTTCTGTGGAGCAAAACCCTTTGCCCTACTTGTGTTATAATAGACGGAAAATTCTGCGCCCAAACACAATGCCCAGCATTGGCCGGAGACAATATCGGCTCTATAAAAATAAACGGATATTATATTGTTTTATTTATATATTTTGACCCAAAAGACAAACCTGCCGGTCCTTGGTCTTTCTGCCAGGCCTTTCCCACCCCAGAAGATATAAATAATACAGGTCCCCAGCAAATAAGATGGGAAGACATAAAAAACAACAAACTATACAAAACCCCAAACTGGGTAGCTTTGATTCCAATTGAAAAACCTCCCAAAAAATAAAAAAGTGCGACATCGGATGTCGCACTTTTTTTAACGGGGTTTAATAACCACGCGCCTGTTTTCGCCGTCTCCCTGGCTTTCTGTTAAAACGTCTTGTCTTTTTATTAATTCTGTGTGAATAACCCTTCTTTCATAGGCTGGCATAGGAAAAAGATATCTTTCTTCTTTTATTAGGCAAACCTCGTTGGCTAAATCATTGGCTATGTCTTTTAGGTATTCTATTTTCTTTTTTTTGTAGTCGTTTATGTCAAAATTTAAATAAAAAATTTTCTGTAATTTTTTATTTAAAATTATCTTTAAAAGGCGTTGAATTTCAAAAAGAGTCTGCCCTTTTTCTCCTATTAAAATCTGGGGCTCTTCTGTTTTTATGTTTAGTTCCACTGCGTTGGGGATTGTTTTGTTTTCTTCTTTTTTTTCAAAAATACTTTTATCATCGCAAATTAAATCAACCCTAACGTCGCATGTTAAAAATGTCATTTTTTCAAAAAATTCTTTCGTTATTTTTTTTATATTTTCTATATCTTCTTGGTTAAGCATTTTAATTTTCAATCCCTCCCTCGGGTTTTCCTTTTTTAATAATAAAATACTGCTGAATTATGGAAAAAATTCCGCTTACTATCCAATAAAGCCCTATAGCAGAGGGCAGGTTTAAAAGTATTATTACTGTAATTATGGGAAAAATATAAAGCATCTGTTTTTGCATTGCCTGCGAAAAATCCGGCTCTTTTCTTTCGCCAATGCTTTTTTGGGGCATTAACATTTTTGTCTGAAAAAACTGCAAAACTCCTGCTAAAACAGCAAAAATAAAATTTGGCTTAGACAGATCTATTAAGTTTAAAAAAATTGGGTTTATTTGGCCGGGATTTAAAACAAATTTATATAAAACAGAAAGCTCTTCTTGGTTCAGCCCTTTCCAAAAAACCGTATATAAAGCAATTAAAATTGGCAGTTGTATTATTGCCAAAAACAATCCTGAAAAAGGATTTATTTTTTCTTTGCGGTAAAGTTCCAGTGTTTCTTTTGTAAGTTGTTCTTTGTTATTTTTATATTTTTTTTGTATTTCCTGGATTTTTGGCTGAAGTTTTTGAATGGCCCTTTGGGAATTAAGGGATTTTACAGAAATCGGATAAATAACCAGCCTAATTATTAGGGTTAAAAGTATAACCGCCAAACCAAAATCATGCCCGGGCAAGTAATTATAAAGCAAAATTAAAAAATTGAATAAGGGATAATATAAGAAGATTTCAAAAAAACTTACCAAAATTTCAAACATTTTAATAATGTCAATTTAAATTTTAATTATATTAATCCGGCTTTTTTAAAAATTTTTTCTGCCAGTTTTTCTATTTCAAAAAAACTGATTTTTTCTATTCCTGGCAGAGAAATTAATATTATATCTTTCCCGCTCAATAGCTGGCTGTTTTTTATTTTTAACCTTATAATTTCTCTTAATTTTCTTTTAATTTTATTTCTTATAACCGCTTTTTTTGAAACTTTTTGGCTTACTATAAAACCAAAGCGGTTCTCTTTTGTATTATTCTCTGCTATTTTTAAAATTAAAAAACCTTCTTTAAAAGATTTATTGTTTTTTCCGCCTTGAGCGGAAAAAATCGCTTTAAAATCTTTTTTTTTCCTTAGTCTGTTTTTTGCAGATAACATGCAGTTTGTTTATACGGTTAGTTTTTTTCTTCCTTTTTGCCTTCTTTTTTGAATAACCTGTCTGCCTGTTTTTGTTTGTTTTCTTTTTAAAAAACCGTGTGTTTTTATCCTTTTTTTCTTTTTTGGATTATATGTAAAACTCATATATTGTATAAATAGTTTTAATTAGTATAATAAACTTGTTGCGTAATAAGATTATAAGCGAAATAAAGCAATTTTGAGCGAAAATTTAGAAAAACGAGGAGGTTTATACGGGGTATAAGCCGACGAGTTTTTACAAATTTGTAGCCAAAATTGCAAATTGCAGCATAAATCCTTATTGCGCAACAGGTTTAATATAATCAGTATAGTATATAATTTAACTGCGGTCAAATTTAAAATTTAAAATTAATTTTGGGTTTTAAGGTTAAAATTTTATTTTTTTTATTGTGCGTTTGAATAAAAACAGAAAACACAGCTTATCCACAACTTCTAAACATGCGCTTACATTTGCTTTTAGTTTGACAAATATTAAAATAAAGAGAAAAATATAGTATTATACCTTGAGTTGTGAAATGCCTTCCGAATTATTTTATTTTGGTTTTGAAGCGAAAATTTGATAGAACGAGGAGGCGTATCCATAGGATACGCCGACGAGTTATAGCAAGTTTGCAGCCAAAACCAAAATAAAATAATTGAAGGTCATTTCGTAATTCAAGGTAATATAATAAAAAAATAATTTTTTTAAGAATATGAACAATAATGAACTTTGGCAATCAGTTTTAGCCCAGATGCAATTTCATATTTCTAAGGCAAATTTTGCCACGTGGTTTCAAAATACCGAAATTATCTCAAAAGAATCAGAAAAAATAACAATTGCTGTTCCAAACGCTTTTTCTAAAGAGTGGCTAAGCAACAAATATAATAAACTTCTTTTAAAAACACTTCACGAACTGGATTGCACAATAAAAGATTTAAATTTTGTAATAAAGCCCCAATCTTTAGAAAAAGGCCAACTAAAAAATTTTCAAGAGAATGAAAAAATAGAAACAGAGCAGTTAAAATTTGATGAATTTAAAATAAATAAAGAAACCAATCTTAATCCTCGCTATACTTTTGATAATTTTATTGTCGGGTCTTTTAATGAGCTGTCGCATGCGGCAGCGCTAGCTGTTTCAGAAAACCCCGGATTTACTTATAATCCTTTATTTATATATGGCGGAGTCGGCTTGGGAAAAACCCACCTTATTCAGTCAATTGGAAATAAAATAAGCGATAATTTTAAAAAGAAAAAGGTTAAATATATTTCTTCTGAAAAATTTGTGTCCGGAATTGTTTCTGCTATTAGAAGCAATAATATAGAAAATTTTAAAACAAGCCTTTCTTTAATTGATGTTTTAATTATTGATGATATCCAGTTTTTAGCAGGAAAAACCAAAACCCAAGAGGAGTTTTTTCATGCTTTTAATTCTTTATATGAAAAAAACAAGCAAATAATTCTTTCTTCTGATAGACCCCCAAACGCCATTCCGGAATTAGAAGAAAGGTTGAGGTCTAGGTTTGAGGGGGGGATGATTTCTGATATTAGTTTGCCAGACTACGAAACAAGGCTTGTTATTTTAAAATCTAAACTTCAAGAAAAAAATGTCGGGTTGCCAGAGGAAATTTTAGAATATATTGCGGTAAATGTTAAAAAAAATATAAGAGAGCTTGAGGGAGCTTTAAATAAGTTATTAATATATTATAAAATTAATAACAATCCTCCAGACATAGAAATTTCAAAAAAACTTTTAAAAGGTTTTGTTTTTTCTCCTTTTAATATTGTTAATTATAAAAAAATAATAGAAACTGTGGCAAGGTTTTATAATTTAGAAGAAAAAAACCTTTATGACACAACAAGAAGAAGAGAAATTGTAAAACCCAGGCAAATTGCCATGTTTTTATTAAGAAAAGAATTAAAATATTCTTTCCCTTCTATTGCTAGAAAATTTGGAGGAAAAGATCATACAACAGCAATTTACGCTTATAAAAAAATACTGCAAGAAAACGAAGAAAATAATAAAATGACAGAAGAATTAAATTTAATAAAACAGAGGATTTATAGTGGATAAGTCGTGGTAAAAAAATAGTAATTATTGTGAAAATTTTAAAAACAAAATTTATAATAAAATATTTTACAATTTATTACTATAATTATTACACAGTATTTACACAATAAAATTAAGACTAAAAAATATTTTTTACGCTTAATATTAAAAAAAATAAACACCCGCTAACAACAATTAAATTATTTAATTAAATTAATTAATATTATTAAAAAAATGAAAGTTGAAATTTTAAAAGAAAATCTTAAAAACGGCCTAAATATATCAGAAAGAATGGTTGGAAAAAATTTATCCCTTCCAATTTTGGATAATGTTTTAATAGAGGCTGAAGATAATTTTTTAAGTCTAACCTCAACCGATTTAGAAACAGCAATTAAATTATGGATTTTAACAAAAATTATAAAAAAAGGAAAAATAGCAGTCCCCGCTAAGTTTTTTTCCAGCTTTATTTCTTTATTGCCAGATGAAAAAATTTTATTGGAAGAAAAAAAACAAAGCCTATATATCGAGTGTAAAAATTTAAAAAATCAAATACAAGGACATAACCCAGAAGAGTTCCCAATAATACCAGAATTCAATAATTTAGAATATTTAGAAGTTGATAATAAAAAATTTTGTTATGGTATTTCACAGGTTGTTGATATCGCTTCTATTTCTCAAACAAGGCCGGAAATTTCTGGTATTTATTTTGTTTTTTCTAAAAATTTAATAAAAATAGCATCAACCGACAGTTTTCGGCTCGCCGAAAAAAATATTATCCTCAATTCACCAGTTAAAAAAGATAGGTCATTTATACTTCCCCAAAAACCAGCTAAAGAAATAATAAATATTTTATCAGAAAAAGAAGGTATTCTTAAAATATATTTTTCTCCCCACCAGACAATGTTTGAATTTCCCATGAAAGAGGCGACACATCCACAAGTTCAAATTACATCTAGGTTAATAGATGGAGAATATCCTAATTATGAAGAAATTATCCCTAAAAAATTTAAAACAAGCACTATCCTTAAAAGAGATGAATTTTTAAATCAAATTAAAACAGCTTCTTTATTTTCTGGTAAAATTAACGAAGTAAAAATTACAATTAACCAGCAAAACAAAGAAGTTGAGATATTTTCTCAAAATCCAGAAATTGGACAAAGCCAATCTGTTATGCCAGCAAAAATAGAAGGAGATTCTATAACTGTTTCATTTAATTATAAATTTTTAATAGATGGTCTTTTAAATATAAAAAGTTCAGAAGTAATTTTTGAAATAAGTAAAGAAGAGGGACCATGCGTGTTAAAACCAGTAGGAGATGTAAGTTATATTTATGTAATAATGCCAATTAAATCAACATAAAAACCAAAAAACAAACAAAAAACTATCTAATTTTATCAGATAGTTTTTTTATTCTAATTCTAATTGTTGTTCTTGATGTCGCAAAAGCCAATTATTTATTCCGATTTGCCATAAAGCATATTGCGGGTCTTGAGAGGGTGTTTTTTGCAGGGGGCCCAGAGGATCTTCTTTATTAATATAATATAGTATAGTATTATGGTCGTCTGGCTGTAATTGTCCCGATAAAACTGGATTTGTATTTTTTTTTATACCCGGAGGCGTAAAATTTTCTACAGGATAAGAAGATAGTGTTTTTTCCATAATTTTTCTCCAAATAGGGGCGGCTAATCCAACCCCTGTTTTTTTATTTATAGGAGAATTATTATTGTTTCCCACCCAAACACCTATTGTAATAAATGGAGTATATCCAAAAGTCCATGCATCTTTAAAGCTTTGAGTGGTTCCGGTTTTTGCGGCAACTTGGTAGTTGTTAAAATAAAGGGCAGAGCTTGGTCCAAAAATAGGAGTTCTTGCGTTATTATCAGACAAAACACTATTTATTTCCCTTGCCGTTTCTGTGTTTAAAACCTTGGTTGGCTCTTTTTTATTTTCTTCAATAATATTTCCTTCACTGTCTTCTATTTTTAAAATACTGACAATGGGCGCCCCTACGCCCTCTGTGGCAAAAACACCATACGCAGAGGTAAGTTCCAGCAGGTTTATTTCACCTCCGCCCAACACCAAAGACAATCCGTATCTATCTGGATCATTTAATGTTGTTATTCCAAAATCTTTTGCAACCTGAAGAGAATTTTCCATTCCCGCAAGGTATAAAATTTTTACAGAAGGCAAATTTAAAGATCCGGCTAACGATTGGCGCAAAGTTACTTTACCGCGATAATTTTGATCATAGTTTTGAGGGCTATAACACCGCAACCCATATCTATCAACCTCCTGGTTGCCATCGGGATTACAATAGGGATTAAATTCTGTTTTAACATCCCATAAAACGGTTTCCGGCGCAAATCCCTTTTTAAAAGCAGCGGCATAAACAAATGGTTTAAAAGATGACCCAGGTTGGCGATTACCCATTGTGGCCACGTCAAATTTAGGTTCAAATAAACAATCTGCTTTAATTTCTTCATCACACCCCAAAGGATAAGATTCCTGAAAATAATTTTTAGAGCCAACCAAAGATAAAATTTCACCGTTTTTGGGATTAATAACAACACAGGCCGCATTATTAGCATTAAACTGTTTATTGTTTTCATCGGCCTCTTCTATGGTTTTTTCTACAAAACTTTGCAAATCCCAATCTATGGTGGTGTAAACCCTCAGTCCTTTTTCTTTTAAAAAACTTTCTTCATATTTATCTTCTAAATATTTTTTAATATACATTACAAAATGGGGAGCTTTTATGGGGCGGGTAATGCCGGAAAAATTTATTTTTTCATTTTTTGCAAAGTTTAATTGTTCGTTATTGATATATCCCAAATCCTGCATTCTTTCTAAAATATTATCCTTTTTTTGTAACAATTCGTTTTTATGCTGTCCATAAGGAGAATAATAGCTTGGGGCTGGAATTATCGCAGCCAATATGGCGGCCTCAGCCAAAGAAACACCAGAGGCCGGCTTGTTAAAATAGGTTTGACTGGCCGCCTGAACCCCATAATTATTTTCTCCAAAAGGAATTTTATTTAAATACCATTCAAAAATCTGGTCTTTAGAGTATCTTCTTTCTATTTCTATGCTCAAAACAGCCTCTCTAATTTTTCTGGCCAAAGTTTTTTTTCTTGTCAAATAAACAGAACGGATGAGCTGTTGGGTTATTGTTGACCCCCCCTGGCTGGTTGATTGCAATTTTAAATCAACCAAAATAGCCCTTATTATTCCCTCCGGGTCTATGCCAAAATGATCGTAAAATCTGGCGTCTTCAGAAGATATTATGGCGTTTTTGATGTCGTTTGAGATTTTATTAAAAGGGACAATTTCTCTTTTTTCTTCTCCATAAATATCATATAAAAGCACCTTGCCGGTTCTGTCATAAATTTTAGTTGATTGTATAAAAGAGTTTTCAGTAAATTTTTCCGGCCTGGGCAGATTATAGGTGTAATAAAAAAACAAAAGCACAACAAGGGCGCAAGAAAATAAAAACAAAAAAGACAGGTATTTTATTACAGAAAATATAAATTTTTTCCAGTTCATCTTTTTAATTATATGCTTTTTTTGCAAAAAATCAATAAAAAACAAAGCCATTTTATGGCCTTGTTTTTTTTGTTTTTATTCTTCTTCTGTTTCTTCTTCGTCGCCGTCAACGTCGCCTGTTTCTTCTTCGTCCGGTTCTTCTTCTGTTTCTTCTTCGTCGCCAAGATCAATGTCTTCATCTAGGTCATCTTGGTTAATTAGTCTGGTTAAAAATTCCTCTTCCATGTTTTATTTTTAAACATATTTTTTTAATAAAAAAGAAAAAATTAATTTATTAAAAAAATAAGTTTTATTTAATAATCGACCTTAATTTTTTATCCCTTGTCCCTATTATATTTTTTCATAAATTATTGTCAACCCCGTTAGAAATATGTCTTGTGAATAACTTTTTAAACATAAAAAATCTATATCCGAAGATTATAATAATTAGACGCAACAATTAAATAATTTTTATTAAAATTATTTAGTAAAATATTTCTAACGGGGTCAACCCTTCACTTATTAACACCCTTAGCCTTAACGATTTAACGAGGCGCAAATTGCTACACCCAAAGCATCAAAAGCATCGTCTTTTTTTCTGTTATTTTTTTTAAGATCAAACTCGCTTATGTCAACTGTTTTTTTTATCATTTCTTGTACCTGTTTTTTTTTCGCTCGGCCATATCCCGCTACGGCCATTTTCATTTGAAGGGGGGTAAACTCGCACGTTAGCAGTTTTTTTTCTGCGGCGACCAGCAATAAAACTCCTTTTGCCTGGCTCACCGGCATCACGGTTTTTAAATTTTTAAAAAAGAATACGCTTTCAATAGACATTATATCCGGCTTATATTTTTCTATCAATTTTGCGGTTTCTTTATATATTTTTTTTAACCTTTCTCCGGCCGTTGAAAACTTGTCAGTTATTATACATCCAAAATCAACAACCTCTAACGCGCGGTTTTTATTTTTTCTAATAATAGCATATCCTATCGTGGCAACCCCTGGATCTATTCCTATGATAATCATATACTTAAAAATTTTATGAGTTTTTTTCTTGTGTTATTTTTTACACCGAACATCCTGTGGAATTTTTTATGGCAATTTCTGCATAAGGTTATACCATTATCGATTGATATGCGTAAATCTAAAAAATCAGCAAAATTAAAAATATGATGCACATTTAATTCTCCACCTTTATTTTTACATTTTTGGCATGTCCAATTATCTCTCGAAAAAATTATTTCTCTCCAAATTTTATATTCAATACGTTTTCTAACTCTTTCGTGTTCTAGGGCTTCATCGCCGTTCCACCTTGGATGATTTTCTCTCCTTTGATTTAAGTGTGGTTTTCCTTTTTTAGCTTTACTGATTTTTTCTCCTACACCAGGTTTTCTAGCGTTATTTTTATCGCCCGCTCCTTGTCCTCTTTTAAATTCTGTTTTTGGCGACCTATGCACCCCCTTTAGAGTTCCAATCATTTTTAACCTTTGTTCTTCGGGCATTTTTTTACCTTTTTTAGGGCTTGGTCTGCCCTTGTTCGCTTCGCTAATTTTTCTTTTTGTATTTTCGCTTAAATGTAGCCCCTTGTTTTTAGAAAGAGTTCCCTTTTTAAACCAACCCTTGCTCACCTTTTTTCTCCATTCTTCGGAATATTTTTTAACTCTTTTTACGGTCATATATATAATTATAGCATAAATAAAGTCTAAAATCCCTTTGCATTTTTTTAGACAACCATTTACAAATCGCCCGCGGGGAGGGTATTATATAAGATAATAAATTATTATCCTAATTTTTAATTTTAAATTGATAAATTTTAAATTTTTAAAATTTATGTCAAAAGAACCAGGAGAGCCAAATTTTAATCTCGATGAACCAAAAAAAATAAAATCTTCAGAAGAAACGAGGTTTGAGTCCTTGGTTGAGGATGCCCGTCACAGACCCCTGTCTCCTAATTACGCGTTTGTAGAAACAAAAGAAGATGCGAAGGATGAAAGGGCAGATAGCATGGAAGTGGCTTATAAAAGATCAGGAGACATAGAAAAAATAGCAATGTTTGATTTACAGTCAGTTCAAGCAGACACAGGGGGTTTGGCTGCAGTATTTCAGGCGGATCAAAAAGAACTTGTTAAAAGAGCAACCGCGAAGATTGAGATAATATTATCAAAAATAGGCATTGATATTCCTCAAAATTTAAAAGAAGCTGAAGAATTAACAAAAAAAATTATTACCTTCGAAAATTGGCAGAAAATAATTAACTGCCTTAAAAAATCAGCAGAGAATAATTAAATAAAAAATCAGCGGAGTGGCGCTGATTTTTTGTGCTGGATTCCCGCTTTCGCGGGAATAACAAGTGATAAAGTTTTAGTTTTTTAAATTAAAGTATATGTTGTTAACTGCGTCGTTTTCATCTAGGGCTTCAAAAAGTTTTTGCGCCTGCTCTTTTTCTTTTTCTTGCAACTCAACTTCTTCTTTGGCAACCCAATCCAAAGAAGAAGAATTAATTTTTATTTGTTTTTCTTCCAGGGTTTTTTTAACTTTTTCTAATTCTTCTGGTTTTGTATAAACCAAAAACGCGTTGTCGCTTAAATAAACATCTTCGGCTCCCGCCTCAATAACCGCCATCTCTAACTCTTCTTTTTTTATATTTGACGTTTGATTTTCAGTCTCTATTGTTATAACCCCCCTTCTGCTAAACATCCAGCGCACAGCGCCCTCTCCGGCCAATTTTCCGTTGTTTTGATTTAAAATCGTTTTTATTTCGCCAAGAGTTCTGTTTTTGTTGTCTGTAATTCCTTCAATTATAAAAGTAATGCCGCCGGGTCCAAGTCCCTCAAAAGAAACTTCCTCTAAATTTTCACCAGCCAGCTCTCCTGTGCCCTTTTTTATAGCCCTTTCAATATTTTCTTTGGGCATATTAAATTGCCTTGCCTGGTCTATTGACATTCTTAATTTAGAATTAGATAGAGGGTCTGAGCCGCCTTCTTTTGCCGCAATAGTGATTAGCCGGCCAAACTTGGAGAAAACCTTGCCCTTTTTGGCGGCGTTAGCCATTTTTGTGGCCATTACTGTTTTTGCATGAGAATGTCCTGACATATTAGGTATTAGGTTTTTTTAAACCTTATTTTTAATATTAAAATTATTGCAGCAGAAGCCGTTGTTATTATTAGCGCTGTTAAAAATAAGAACCAAGGATTTGCCCTATTACCGCTAATATTTGCCGTTCCAAAATTTTTATTAATTTCTTTACTAATATCAGATTTTTTTGAATTGGGCAAGCCTTCAGATACTGCTGCGGCTTTATTGTTGTTTTGTTTGTTTTCAGAAATATTATTTAACGATCCCGGGGTTAAAAAATCGCTCCACGTCCAGCCGAAATTTGTTTTATTGTAAGATTGACCCCTGG
Source organism: Patescibacteria group bacterium (assembly GCA_038065755.1). GTDB lineage: Bacteria > Patescibacteriota > Minisyncoccia > Minisyncoccales > Staskawiczbacteraceae > JBBTQJ01. The sequence continues at coordinate 16,597 of JBBTQJ010000003.1, read as the reverse complement.
GAGCCGCGTCATAAGACAAAGAATCAATAGTTTTTTGATTTGGATTTAAAAAAACCAAGCCGTCTTCGGTATTATTTAGGGTAATTTTTGTTTCTGGCCTTTTTAAAATCAAATATCCCTGGCCGGCTATTTTTTTGTTTTCGGGAAAAATATAAGTTTTTACAGCCCCGCTAACATCTTTAATTTTCCAATTAAACAAATCAATCTCAAAACTATTTTGATTAAAAACCTCAATCCATTCTTCTGTTTCGTCTGCGCCCTCCGGAGAAGGCAGAATTTCGTTTAAAATTATCCCCACCGGATAAGCCACTGGAGTCCGGGACTCCGCCGACTCTGTTGGAGCTTCTTTTGTTGGCTCGTTTATCGCTGTTATCGGCTCTGTGGCGGCTGTTTTACCCGCAACATATGCCAATCCCTGGTCTTTAATTTTTTGCAAAGTTTTTTCGCCTATGCCGCTTACTCTTATTAAATCATCAATTGAAGAAAAAGGTCTTGCGTCTATTATCTTTTGCGCCAACGCCGGCCCTATCCCCGTTATTCTATCTAATTCTTCCAGCGACGCCGTATTAATTTCCGCCTTGTTAGCCGTCAAAACACCGTCAGCCAAAAAACAGCCAAAAAATAAAAAAATAACAATTTTTTTAATATAATACTGCATATTATTTATTGTATAACTAAAAAGCCGTTATTAAAACGGCTTTTATTTTTAATAATAAACTTCTCTGAGGAATTTTGCGAACTCTTGAAACTCTTTTCTATATTGAGAAATCCTTTCTGCCAGCTCTTCTTTTTCTTTTTTTGTTCTTTTTTTGTCTACGGTAAAACAATCTTTTTTTCCATTATAAACTACACAGTCGCCAAACGCGCCGACATCTATTCGCAGGCGCGAATTAGGGTCAGATAGTTCTGCTTTTCCCGCATTAAATTCTTTAATTAGTTTTTTAACCTTTTTTGCGAGGATCCTATTTTCTTTTTCCCATTTTTTAAACTCGGGTGTTTCTGTTTTTAAAGCTCTTTTTTTAACCGCAGAATCAATTTTTTTTGATACCTTTGCCTCAGCGTCTTTTATTTTTTTCTCATCTTCCAGGGAAATTTTATATTTTTCCCCCACTTCAAAAGCGAGCTCTTTTCTTTTTTCAACGTCATCTGCTTTAATGTTTCTTATTTTTGCTTCTTTTTGAAATTCTTTCCAGCAATTATCTTGTCTTTCTAATAAACCTTGATGAACCCCGTTTTCTTCATAAATTTTTTGTTCAAATTTTTTTTGGCCGACAAATCTTTCTTTTGGCTCATTGGGGGCCGCAATATCCACCCACGGCGTTATTCTTCCCCAATCTGTATGGCCTTCGCAAGAGCCAGTAGTATTTAAGCCAATCGCATTTAAAGCTATCACAATTTCCTTTATTCCAGCTTCAATTGGATAACCCAAAGCGTCAGACTCCATTTCAATTTTCTTTTTAGTTATTTCTTCTAAATAGCTTCTTTTAACAACCTTAACCATTTTCTCATAAATAGCAGGGCTTGCTGATTTTATAAAATCAGCCCGAGCTTGGCCTTGTTTTAGTTCTTCTTGCCAGTTGTCTTTTGACAGGGTTGGCGTAGAAAAAAATGCGGCGTCGCTTTCCCAAATCTCTCTGGGCGAGTCCACCACATTTATTGATTCTTTTTTTCCAACAAAGGCCTCAACCGCAGTTGGCGGAAAACCGAGCGCTAAACCAAATTTTTCGGGATCCGTCTTTCCAGATTTTTTTGCTTCCCGTAACACACTCTCTAATTTAAACAAATCTTCTTCATTACGACCCACTAAAACAGATATGCATTCTATTTTTCGCCTGCCTTTTTTGCCCGTAAATTTTCCCGGCGTCTCCATTTCTTCGTATTCATATTCATCAATTTTCCTTTCCCCCAGCTTAAAGGGTATGCCTGATTTTTCAATTGCAGATATTGCTTGTTTTACTTCTTCTTCAGACATTCTTTGCGTAGAAAATTTTTCAATATTCTCTTCTTTTATAAAAAGACCTATTTCTGAAGCCGGCTTTAAGCCAGCGGCAGTTAAAAGAAGATTGACCTTATCGTCAATTTCAAGTTTTGATTTTTCAACCTCTTTCACGAATTCCGGGCTTAATTCTTTTATTTCTTGCCCATCCCTTGATGAAATTTCTTTTTCAAGGGTTAGCTCTTTCCTGTCAGGAGATTTTTTAGAAACTTCTTCTTCAAAATATGGCTCTTTTTCCGGCATATATTTTTTAAAAAAATAATTTTATTTTTGCTCTTCTGTTTCTATATTTGCCTCTTTTAAATACACCTCAGACACACTTTCTGGCACAAAGTAAAAAACATCTCTATCTTCTTCCTTGGTCTGCCCCAGCTTAATTAAAATTTCTTTTTTAGGTACTAATGGGTGCCTTCCTTGTTGAATATTATTATAATAATATTTGTTAATTTTATCCATTGTTTCTTTATTTAATCCCCTTTTATATTCTGGATTATATATATGTCGCGCATGATCCCGATAAAACATAATTCTTATTTTAAAGGGTTTGTTTTTTTGGGTAAATTCTTCTTCGTTCATTCCTTCCGGTTTTTTAACCATACCGTAAGTTCTTGCAGTATCATATTTTTTTCCCCGACTATCAAATTCTGCTTGTTCCCTAGAAACAGTTGACATGTGTTTCTCTAATTCTATTTCATCTGAGGTATATGGATTTATTTCTCCCCAACCTAGAAGATTTGTTCCATGTTTTAAAAAAGTCCAACCCCGTGGGATTACCGGTTTAAATTCCTTCTTTTCTTCTTCGGGATCTTGCGGGCCCATTTCCGGATTTATCATATTTTTTAATTTTGATTTTTATTAATAATTAACCCCCTTTTATTTACCCGTCCGTATTTAAAACTTTTTTCCAAATTTTTTCGTATTGTATAAGTTTTATTTAAACTTTTATTAAATTTTTTTTCATAAAAAAAATCGGCGCAGTCAGAAGTTTTTATATAAGGGTGTTTTGTTTTTCTTTTGGTTTTATTTCTAAATGTTTATAAGCAAGGTCGGTTGCTATTCTGCCCTTGGGGGTTCTTTCAATAAATCCCATTTGCATTAAATAGGGTTCATAAATATCTAAAATAGTGTCTTCCTCTTCCATACTGGCCGCAGATAAAGACTGTAATCCAACCGGGCCGCCGTTGAATTTTTCAATCAGCGCCTTTAAAATTTTTTTATCTCCCGATTCCAGCCCCATTTCATCAACGTCTAAAAATTTTAAAGCGTGCAAAGAAAGGTCTTTTGTGATTATTCCCCTTCCCTCTACTTCTGCAAAATCCCGGGCCCTTTTTAACAGCCGGTTTGCCACGCGGGGAGTGAATCTTGAACATTTAGCAATAATTTTTATAGCTTCTTCTTCTATTGGGATATTTAATATTTTTGCCGATTTTTCAACTATTTTTTCAATATCATCTAATTTATAAAAATTGAGCTGAAAAGTGGCTCCAAAGCGGTTTCTTAAAGGACTAGATAAGAGCCCCGGCCTTGTGGTAGCTCCAATAAGCGTAAACCTGGGCAATTTTAATTCCATTGTTCTTGCCATGGGCCCCTTGCCTAAAATCAAATTCAGCTTATAATCTTCCATAGCAGGATATATATATTCTTCCACTGTTTTATTTATACGATGGCATTCGTCAATAAATAAAACATCTCCCTCGGATAAATTTGTTAAAATAGCGGCCAGATCGCCGGCTCTTTCAATGGCCGGACCAGAGGTTATTCTGATTTCCCGCTTCATTTCTTTGGCTACTAAATAAGCCAGCGTGGTTTTTCCCAGACCCGAGTTTCCATAAAACAACAAATGGTCTGGAGATTGGCCTCTTTGCCTGGCGGCTGTAATGATTATCCTTATGTTTTCTTTGGTTTTTTCCTGCCCAACATAATCTTGCCAAAACTTCGGCCTTAGGGCCGAATCCAGGACTTCATTATCTTTATCTGGTTTTTCTGTTAAAACTCTTGACATAAATAATTCAAAATGATATAATGTAAATTATATTAAAAAATTAAGCGGCTTTGAAGTTGGAGGCCTATATTGGATTTGTCTTAGTTTTGGGTAATCTTGCTCCGGCTCGATTATTCCTCAGACAAATCTTTGCTTATGTCCCAGACATAAAAATGCCTCCAACTTCAGAGCCGCTTTTTAGATTTTGTCGTTTTCTTCTGTTTCTGCGTCTATTTCCACAACCCTTCTTAGCTCTTCTATTGTTGTGCTTCCCAAAACAACATCAATTAAACCGGCTTGATACATTGTTATCATGCCCTTTTTTACAGCCAATTCTCTTATAGAAGAAACTGGCGGGTTGTTTAAAATAAATTTTTCCATTTCAACGTCTACTAAAAAGGCCTCAAACAAACCCATTCTTCCCCTATATCCCGTAAAATTGCAAAACTCGCATCCCCCCTTGTTTATTCGCGAAATTTTTATTTTATCAAAATTTGGTATTTTAATAAAAGAAGGAAGATTTTTTAGTCCTTTTTTAATTTCCAATAATTCTTCTTGTGAGGGACTTGATAAAACAGAGCATTTTTTACAAACTCTTCTTACTAATCTTTGAGCAACAGCCATTTTTAAAGCAGGGGCGATTGAAGACACGTCAACTCCCAGGTCTACCAACCTTGGAATTGCGCCGGCCGCGTCGTTGGTGTGCAGAGTTGATAACACCAGGTGTCCCGTCAGGGCTGATTGCAGAGATATTTTAGCAGTTTCCATGTCTCTGATTTCACCAACTAATATTACATCGGGGTCTTGCCTTACAATTGACCTTAGGCCATCTGAAAAATCATATCCTTTTTCCGGGGCGACTTGCGTTTGCGAAACCCCGTTTAAATGATATTCAATCGGGTCTTCAATTGTAATAATTTTAATTTCCGGGTTTTGGATTTTTTTTAAAAAAGCGTATAGGGTGGTTGTTTTGCCCGACCCCGTGGGCCCCGTAACTATTATCATTCCATTTGGCTTTAATATTTCTTTTTCAAAAATTTTATATAAATCTTCGCGAAGGCCCAATTCATCTATACTCATTAAACTTTTAGGATTTAAAATTCTCATGACAATTGATTCTCCGTATTCGGCGGGCAGACTGGAGCTTCTTATTTCAATTAAAGAATCTTTTATTTCTATTGTAAATCTGCCGTCCTGGGGTCTGTCTGTGATATTAAGCTTAAGTTTTGACAACAGTTTAAGCCTTGAAATCAGCCCCTTGTATATTTTATAGTCAAAAAAAATGACATCTTGCAGTATGCCATCTAATCTTATTCTTAACCTGGCGCTTTCTTCTTGGGGTTCTATATGAATATCAGAAGCGTCAAGCGTTATTGCCCCAAATAAAATAACGTCTAAAAGTTCTGTAATATTTTGGGCCGTATATTCTTCAATTTTTTTCCCCAAAGTCTTTACGCTGTTTACATTTTTTTTTATTTCTCCAATAATCTCTTCTGAAATTGTTACAGACCCTAATAACTTTTTTAATTTTTCCATAAAATTATAAACTGTTTATTATTTTATTTTTAACTTGTTCAAGATCGGAATTTTCAATTGATAAAAACATCCAATTATTTTTTAAATTCCCCTGATAAATTTTTAAAATATTATTAAACAGTTCCTTGCTTTCAGAATAAAAAAATCCATTAACTCTTTGAAGCGACTCGTGGCTTTTCCATAAAACCAGCAGGTTGTCAGGAGCAAGGGGGCTTGTTTTTATGCAGTTAACCGCAAAATCTGCTTCTTCTTCTCCGAAATTTTGAAAGTTTTCAGAATTTATAATAGCATACGATATTTTTTTATTTCCTGCCTGCGCAGGTAGGTCTTCCGTATTCAAGTTTTTAAAAATTTGAGTTAAAAATTTAATCTCTGAGGGAGATTTTGTTTTATAAAGTTCGTTGGTTATTTGTCCGCGATCAGCCCCTTTTTTTATTAAAAAACTGGCAATATCAAATATAGCGGGGCTTGTTTTTTCACTTTTAAAGTTTTCAGAAAAAATCATAAGCGCGGCTAACAGGCAGGCAGCCGCCTCTTTTTTTATTAAAGTTGCGTCTATGGAGCTTATCAATTCTATAATTGTTTCTGCTAAAGAGCTGTCTTTTAATAAGTTGACCCTGCCAAACCTTTTATTATTTTCGCTCAAAAGATAGTTATTATCAATATTTATAATAGGAGACCCCATTAAAAATCCGTAAAAATTGAGCCTTTTTATCAGGTGCGAGCTAAAATCTTTAATTCCAAGCGCTATAATAACATCCGGCCTTGCTTCAGAAAAATAAAAAGAGATGTCATCTTTTTTTATATTGCCGCTGCTTAAAGATAGGTGTATTTTTAGGCCGTCATTATTTTTCTCGTAATAAATCTGGGAAACATCGGCTTTTTCGCCGGGTATTGAAATTACAAAATTTTTTGGCAAAGATATAAAATCTAAAGAAGGTATCAAAAACTTAAGTCTTTCTGGAATATCGTTTATAATTAAGTTTACATTTTTATTAAATTCTTTTAAAGTATAGAAAAGGGCCAAGGCGCAGGCAACGCTTTCGTGAATGTTGATTTCCGAAGGTATTATATAAATATTTTTAGCATCGCCAATAATTTTTTTCGCCTCGTTTAATTCCTCTATCATAAAATTTTTAGATTATTTTAAACTATATTATTTTTTAAAATAAATCAAGTGCAAAAATTAATAATAAACATAAAAGAAAAATATATTACAAATAACCCGGACCAGACACAGAGGCTTGGGGAAAAACAAGCAAAAAAAATCCGCCAGCTGGCGGACAAAAGGGCAGCTAAAAAAACAGCTGTGGTTTTAGGTTTACAGGGAGATTTAGGTTCTGGAAAAACAACATTTTTACAGGGCCTTGCCAAGGGGCTTGGAATAAAAGAAAAAATATTAAGCCCGACATTTATAATTTTTAGAAAATTCCAAATCCCGAATCCCAACGACCAATCAAATCCCAAATCCCAAATTCCAAAATTTAAATATTTTTATCATTTTGATTGTTATCGCATTAAAAATTCAAAAGAGATTTTAGAATTAGGCTTTAAAGAAATTATTTCAAACAAAAAAAATATCGTGGCAATAGAATGGCCGGACAAAATTAAAAATATTCTGCCAAAATCCGCAATTATAATTAAATTTAAATTTATCAGCGAAAAAACCCGCGAATTGACAACTGGCAAATTTGATAAGGTTTTTTAAGGTGATATAATACAAAAATGGAAGAAAAAAAAAGGTTAATTATAATTGATTCCAATGCGTTGTTGCACAGGGCTTTCCATGCCCTGCCACCCCTGTCAACAAAATCCGGTCAGGAGACCGGAGCAGTTTATGGATTTTTACTGACATTATTTAAAGCAATAAAAGACCTAAAACCCGATTACATTGTTGCCTGTTTTGATACAAAGGCAAAAACATTCAGGCATAAAAAATTTGAAGAATATAAAGCCCAGAGGCCGGCCACTCCACAAGGAATCATTTCTCAAATACCAATTGCCAAAGAAGTTTTACAGGCGCTTAAAATTCCGGTTTTTGCAACAGAGGGCTTTGAAGCAGACGACCTAATCGCCACAATTTGCGACACAGCCCAAAAACAGGACAATTCTTTAGAAATTTATATTTTGTCTGGCGACTTGGATAATTTGCAACTGGTAAATAACGAAATAAAGGTTTATACTTTAGGAAAAGGAATTAAAGACACAATTATTTATGATAAAATAAAAGTAAAAGAAAGATTTGGAGTAGAGCCAGAACAAATGAATGATTTTAAGGCTCTAACCGGAGACCAATCTGATAATATTCCTGGTGTTTTGGGTATAGGTAAAAAAACAGCGGCAGACCTGATTAACAAGTTTGGAAATATAGAAAATCTTTATAAAGAAATTAGCGAAGGCATGGCAAATATTAAAATTCGCACAAAAGATCTTTTATTAAACAACAAAGAAAAAGCATATTTGTCAAAAGAGCTAGTAGAAACAAAAAAAGATGTTGATATTCGGTTTTCGCTTGAGGGTTGCAAATTTGGAGGCTTCAACCAAAAAGAAGCCGGAGCCCTGTTTAATAAATTAGAATTTAATACCCTTATTAATCGCTTGCCCCAGATAGACAATGAATAATTTAATAAAAATAATAATATGAACATATCTAATATTACCCTTAGAATAGCCCTGCCCATAATTATTATAGGCATTTTCACCATAGTTGTTTTTATCGCCCTGGGATTTAACAAATTTAATTTTAGTTTTTACATAGTTGTTTTTTTGCTTGCTGTTTTTATTTTTTTATTTGGATTTGCCATAGGCCAGGAATTCTCTTCACCCGTAAAAAAATTATTAAAAAGAGCCACAGAATTAAGCAAGGGAGACTTGGCGACAAGGGTTTATTTAGAAACCAAAGACGAGTTTGGAGAACTAGCCCGTATTTTTAATAAAATAGCAGAGGAGCTTGAAGAAAGCCACTCTAAGGAAGAAAAAACAGAAAAATCAGTAGACATAAAAGTAAGGGCAAAAACCCAAGACCTAGAAGAAATAATTGACTCTTTAGACCAAAAAGTTAAAAACAGAACAATAGAACTTGAAAAAATAATGAATGAGTCAGAAAAACTTAGAGAAGAAGTAAAAAATAAAGAGAAGGAGGCGATAGACTTTAAAACAGAACTTTATCAGCTAAGAGAGAGGTTAGGTATGAACAAAAATAAAAAAGAAAACAGTGAAGACATTCCTATCTCTTAAAAAAATATGCCCGAACTGCCCGAAGTAGAAACAACAATAAAAGGTTTAAACTCAAAGGTCCTTAAAAGGACCTTTGTTGATGTTTGGACAGATGCAAAAAGATTGGTTAAAAAACCAAAAAGCTTTGAAAATTTTAAAAAAGAAATTAAAGGAAAAAAAATAATCAGAGCCTGGCGCAGGGCAAAAAATGTGATTATAAATTTATCAGAAGGATATTCTTTATTGGTTCATCAAAAAATGACAGGGCATCTTTTATATGGAAAATGGCAAAAAAGAGAAGGTAAATGGCAGGCTCCAAAAAACGGTCCGCTAGCTGATCCATATAACCGTTTTTTGCATTTAATATTTTTTTTAGACAATAACAACATGCTAGCCCTGTCTGATATGAGAAAATTCGCTAAAATAGAATTATGGAAAACAGAAGAGCTGTTAAATTCAGATTATTTTAAAAAATTGGGACCAGAACCCTTAGAAAAAAATTTTACTTTTGAAAAATTTAAAAAAATTTTTAAAAACAAAAAAGGCAAGATAAAACAGGTTTTAATGAATCAAGAAATTATAGCTGGCATAGGCAATATTTATTCTGACGAATCTTTGTGGCGGTCAAAAATTAATCCCCTAAAAGACGTTTCTAAATTAAACAACAAAGAAATGTTGTCTCTTTACGCGGCAATTAAAAAAGTTTTAAAAAAAGGCATAGAGCTGGGGGGCGAAAGCTTTGCCGATTATAGAAATATTGAAGGAAAGAAGGGTAATTTTGATATAGAAAAAAAGGCCTATCAAAGAGAGGGCCAAAAATGTTTCCGCTGTAAAACCTTGTTAAAACGGATTAAAATCGGCGGCAGAAGTTCCTGTTTCTGCCCCTATTGCCAAAAATTATAATTCGGGGAACTTCCGACGTCCTCCCAACTTAAATTATGCCCCATAGCAACATCAATCATTGTTGCAGGGACTTTTATTTTGTATAATAAAATTGAGTTAATAGAAAAAATAGGTATGATTATATTTTTGTACGGGGAAGATACATATAGGTCGCGCCAGAAATTAAATGAGATCGTAGAACACTATAAAAAAATTCATAAATCAGGACTAAATTTGATTTATATTGACGCCGAAAAAGATAATTTTAACGACCTTACAGACAGCCTTAAAATTATTTCAATGTTTTTAGAAAAAAAATTAATAGTTTTAAAAAATATTTTTTCTAACCAGGGCCTTCAGGAAGGTTTTTTAAAAGAAATCAATAAACTTAGAGAAACAAAAGATATCATTGTCGTTTTTGAAGAAGAAAAAGTTGACGCAAGAAATAAATTATTTAAAGCGCTCAAAAAAGAAGCAAAATGCCAAGAGTTTAATTTGTTAAAAGGAATAGCCCTTTTAAACTGGATTAAAAACGAGTTTAAAAAAAATAACGCCAAGGCCGATTTTGGGATAGAGGGAATTATTTTGAATTATATTGGAAACAATCTTTGGCAGATAAAAAATGAAATTAAAAAGTTGGCCGATTTTAAGGCCGGCAGCCCCATAAAGAAAGAAGATATTGATTTATTAATAAGGCCCAAAATTGAAAACGATATATTTAAAACCATAGATGCCTTGGCGCTAAAAAACAAAAAACAGGCGCTTTCTTTTTTATATAAACACATAGAGCAGGGAGACAACATTTTTTATTTAATTTCAATGATAGCTTACCAATTTAAAAATCTTTTAATAATAAAAGAACTGCAAGAACAGCAGAACCCATACTCGGCCATTGTAAAAAAAAGCAACCTTCATCCTTTTGTGGTTAAAAAAAATTATTATTTATGCAATCAATTTTCCCTGCAAGACCTAAAAAAAATCTACCAGAAAATATTCCAGGCAGATTTAGATATTAAAACGGGAAAAGCAGAACCGGAAACAGCGCTGGATTTATTAGTTTCAGAAATTTAACCAATAGATTTTGCTAGTAACCTTGTTAATCTGGATTTTTTTCTTGAAGCCGTATTTTTTTTAATAACCCCTTTCTTCGCAGCCTTGTCAAAGGCTTTATATAATTTTGGTAACATATTTTTTGCTTGTTCTGTTTTTTTTACCAAAATCAAACTGCGGACCTCTTTAACGAGGTTCTTTATATTGTTTTTATAAACAAGGTTTACAGCCTTTCTTTTAACTGATTGCCTGGCAGCTTTTTTAGCTGATTTTATTATTGCCATAATAAAAATAATTTAAAATTTTAATGATTGTATCTTATCAAATATATTTAATTTTGTCAAAAAAAATAGTTGTAAAGGGGGCTTGCATTATGCTATAAAAAGTTAAAAGTCTTTTTTAGCCCTTTGACATTTTGTCTGCAAACTTCTATTAACCGGCAAAAAGGAGAGAAAAATGGCGATAAACAGACGGCGTTTGTTTAGAATAATTATTCCAGTCTACCCAGAGGAAAACATATATAGTTACAGCAAAAATGCCAAATCGGTTGTGGCAATAGGGCCAGTAATAGTTGCTACAATAGTAAATAAACTATGGGGATGGAGAGTGGAAATAATTGACGAAAATAATTGCAATGGGCTTGGCTGCCTTGATAAAGACGGCTTGCCAGACCATACAACTCTTCAAATACAAAATACGGCAGATGTTGTTGGTTTTTATTGCGGTTTAACGAGCACAATGGAAAGAGTTTGGAACTTGGCTAAATTATACCAAGAGTTGGGCGTTAAAACAGTTGCGGGGGGCTGGCATGCTTCTTATTGCCCCGAGGAAACCCTTTTACATAACATTGACGTAGTTTTGCATGGCGACGGAGAGCCCGAAATAAGAAGAATTATTTATTCTTTGAACGAAAATCTCTGTTTAGACAGCGCGCCTGGAATTTCTTTTTTGAAAGACGGAAAAATTTTTACCACGCCAAAAGAAACAAATATTATTCAAAATTTAGACGGGCTTCCTTTTCCAGACTTTGGATTGGTAAGAGGGGCTAAAATAAAGGTTTATTCTTTAAGCAGGATAAGAGGCTGTTCAATGAGGTGCGAATTTTGTTCTGTAAATACCAAAGCCAGGTGGGCAAGCCCCGAATATTTATTTGAAAACGTAGAATGGCTTGTAGAAACAAGAAGGGCCCGCAAATTTTTTATAGTGGACGACCGCCTCGAAGAAGATATGCCAGGAACAATGAGATTTTTTGAAATGATTACTGAAAAATATGGCAATCGTTTAAGTTTTTTTGTCCAAACGCGCCTTGGAATTGCTAAAAGCAATGAATTTATTAAAACAATGAAGGCGGCCGGAGTAAAAACTCTGTTTATTGGCTGTGAATCTCCTATTGACGAGGATTTATCTAATATGAGAAAGGGCTATACTTCAAAAGATATGATAGGTTGGGTTAAAATTTTACGCCAAAATTTTTGGATTCACGGGATGTTTATTTTTGGCTATCCGCCAAAAGAAAAAAGAAGCCAAATAAGCCCCGAAGAAATGGGAAAGCGTTTTAGAACATTTATAAAAAAAGCAAAATTTGACAGCGTGCAGATATTAAAACCCATACCCCTTCCAGGCGCGCCACTAAGAGAGCGGCTAGAAAAAGAAGGAAGAATTTTTCCCCTAAATGTTGTGCCCTGGTCTAGATATGATGGCAACTCTGTGTGTTTTATGCCAGATAATATGAGTTTAAAACAGCTTCAAGAAATTCCCATGAAGCTGATGGCGGGGTTTTATCACAGATTTAGTTTTTTCAGGGTAATTTTGAGAACAATTATTTTTCCAATAGACTATCTATTAAGGGGTTGGCGAAGCTGGTATATTGGCTGGTATCGCGACTTGGTAAAATATGTCGGGTCTATAATAATTAAAAGATGGAAAGAAAAATACAAAGAAAGCAGATTTTTAGAAAAACTTGAAAATTATTGCAAACCAAAAAAGCAATAAAAATATGGGCGGCCTATGTCGCCCTTTTTTCTGATTTTTTAATTAGGTCTCTTAATTCGGCCGCTCTTTCAAAATCAAGATTTTTCGCGGCTTTTTTCATTTCTTTTTCTAAAAGTTTTTTGTCGTGAACCGCCCAAAATTCAGAAATAATATCCTCTTTTTTAGAAAAGCCCCAATCTCTAATGTCTTTAATAATCGGACTTGGGGTTATTTTATGTTTTTTATTATAATTTTCCTGAATTTTTCTTCTTCTGTTTATTTCATCAATGGCCAGCTTCATTGACAGGGTTGTTTTGTCTGCATATAAAATTATGCGGCCATTGGGGTGACGGGCCGCCCTGCCCATTGTTTGTATTAAGGTTGTTTTGTTTCTTAAAAAACCCTCCTTGTCAGCGTCTAAAATTGCTATTAAAGAAACCTCGGGCAAATCCAGGCCCTCTCTTAAAAGATTAATTCCAACCAACACGTCATATTTTCCCTGCCTTAATTTTTTTAAAATTTCCGGCCTTTCTAATGTTTTTATTTCAGAGTGCAAATATTGGGACTTTATTCCTTTTTCAATCAAATATTCTGAAATTTCTTCAGCCAGTCTTTTTGTTAAAGATACAACCAGCGCTCTTCGTTTTTTAGAAATTTCTTTTTCTATTTCTTTTATCAGGTCTTTAATTTGATTATCTGTTTTTCTAATTTCTATAGAGGGTTCCAAAAGGCCGGTCGGCCTGATTATCTGTTCTATAATATTATTTTTTGATTTTTCTTTTTCATAATCAGAAGGCGTAGCCGACACATATATTGTCTGTTTTTGCCTTTCTTGAAATTCTTTAAATGTTAATGGCCGGTTATCAATGGCAGAGGGCAGGCGGAAACCATAATCAACCAAGGTTTCTTTTCTTATTTTGTCTTGAACCGACATCGCTCTGATTTGAGGAATTGAGATATGCGATTCGTCAATAAACATTAAATAACCCTTGGGATTAAAATAATCAAAATAATCAACAAGGGAAAAGGGGGCTTGCCCCGGTTTTCTAAATTCTAGGTGCCTTGAGTAGTTTTCTATTCCGTGGCACCACCCAGACTCTTTTAGCATTTCCAGATCGTAGTTTGTTTTTTGTTCCAGCCTTTCAGTCTCTAATAATTTTTTTTGTTTTTTTAAATTTTTTAATCTTTCTTGCAACTCTAATTTTATATTTTCAACAGCAACGTTTATCTTGTCTTGGGGGGCCACCCAAAAAACAGCGGGGAAAACTTTAAAGTTTTTAACGCTCAAATTAAAACTCGGAGACGCCGTATTTTTTAAAAAGGAAATTTTTTTTATCTGGTCTTTTGTAAAATCCACTCTTAATATTTTTTCTCCGGTAACCAAATAAATATCTATAATATCTGCCCTTGCCCTAAAACAGCCGGGCCTAAAATCAATGTCATTTCTTTGATACTGAAGATTTGTTAAAAGCAATAAAAAATCTCTTATTTTTATTTTTTGTCCAGTTTTTATTTCTAAAGAAACATTTTGGTAGTTTTCGGGGGAACCTATATTATAAATGCAAGAAACAGAAGCAACCACAACAACATCTTTTCTTAATAAAACATCTTGGACAGCCGAATGTCTCAGCCTGTCAATTTCTTGGTTTATTTTTGCGTCTTTTTCAATATATGTGTCGGTTTTTGGAATATAGGCCTCTGGCTGGTAATAGTCGTAGTATGAAACAAAATAATGAACGGCATTGTTTGGAAAAAATTCTTTGAATTCCTGGTATAATTGAGCGGCCAAGGTTTTGTTTGGAGAAATAATTAAAGCCGGCTTTTGCTCCTTTTTAATAACATTAGACATTACAAAAGTTTTTCCAGACCCCGTAACGCCCAAAAGCACCTGGTCTTTTACTCCGGTTTTTAAATTTTTTATCAGCCCCGATATTGCTTCCGGCTGGTCTCCTTTGGGCTTAAATTTTGATTTTAAATCAAATTTCATATATAATTTATTTAATGATAGCATTTTTATCGGGAAAAATTATATTAAGAAAAGATAAGTTTATAATTATTGAAGCCAACAATGTTGGATATAAAGTTTTTTTATCGCGCCAAACCCTGTTAAAAATACCAGAAGAAGGCAAAAACCTCAAGGTATTTTGTTTTCATAATATAAAAGAAGACGCCTCTGACCTTTACGGTTTTTTAACCCCCGAAGAACTGGAATTTTTTGAAATATTAAATGATATTCATGGAGTCGGCCCGAAAGCGGCTTTGGAAATTTCGGTTTTGGGTCCGTTAGAAAAAATAAAAGATAGAATTTTAAAGCAGGACGAAAATATTTTTGAAGGAATTCCAGGCATTGGCCAAAAAAGGGCCTCATCTATTATTTTAGAGCTAACAGGAAAAATAAAAACAATGGGTTCAAAACTCTCTTCCATTGACGAAGCAGAATCAGCCCTAATGCAATTAGGCTTTTCAAAACAACAGGCAAAAAATTCTTTAGAACAAATTTCCAAAGACATAAAAAACCCCGAAGAAAGAATAAAACTCGCCTTGAAAAATTTAGGGAAATAACATAAAATAATTTATAAATGAAAACCAATAAATTAATAAGTAAAAAAGAAATAAAAAAAATAGCGCAAAAAATAGCTGAAAGATATGATCCCGAAAAAATTATTCTTTTCGGCTCTTTTGCGTGGGGAAAACCAAATCAAGACAGCGATGTGGACTTGTTGATTATTAAAAATACAAAGCAAAATTTTTTTGAAAGAAATGCGGCTGTAAGAAAAATAATTGACGGCGTCCTGCCAGTTGATATTTTAGTTAAGACGCCAGAAGAAGTCAAAAACAGGCTGTTTTTAGGAGATTTTTTTTACAAAAATATAATTAAAAAAGGAAAAAATCTTTATGGATGTGGAAAGATGCCGAAAAAGCTTTTGTATCCGCAGAAAAGATTAAAAATTTTGTTTTAGAAAACATAAGATAAACTCGCCTTAAAAAACTTAGGGAAGTAATTTAAATTAAAATAATATTATTAAAAAAATAAAAATATGCCAAAAAATATAGAATCGGGACCTGTTCAAGAGGAACCCGAACAACAAATAAATCTTGAAGACGAAAATAGTAATACTAATAATAAGCGAGAAAAAACCCAGACTGAAAAAATATCTGAGTTAGACCATTTAATTTCCGAGGCCAACGATAAATTTAGGGCTGCAGGGGATAGATTTAAGCCGATGAGGCAGAAAGAACTTGATTTGCTTATAGCTCAAAGGGATACAATGTTAGAAACCGAGGTAGCAAAAGCTCAGGCGGAGAAATTAAAGGTCGAGGCAGAAATAAAAGAGGCGCGAGAAAAAATAGACCGTGCATTTGGAGGCAATAATAGATAATTTTATGTCTAATTCACCAGAGGGATTTCCCTCGCAAGAATCAACGCCGCCACCTGTTCAGGAATCAGCCCCTGTGCCAGAAGTTCCATCTCAACCCGAAATTCCTCCGGGGCTTATTCCTATGCCTCCGGAAAAATTTCAGGAAACAAAAGAACAAGCACAGAGGCAGGACAATGAAGAATTATCAAGAGCATACCATGAACTTGATAATGCCTTTTCAGCAGGCGGAGAGAGTCAGCCCGCTGAGCAATCTCCAATACAGCAAGAATCAGTAAACACCCAAAAAGATAAAGAATACGAAGAGTATAGGAAACAGATAGAAGAAGAGGCAGATAGGAGGCAAAAAGAGAGGGAAGATCGTAAGAGACAAATGGAAATCGAAGCGGATCAACGGCAAAAAGAGAGGGAAGATCGTAAGAGACAAATGGAAGCCGAAGCGGATCAACGGCAAAGGCAAAGAGAAGAAAATAGGCAAAGGTGGGCAAATGCGACACCAGAAGAGAGGCAAAAAATAAGAGAGGGAGAGGAAGCTCAGAGGAAGGCGAAAGAGCAAGAAGAGCGGAGATTACAGCAGGAGAAACATGA
>JBBTQJ010000002.1:0-21788 GCA_038065755.1 Patescibacteria group bacterium | reverse complement strand
GTTGTATCAGATGTTCCGGTGTCGTATATATAAGCACTTACTTCTAATGTTACCGGGATTCCAGGCACAACTAATAAAGATGAGCCAAGACTGAATGTTGTGTAATCGTATGAGCTGTCAGCTGGGTCATACAAAGTGGTTGTTGAACCAATCTGCACTCCATTAGCTAACAACATACCATTTCTTAATCCAGAAACTCCTGAAGTATCTACGTTGGCTGAAATATAAAGGTTTTCAATCTTTACTTTTTCTCCGGCCGCTTTCACTTCAAATTTTGCCAATGTCGCATTTGAAGCACCATCAACAATGTTGCCGGATGGAGAATCTGTCTTTTTGGTAAAGGTGATTGTTCCAGAGCCAACTGTCATACCGCTTGTTCCTGCTGACCTCTTTGTGAATGATGCGTCTGATACCAAATCTGGCGTAATATTTGCGCCGTATTGCGTATCAACAAATGTTGAATCGGCAACATTCCACAAATGGAATTGGAAGGTCAAAGAAGATCCTCCAATAATGTCAGCCATCAACTTTACAACTCTTGTGCCGGCCTCCAATCTTTTTGGAGAAACAGCTAAGTCAAAAGTTACAAGTGATTCGTTGTTAGAGCTTAAGACTAAGTTTGGAACGGCTGAACCAACTTGGACGCCGTCAACATATAGTCTGAAGTTTTGCAAATCAGCATCTTTTACAGACCCTGTTTTTCTGAAAGAAATACGGGTCATGTCAACTGATCTTGTTGTGATAATCACGCTATTTTGCCAAACAGTGTAATCATTTTGAGGATCAATAGTGGCGTCTGAAGGAGTTGTTGTGGCATTAAATTCAACTCCTGCTAATGTTCCGGTAGCCACTGTGTGCAAGTTTCCTGTAATTGGGAATGTTCCGTTTACAGAGCTGGCATTTGTTGAAACATCGGTTGATACAACAACTTGCAATCCCATTGTTTCTCCAGCTGCAGCGTTTGCGGCGCTGATATCGGCTAGTAAGCTGATTATCTTTGAGCCGCCTGCTGGAACTGTAAACAACCCTGATGTGTTGTTAAAGTTTATTACTGTGGAAGAAACGGCTGCTCCGTCGGTTAATCTTGTGGCTCCGTCAAACAAATAAAGGTTGGCTATAGAAGCATCAGCTGAAATGCCGATTCTCTTTAGCTTTAATACTGTAACCTTTACTTCTGTATTGTCGCCATTTAAGAAAACCAATTTTGCCAATGAGGCTAATGCCTGACCGTCAACAATTGTTGAGGATGCTGGATTATTAGAAGCTAATGCCACTGTTAATCCTGTGCCTGTTGGAACCACTGTTGTTCCGCCACCGGTTGTTCCTCCAGATAACATTGAATTCATTTTGGCCCTTGTTAAAGGACCAACTGTGCCCAATGAACCTGTGCCATACATTGCTTGGAACTTTTTAACAGCCGCTACGGTTAAATTGCCGTAGGTGGTTGTTTCGTTGCCGGCTGAGCCGACTCCGCTGGCTGCTACCTGTGTCGCTGCATTGGTGTTTAAAAGCGCTTGAACGCATTTGACATCGCTTCCTGTTGAACCTTTTACTAAAGTTCTTGTAAGAGTGATGCCTGAGCAAGCTGCTGGCGCTAAACCTGTTGGGGTTGCGCTTCCTTGCAAAGCCAATAATTGGGCTTGCAATTGGGCAATCTGAGCCAAAAGCTCGTCAATTGTAACACCTTGAGCCACACCTGGAGCAACCATAGCAACCATTGTCAAAGCGACTACGGTTGTAATAATTGTTTTTCGTATACTCATTTTAGTGTATTTTATTTTTAAGATTAATATATTACTAAATATTTTTCTCGTCGGTCGACCACTTGCCTGCCCAGGGCAGGACTTTCGCGGTTTTACGTAATAACCACGAAACGACTCGTCAAATTGTTAAAATAATAATATCCCTTCTAATGCTTCTGTAAATTTTCCGCTATCATATAATTCTTTCACAGCCTCCAATTTTATTTGCTGTTCTTCTGTTAGGGTTGCTTCTTCTAAATTGTTAATTTCTGATTTTACCAAGGGAGCCAAAACAATATCCAGCTCTTTTGTATCTTCTGTGGCGCTGATGTCTATTCCCAATGTTTGTAATTGCCTTTTGTTGTCTTCTAATTTTTTAACCTCAACAGCAATTTCTTTTATATTTTTTCTGTTTTGCGTTACGGCTTCTGTCAGTGATTTTACGGCTCCTGCCATGCTTATTTTAACTTCGTTTATGGCCGAAGGAATATTGCTTTGCTTATTTTCCTTTACCACCCTTACCAAATCTTGCACCCTTCTGTTATAGCTGTCTAAATTGTTTTTTAAATTATTTCCTCCTGTCAAAACTGTTTGCGACTGCTCTGTAACTTTTTTTACAGAAAACAAAAAGTCTCCCGGCACAGTATATTGGGCAAACCCGAATACGCCAAAAACCATAAGGGCAAGCGTCGCTAAGGCATAAGCCAATTTTTTTTGATGGGTTAATATGGAAAATATATCCAGCACCCCAAGCATTTTTTCTGCAAAAAATGATTTCTTGGCAATTTTCTTTCTCTTCACAGCGGTTTTAGCAGAACCTTCAAAAATTTGCGACTTAGTAAAAACAACCCATTCTTTTCTGGGCTTGATTTCATTTAATTTCTTTATCGCCTCAATGAGTTGTTTTTCATTCATTTTTGGCATGTTTTGTTATTTTGCTCTAAATTTGCCTATTACTATTATGACGTAAAAACTGCCTATTTGTTACAATTTTAAGATTCTTGTATTATATCTTTAAGCTCTTTTAGGCCCCTGTGAAGCATTACCCTTATTGTGCCAGCTGGTTTATCCATAATTTTAGCCACTTCGGCAATGGGCATATCATCTAAATAGTGCCACATTATTATGTCTTGATAGTCTTTTTTCAATTTTTGCATAGCCACCTTAACGGCATTGACATCCGAGCTTAATATTGCCATATCTTGAAGGTTCGCTCCCGGGTCTATCGCCTGGGGAATATTTTCAGCAGAAACGATTTTTGTCCTACCTTTCTCCCTATAATGGTCAATTACCATATTGCCGGCTATTTGGTATAAAAATGCTCCGGGATTTCTTATCTCTTTTTTATCCATATACGCGCCCCATCCCTTTAAAAACACCTTAGAAGTTATATCTTCAGCTATTTCTTGGGAATTAACTTTTAAGTAAACAAACCTATATATTTTCTCAATATATTGGTCGTAAATGTTGCTAAATTGCTCTCTTGTGTTATCCATTACTATAGGGCTATATTATATAATAAAAATTTATGAAAGTCAAATATTTAAGGTAGGACACTATGGGACAAAAAATTATAATGGTTATTAAACAATAGGACATAAATATAAAATATATATGTCCTATCTAATATCTTTTAAGAAATTTGATAAAAAACCTGATTCCACTCTCCAACCCTAACAATATTTCCCTTTTTCAATAAATCATCTAAGTCTCTTCTTATTGTTCTTTTGGTAACGTCTTTTAAAACTTTTTTTAAATCCATTACCTGGGCTTTTTTGTTTTCTTCTAAAAATTTAATTATCTTTTTTTGCCGTTCTGAAATGATGTTTTCTAAATTAGCGGATTCTTTTTCTTTAGCGCCGCTTAATTTATCGGGTATCAAGTTTTGTTTTGGTTCTTCTGTTTTGTCTGGCGGTAAAAAAACCGTTGCAAATAACTCATCTTTTTTAAAACTTGCTTCTGTTTTATCGTTTATAATTTCTTCTTTTAAAATTTCTTTAAAATTTTCTCTTAGGGGCAGTTGATATTTTGGCAAATATTGAAATACCTCTTCTTTTATTTTTTCGTATTCGTTATAAATTATTAAAAAATTAGAGTCGCTTATCCATCCTTGAAGTTTACCCAGCTTAAAAAAACTTAAAAGAATTTCAATTTCTTCCAGCGTTTTTTTAAGCAGTTTTTCCTTGTTTTCTTGCAAAATATCTTTTATGGGCGTCCAGTTGTCTTTCTTAATCCGCCAGTTGCCTGACAATATCAAGCTTTCCATTACAGACAAGGCTGTTTTTTTGGCTTTGTTTTTTAAAGGATCTGATTCTGGAAAAAAATCTAATATCTTATATGCCTCGTTGGTTATTTTTATAAATTTATCTTCCATGTTGTTTTTAATTGTAAAATTGTTTATTCCTAAAAATAACAAAAAATTCCCGTAAAGTCAAAAAAATCTGGCTGCTTTTTTATAAAGAGCATAAAACTTTAAAAAACGTTTTATTATTAATTATATCACAAAAACTGCCAATATCACCTGTGAATAACCATTGTTCTGTTTAAGAAGCAAATTGGCCACAGGCGGCTTTAATGTCTTGGCCAAATCTGTATCTTTGAACAAAATTAATTCCTGATTTTTTGAGTATGGCTTTAAATTTTTCTACCCTTTTTGCGGAAGACGGCTTAAACTTTCCGGTTGGGTTATATAAAATTAAGTTTAAAAAATATAATTTTTTATTCACCCCGTTAGAAATAGTACTTCCGTTATTTCTAACGGGGTTCATTATTTTTGCCAGTTCTTTTGCGCATTCGTCAGAATCATTTATGTCTTTTATCAAGACATATTCAAACATTACTTTTCTTTTTGTTTCTTTTATATACTCGTCAACTTCTTTTAAAATTACTTCTATTGAATATCTTTTGTTTATGGGCATTAGAGAGCTCCGTAAATTATTATTTGGAGCGTGTAAAGAAATGGCTAAATTTATTTGAATTCCCTCTTCTGACAATTTTTTAATGCCCTCTTTAATGCCGGCAGTTGATACAGAAATAGACCTTGCTCCAATATTCAGGCCATCTTTGTTATTTAAAATTCTTACTGCTTTCATTACGTTATTATAATTTAAAAACAGCTCCCCCATCCCCATAAAAGCCACATTAGTCACTCTTTTAAAGTTAGCGGGTGTCCGACGCCCGCTAACTTCATTTTTTAAATAACGCTCAAAAAAAATCACTTGCTCTATAATTTCAGAATAAGTCAGGTTTCTTTTAAAACCCATTTTTCCCGTGGCGCAAAAAAGGCACCCCAAAGGGCATCCAACCTGCGAAGAAACACAAACCGTATTCCTTCCGTCGTTGTGCCTCATTAAAACTGTTTCTATTTTTAATCCGTCTTCTAAAATAATTTTTGCCTTTACGCTATCTTTTGTTTTTGAAACAAGTGTTTCTGCTTTAATTGAAAGATTGCATTCTTTGTTTAATTTTTTCCTTAGATCCTGGGGCAAAAAAACAGCTTCTGACCAGTCAGAAATAAAATTTTTAAAAATCGCCTCGTTTGCTTGCTTCAACCTGTACTTCGGCTCATTTTCCAAAACTTTCTCCAAATTATTAATATCCATATCAAATTATTCTATCACATTATTCTATCATAACAAAACATCACGCGCAGAAAATCGACGATCGTCGATTTTCTGCACATATACATATTTTTACCTATCCTATTTTTATTATTAAGGGATAATGCTGGCGTCAAAGATGTCTAATTTTGAGATGTTTGTAAAAGTATTGGCTTCGGGGTCAAGGGGAATTAAATGCAATTCGGCCTCGGAGTAAATATCTAATCCGGTATCAGGGTTTGTCCATTTGTTCATAAAAATTCCGTAATAATTATCCTGAAAATGAGAATTTTTAATTTCGGGTTTTCCACCCTGAATATAAACTGCCTTTGGCTCTTTTGGCAAATCTGGCTTTGTGTGCCCTAAAAACTGAACATTATTAACAATAGACAAAGAATTAATAAGCAACAGCCCGCTATTTCTGTTGTTTTGTAAAACAGAATTTCTTAAAGAAATATTTGACTGGTTCACTTTAATGCCGGCTCCAAAATTATTGCCAAGGTCAGCTCCGGCGTATCGCAAAACAATATTTTCCAGCTCGGAACCCGAGCTGTCTTTTGTAAACTCAATACCATACCACTGGCCGGGAGTTGGCAGAGAATTATCGCTGTCGCCATTGGTGTCTCCGCCGTATTCGTCATCAGCATACGCGGTAAAAACAATTTTCTGGTCTGAGGTTCCCTGCGCCCTCAAACTGCCCTTTATAATTAATCCGCCGTTAATAAATTTGATAATGGCTCCCGGCTCTATTGTTAATGTTTTTCCAAAAGGAACAACAAGGTTTGTTTTTATAATATATACAGAGCCATAACTCAACGTAATATCTTCTTTAATCGGGCCTTCTAAAACGGGGGCATTTAAAGAATTATTTGTCATTTGATTTCCCGCAAATAAAGGATAAGAAAGGCTTCCTATCCAAATTGATGCAAAATTTTCTTTAAAAATGTTATTTTCAACAACTGGAAAAGACCTTATTTCCAAACTGTTTTCCGAGTCATTCCAGTAGTCAATGTTTATTCCTATCCCATTTTTCTCAAAATAACAATTTTTGATTGAAGGCGAAGACCCTTCAATTTGAATTGCCATGGCATTAGCCGAAATATTGTTTGCAATATTATTATCAATAAATTGCGACGACTCAATTGAAGACAAAGAGTTTATAAGCCACAACGCCCTGTTTTTATTTTTCTCAACAACAGAATCTTTTAAAGAAATAGAAGATCTGTCAACTTTAAGGCCCGTCCCAAGCCCCTGGCCAGATGAATCGCCGGCGTATCGCAAAACAATATTTTCCAGTTCAGAACCCGAGCTGTCTTTTGTAAAACCAATGCCAAACCAGTTGCCTGGATTAGGCAAAGACGCGTTAGCGTCGCCATTGGTGTCTCCGCCGTATTGATCGTCTAAAAACGAAGTAAAAATAATTTTTTCAGCAGGCGTTCCAATCGCTTTTAAGGCGCCGTCTATTGTTAAGCCGGCGCTTAAAAATTTGATAACAGTTCCCTGCTCAATAATTAAGGTGGCGTTATTTAAAACAGTTACGCTTGGCCCCCAAAACAAATAAGGGCTTAGTTCTTTTTTAAGAATTGTGTCTTCTACAAAGCCCAAGTAATGAGAGGTATAAATTTGATGAACGCTGTTGACCGAAGCCGGCGTTCCATAAATTTGCCCTCCGTCTCTATCTTTTCCATTTATAGCTATTCTATTGTTTATTCTCCAATTTTTAGGGTCAAGGCCAAAAGAATAAGGACTAATTCTTTCTACAGAATAATAATTTCCCTCTTTTAAAACATCTATCTCTGTCCACCCGCCGGCTGGAATATACGATTGGTCAATGTATCTGTTATTTTTGTCGTAAAGATAAAAATAAGCTTTTCCAAAGGATCCCGCATAAAATTGATTAGCCAAAATATCAGAAACAACATTTTCGTCACTTTTTTCTAATATAAAATATCCTTTTGCGGGAATTGTTCCTTTTAATTCAATATTCAAACTGTCTGAACCGCCATAACCCGAAATAATCTTCCAGCCCGTTAAGTCAACTAAACTGTCGCTTCTATTATAAAGCTCTATCCATTGGTCGCTTCTTGAAGAATTTGTTCCAAAATAAGCAACTTCGTTGATAACCACTGGATTTATAAGATTTACTTCAATTTCTTTCCAGTTGCCTATATTGCTGTCTTGGTCTGTCGCTCTTGCCCTAAAATAATAAATATTATCTGTAAGCAAAGAATAAGGCGCTTGTAAAAATTTTTCTGTTTCAGTTGTTTGCAAAATCCAATCTTGCCAACTGGCATCGTTTTTCTTGTATTGTATATCGTAATTAGCAATGCCAGAACTGATGCCCTGCCATTTGATTTTAAGAAAATACTGGATAGTGCCAGGCAATCCACTGCCCCTTTCTTTGGCGTCCCCCTGTATGGATATTTTTGGGAAAGATGTTTTGGGGTTTGGCGTTTGAATTTCAAAGTCAGCTGAATTATTATCTGTGTCCTGGTGTTGAAGGGTCGTTGTGTTCCATTTTCTTTGAATGCTCTGGCCTTGGGGAGGGTTTATGGCCGGCTCTTTTTCTGTAAAACAGGCTACGCCAAAGCCAACTTTATCTGATATGTCTTCATCAACACCGCTTGTAATTTTTTCCTGATCTTTAACTAAATAAATCGTATTATTATCGCTTAAATACCAACCACTTAACATAATCGCATCAGCAATATTTTGTAAAAAATCATTGGCCTTAGGGCTAACAATCAGAAAAAAACCATTGGCAGATATTACTGCGTTGTCTGCAAAAGATACTTTTTTAAAACTTGAAGCAGTGGAACATGGATCGCTTTTGCTGTGTTTTTGAATAGACCAGCCGGCCAAAGAAACAGCAACGTTGTTTGGATTATATAATTCAATCCAGTCGTCGTCTGCTCCGCCGGCTCCCTCAATGCTATCAATCTGAATTTCGTTTATTAAAATCTTTTTAGCAGTGCCTGTTATTTTCGTTTTAGCCGACGTTTCTGGCAGCCAATCCGACTCGTTTCCGGCAAAATCTTTTGCTTTTATCTGAAAAAAATATGTCTTTTCTTCTTCGCCCTCAAACCTCCTTGCCAAACTGATAGACGTCGGACGTCCATCTACTTTTTGTTCTGGGTCTTCCTGCCATTCAACAGCCGGCCAAACCTCTCCTTCTTTCCAGCGGAAAATATAACTGTCTATTCCAGAAGAAGTCGTTCCGGCCTGGTCTTTAAGGGTAAAATTAACCGGAAAAATAGATTTTGTTTGAGTTAAATTAAGAACGAAACTAACTTGCGGAGCCGCTGTGTCTGATAAGGTTGGCGTGGGCGGCGTGGGTGGCGTGGGCGGTGTCGGCAGATCTGGCGATTCAGGCGCTGACGGAACTGGCGGCTCAACATAAACGCTGTTTCTTGTTTTTGGGGTTGGGTCTTGAATCTCAAAATCAATTGAATTGTTATCAATATCTTGTTCTGTTTCTAAAACCCATTTTCTGCCTATGCTTTTGCCTTTTTCCGGATTTTGGGCCGGCAATGTTTCAAAATCCTGCGCCTGGCCCCAACCAACCTTGTCTATTATTTCTCTGTTAGGATTTTTAATAACCAAACTGTTTCCTCCGTCAACTGTAAAATCTCCTAAGCTATTGGATGTTCGGCTGTCTGATATGCCAGAAAAAGAAGACCCTTCTCGGCTTATTAAAAAATAATCATTATGCCCTATTTTTTTCCCTTCAAACAATGCGCTGGAAACATAAGTAGAATAACTGGCGCCTGTTTTTGTTTTTTTCTGCATATACCAGCCGGTTAAATCAATTTCTGTAGAATTTGGATTATATAATTCTACAAATTCCTCTTTTTCTTCAGTTAATCCTGCGATTTGAATTTCGCTTATTAAAACTTTTTTTAAAACATTTATTTTTGTTTGAGCCGGCGGCAAAGGCAGCCAATCTGACTCATTCCCGGCAATATCTTTTGCCTTTGCCTGGAAATAATATGTTTTTTCGTCTTCCCCCGTAAACTCTCTTGTTAAGTATTGGGATGTCGGACGTCCCAATACTTCTTTACGAGCATCTTCCTGCCAGGCGCCATTTCCTTCTTTCCAACTGAAAATATAGCTGTCTATTCCAGATGGAGAGGTTGACCCAAGAGGATCTGTAATAGTAAAGTTAATCGTAAAATCAAGCGCAGTTTGGATTGAATTAATGTTAAAAATTACTTGCGGGGCTGTTGTGTCTGTCGGAGCCGGGGTTAAATCCGAAGCCGGAGCAACCGGCTCTTCTTCTTGCAACGCGGGCGTTATTGTCTCAGCCGGCGCAACATAAGAGCTGTTTCTTGTTTTTGGCGTCGGGTTTTGAATCTCAAAATCAATAAAATTATTATCTATGTCTTGTTCTGCGCCAGAAACCCATTTTCTGCCTATGCTTTTGCCTTTTTCCGGATTTTGGGCCGGAGACGCTTCATAATCTTGAGCTACGCCAAAGCCCAATTTATCAGATATTTCCCTATTTGGATTTTTTAAAACCAGCGCGCTTGAACCGGAGATATCTCCAAGAGAATTTTCTGTGATTATATCGGCTGAAACCGCAAAGCTTGCTCCCTCTCTGGCAATAAGAAAATACCCCATTGCTCCGATTGTTTTTTCCAAAAACAAATTATTTGAAACAAAAGTTGAATAACTGGTCCCTGTTTCTGTTTTTCTTTGCAAATACCAGTCTGTTAGATTTATTTCTTCGTTATTTGGATTATATAATTCCACAAATTCCTCTTTCTCGTCGGTTGTTCCGGACACCTGTATTTCAGAAATTAAAACCTTGGGATATGAAACATAACCAGAAATTCCGCCCCCGCTGTTGTTATTAAATGATGTATTATTATTTATAATGTCATTATTTGCGCTCTCCTGCTGATTATTGTCTTGGTTATTGTTGTCCTGCTGGTCATTTTCTAAATTACTGGCATTTGCCTCTGGTTTTTTTCTTAATTTTTCAATTTCTGCTCTTATTATGTCTATTTTTTCTAAAATGTCGTCTAATTCTTCCTGCAAGCCAAACTGATCAACCAGCTCCATAACCGGTCCTCCTATGCCCTCTATTGCCTGCTTTAACATTTCGTCTGTAATGTCTATATTTTGTTCGTCGCCCTCCTGAGGCAAAAGGCTCGGCAAAGGCTCGTCAAGAATGGTTTTTTCTGAAAAAATAGTGTCTTCTATTGAAAAAGTCGGAGGCTCAAATTCCGCAACAGGATTAAAGGTAATTAACTTCTGATAAAAATCCTGAACACTTAAAACAAGCTCTTCGCCCGCTTCTTTTAGCTTTGCGTTAAAATCATCAACTGCCAATCCCAGCAACCTGCCCCCTCTTTCCATTTCACCATAAGCAGAAATACTATTTAAAAAAGCGAATAAATTAGGATTTTGCGGCTTTTCAACAGTAATTTCTTTGTTTTTTACCTTTTCCGCTTGTTCGTGAAAATATCTTATTACCTCAACCCCCGCCAAAACTGCTTGTTCAGACAAATTGTCCCAATACGCCTGATGAATTTCTGGATAATCTAGAGAAATATTTTCAATTGCCCCATTATCAATTTTAATTTTTGATTTTGCAAGAGGATAATTATCTTTTGAAAAATATATTCTTATAATATTTTTCCCTTCTTGATCGCTCTCATTTTTTACATAATTACTTTTTGGAAATATGTATTCTTGATCAAAAATTGAATCTTGGCTAAAAAAATTGTTATTAGAATATTCTGCCAAAGAAGTTAAACATTCGTCTAGAGAATCACAAATTGGGGTGTAATTGTTTTTTAATTTGCCGGCTATGCCCAGTTCCATATTTTTGGCAGTATAATTCTCTGCCCAGTTTTCATACGGTTCTCCTTTGTCAAATTCTTTGCCAAAAAACTTGCCAAAAAAACTTAATGACCCAAGGTCAGCATGGGTATCTTGCCTGGTGTGGGCGGGAACCGCCATATCTTCAATTAAATGTAAAATATGTCCCATGTTTTCATAGGCATTGTTTTCTTTTCCTTCAGAATATAACAAAACCGCGCTTTCAAAAGCGCGATTTCCCCCATAAAGCTGATACGATTCTGTTTGCAAACTTTGGTTGTGCGCCCAGTTTAAAGCAGACACAGGAGTTTTGTTAAAAGCAGTAATAGCGGCTGTCATTACTTCTGCGAAAGGAACATTGCCAAACCTTTTTCCTAACCATTCGTTGCCCGTTCCCGGCTCATAAAAATGATTTATCCACCTTGGGGCAATATCCTCATTAACACTTCCCTGCAACAAAAATTCTGCTTGGATTTGGGTCAAGTCTTTGTCATAAACAGCGTTATACAAATTAACTATTTCTTTTGTAAGCCCTGTATGCCCGTTTTTTCCATAAGCAAAAGCATTGATCGGCAGAAAAAAAATAAAAAACAGGGCTAAAAATAAATTTAACGCAAACAGAATCTTTCTGTTTTTCATAAAAATCTATAAGAAAATTTATAAGGACTCTATTTTCCAGATATTATTTATGTTTTTAGTAAAAATTATTTCTTGTTGAAGATAATTTCCGGGTGGAACTTCTATGTTTTCTTTTATATATGGATCATAAATAATTGTTGGTTTTTCTAAATCTGCTGAATACCATACCTCTGCCCTTTTTTCCCAGTCCGTATAATCATCTCTTGTTTGGCTCCAATCTTCCCATTTTGGCCAATTATCAATATATTCTATCAATTTTTCTTTTTGTTTTTTTTCGTTAAATTCGTCATAATATTTTTGGCGGCGTTCTATGTCCAAAACAATGTATTTTACAGCCAGGTCAACATCCTCGTTTTTTAAAGCAGTTACAAATAAATCAAAGGTTTCTTCGGGCGTTTTTCCGCCAAAAGTATCTTCCTGAAACATTTTTAAAATTGATTCGTTGAGTTTTGTTGCCTCTTTGTTGGCTTTTTTCAAGTCAAGCCAGTCTTTTGTCCTAAAACCGGCTTCCATTGCCAGATAAAAAATCAAAACAGCCAAAACAACCACCCCTGCAGATTTTAAAACCCTTAAAACTTTTTTATTCATACATTTAAGTTTCCCCGATGTCCGACATCGGGGAACTTCAATTGTTTATAATGGCAGTAGCGCTTGCCAAAAACTATTAGAGTTTCCTACTGACACTCCCGGGCCATAGTAATTAACAGCAGTAATCACAAAATAGCCAAATAAAAAACCGATTATAAAAATCGCTAAAAAACCGATTAGATATCTTTTATTTTCTTTTGAAATTTTTAGCATAAAGTTTATTTATTTTACACCTCTTTTATTTTTTAATAAAACAACCCCTCCTGTGGATAACTTTTTTATACAACTTAATATAACTAAAATTTGACAGAATTTCTACGATCGTAGTTTTTTTGTCAAATATAGTTTTAAATAAAAAAACCCCTTGAGATTATCGCAGGGGATATTTTACATATTTTATATTTATTTTTAAAAGAACATAATATCAATAGTTGGCCTTCCTAATCCGCGCCGGACATTTTTATATTTTGGTTTTTGCCCATTACAGCGACCAATGCTTCTGCGGTTAAATCTTTTGGCATAATAAGGTATGCGCAACGGCTCTTTGTTTAAAAAATTTTCTTCATGAATTTTTCGCTGTATAGACTTTAAGCGTCCCTTGCCACCTGTTGAACCAAAAATTTTAAAAAACATCCACATATTCTCGCTCCTATTCTATTGAAAAATTAAATTTATACTAACCTTAAAATAACAATTTATATATTTTTGTCAAATAAAAAGCCCGTTGAAGTTATCGCGGGGTTTTAACTTTAAGGCAAACGAATCTGCCCCCATGATGTCTTGCTTTATTTTATCAGAATCGTGACGCAAATATCCAAAGAATAACTATTCCTAATAGTAACAATATTTTTAAGGTTGTTGTAATCAGGTATTCGCGCGCCCATATTCTTAGTCTAGAATAACCTAGTTTTTCTCCTGCTCTAATACGATAATATCCTTTTACAAATGGGTATAATTCTTTTAACTCTTCTTTGCTAAGTGAATCTCCTCCTCTCACTAGCTCATTGTATAGAAATTCTGTTCTAGAAACTCCTAATAAGGAACCAATTTTTTGTCTTAATTCTCTTTTATCGGCTAACTTATATAAAAAAGTCGAATCCTTTCGAGCTTTATCAATTTTTCGAACATTTTCTTCAATCGGTACCTCTATAAAATCTTTTACCATATATGTCCTTCTGTCCGCACACGGTCCACTAGGAGCTCCTGTCATCCAGTTGCCTGTTATAATAATATCTTCTTCCCGTTCTCCTGTTTTTACGCTTCTTGAATTTGGCAAACGAATATCTTTTCCTAATTCACTCAACCAGGAATTTATATTTTTATCTAATTCTTCGGGTCTAACATTTAAACTTTTTCCTGCGGCGTATCTCGCGGAATACCATTCCGAAGAATCGTAAATTTGTTGGAGTTGTTGTTCTGCATTTTTTCTTTTTCCTATATCGGGCACAGAAATATAACGAGTATCGCTTACCCAAACTTCTTCTTTATCAATCCATTTTTTTTCTTCACGATAAGATTCCCATGTTCCATATCTAGAACCGCCTGCTGGCACTTCATCTATTTCCCAATGACCTTCTTTTACTTCATAATGTCCTTCCTCTTCCCCTTCTCGTTCCATCACCGTAGCAAATAGATCTCCGCGTAACCAGTGAACCCGATTAAGAAGTTCTTCCAAAGTTCTGTTTTCTTCTGCCATTTTGCGCCTCCTTCTTGTTTGTTGTGAAACGGCCAAAAAAGGTGAAGTTTGTTGGATAATTCAAATCATTTGCCAGGTTTGGCGGTATAGTCTGGTGGGAGGATTTTTTCCTCTAAATTGCCATGGCCAGGCTTCTGGGCCAATCATTGACAAAACAACCCAAAAAGTATGAGCTGGTTTTTTCAGAAAAGAATAAAACAATCTTCTTCTGAATTCTTTATTATACCAAAGAGCATTTTTTAGCGCCTTGCAC
Organism: Patescibacteria group bacterium; assembly: GCA_038065755.1. Taxonomy (GTDB): domain Bacteria; phylum Patescibacteriota; class Minisyncoccia; order Minisyncoccales; family Staskawiczbacteraceae; genus JBBTQJ01. The sequence goes on along the minus strand of JBBTQJ010000002.1, from coordinate 7,445 downwards.
CAATATTCTGAAGTCAAACGGTAATCCTCTGTGCCGTCAATCTCTTTCACCAGTTTAAATAAACCTTTTGCGCATCGTTCAAGTTGGCCTTGTTCCGGATAATATCCGCCGTAACCTCTGTGAAGTATTGAAAAATGAAATCCCTCTTTGCGCAGCAATTGCAAAAAGGGGTTTCTTAAAAACATTCTTGGGTTTAATTGTTTATCGGCAAAGTGAATCGTTGTTGTTGCTACTCTCTTTCTCTTTGAGTTTGGGTTTAAAAGCCAGTGGAAAATTTGAAACATTTCTTTATAAACCTCGTCCTGAAGGCCGGCCAATGCCTGTTCTGACTGGCAAAAATGCTCTATTGAGCCATTGGCAATTATTCCGTCGAATCTTCCGTGCCAACCCGGAAGAAGATGCCTATAATTAAATAACCAAACATCTAATCCCTTTTTTTGGCACATTGAAACCTGGTCATCTGAAATTGTTATTCCTGTTCCAATAACTCCTCTTTCTTTGGCGGTTTCTAAAAACGTTCCTAGCCCGCAACCAACATCCAAAAGCTTAAAGCCTTGACCGTCCCCTATTTCGTTAAGTAAATAATTATGCTGATTTTTTTGCGCAACTTCGTAGGGAGTTGAAGGGTTTCCATTATAAATGCCTTCTGTATAATCTGAGAATCCAGCAAGAATAGAAATATTTGTGAAAGAATAAAGATTAACAACGTTTTTTGGAGCAATCGCATTCATTTCACGCCTCCTTATTGTCAAAGAGCTTACCTTATTTTTAAGTTACTCCGCTTTTAATTTTTGTCAAATAAAAAATCCTCAACGCAAATGCCTTGAGGATATAGATTGCGCTTATTCCTATGCAATGTGGCGTATTTTTCTAAAAAAACAGCTGGCTGAGATTAAAATTGTCTATTATAAGATAAACTGTCTGGCAATCGGAGATTAAATATCTTATGATTAATTTCTTGCCGGCCTTTTTAAGTTCAAACTCTAAATATTCAGACAATGCGCAATTTCCTGTTCTCAACAGATCAACAATTGCGTTTTTAAAAATATCTTCTTTCACCACTTCGCAGAAAGAATTATTGCTTCCGTCTTCGTCATTGCTGCAGTCAACATAGCTGAAAACCACATTTCCGCCTTCTTTATATATTTTAATCTCTCTTGATTCGTATAATACTAATATTTTGTCTTTTCTTGCTGCGATTTTTTTTGCCATTTCTTTGCCCTCCTTTTCTTTGGGGTGCTTTAAATTTGTTCTATAGATAAAATCCAAGGGGCTTTTTTAGCAGTAGAGGGAGCGCATATCTGACAACAAGGAATTTTTTTGGCGTCTGATTTTCTTGTCGCGAAAAAAGACGCCACAGAGCCGCAAAAAGCGCAAAAAACCAACTGTTTTATTCTATTTTTAGGAAAATTATTTTCTATTTCTCTTTTTTCTTTTTCTTGTTCCCTTAATTGCCGATTTCTTTCTTCGTTTAGACTGGTAATGCTTCCCATTATTTTTCCTTTCTTAGCCAAAAGAGGTAAAAAAAACAAAAATGTTAAAGAGCTAAAAACCTGCGAATGTTTTGATTATTTTAACTGAAATTGAAAAAATCTTGCCAGAAGAATCAACCGTGTTAATGCCAACTAACCTTCCCTCTACGTCAAATAAAGGCCCTCCACGAAAATAAAGAGAATCTGTAATGTTTGTCGCAATAATATTATCATTAAAGGTTTTTATAATTCCCTCGTTCACAGCTGTTTCTTTTGTTGCTGTATTTTTACCTATTAAAAACACCCTTTGCCCCAATTTTATTTTATCTGAGTCAAAAAAACTTGTGGTAGAAAGTCCCGATTTTTCAATCTTCAATAAAGCCAGGTTGTTTTTTAAATCTTTTTTTATAACCTCTGCGATAAATTTCTCTTGGTCCATAAATACTGTTATTTTAGCTCCCGCAATAGCCAAATCAGAAACCGTGATTATTAAACCATCTGAAGTAATAACAAATCCAGAACCTAAAAGAACAGATTTTCCTGTTTCTGACTGGATTGCCACAACTGATTTTTCTGTTTTTTCAATAGACGCCTGCAAGGCAGTATTTTCCTGTATATAAACCTGCTCTTTTGGATTTACGACAATTTTTCCTTTTTTAAATGATTTTATAAATTCAAATTTTTCAAAATAAGAGTCAGACAGCATCCATGGAAAAACAAGAGCTTGAAAAACAAGAGAGCCCAAAACTCCCAAAAGAAAAACTCCGATAATTTTTAAAATACTACTCATTATTTTATGATTTTGCTAGTTAATTTTTTTGTTTCTTTGGGTTGCGCTAAAATTTTCGGAGTTTCAAAGGTGATTTTATTGCCAGATGCGTCAATTAAAACCATGCTTCCTTCTGATATTTCGTTAACTACTATTTTTACAGACAAAGGATCAAGGATTAACCGCTGGATTGTTCTTTTTAAAGGCCTTGCCCCCAAATTAGGATCAAAGCCGTCTTTTAATAAAAGCTCTTTTGCCCTTTCAGAAACCTTAATGTTGATTTCTTTTGCCCTAAGCCGCTTCTCAACTTTTGAGAGCTCTAATTCAACAATTTTTTTGATTTCGTCTTTTTTCAAATAGTTAAAAATAACAATTTCATCTATTCTATTTAAAAACTCCGGCCTAAATTGGTCTTTTAAAGAATCCATTACTTTTTCTTTCATTGAATCTCTTTTTGCAACTTCTTCTTTTGTGGTAAACCCAATTGAAGACATTTTGTTTATATAATCAGATCCTAAATTAGAAGTCATAATTATAATGGTGTTTTTAAAAGACACTGTTCTGCCCTTAGAGTCTGTAAGCCGGCCATCTTCAAAAATAGCCAGCAAAATATTAAAAACTTCAGGGTGCGCTTTTTCTATTTCGTCTAACAAAACCACGGAATAAGGCCTTCTTCTTACTTTTTCTGTAAGCTGGCCGGCTTCTTCGTAGCCAACATATCCCGGAGGAGAGCCGATTATTTTAGAAACCGTGTGCCGTTCCATATATTCTGACATATCAAGCCGTATCATGGCTTTTTCGTCATCAAATAAAAATTCTGCCAAAGCCCTTGCGGTTTCTGTTTTGCCAACACCCGTGGGCCCCAAAAACAGAAAAGATCCAAGGGGTTTGTTTTCTTCTGATATTCCTGCCCTTGCCCTTTTTATTGCTCTTGATATTGCTGATATCGCTTCTTCTTGGCCAACTACCCTTCTGTTTAGAGTGGCCTCCATTGTTTCTAACTTTTTTGCCTCTTCTGTAATAAGCCGCGTTACAGGAATGCCCGTCCACCGAGAAACAACCCTGGCAACATCTTCTTCTGTCACTTCTTCTTTTAAAAAGTGATGGCTTTTTTGAAGCTTAATTAATTTTTGTTCAACCGCTTTGCGCTCTTTTAGCAACTGAGGAATTTTACCGTATTTTATTTCGGCCACCTTTTCTAAGTCGGCTTCCCTTTGGGCTATTTCTGTTTGGTAAGAAAGATTATCAAGCTTTTCCCTTATATCTTTTATCTTATTAATCAATTCTTTTTCAGCCGACCACTTTGCTCTTAGGTCTTTATTTTTTTCTTTTAGATCGGCCAATTCCCTGGCAATGGCTTTTAATCTTCTTTCAGAATCTTTTTCTTTTTTTAAGGCTTGTTTTTCAATTTCCAATTTTGTAATTTCTTCCTGCTCTTTTTCTAATTCCTGCGGATCAGATTCAATTTCCAAACGCAAAGCAGAGGCCGCTTCGTCCATTAAGTCTACTGCTTTATCTGGCAAAAACCTGTCAGAGATATAACGATTGGCCAGCTCAACGGCCGCCTTAATGGCAGAGTCTTTTATTCTTACTCCGTGATGAACTTCGTATTTTTCTTTTATTCCTCTTAATATGGCAGTAGCGTCGTCAACCGAAGGCTCCTGCACATAAATGGGCTGAAACCTTCTTTCCAATGCCGGATCTCTTTCAATGTACTTTTGATATTCTTTCAAAGTAGTAGCTCCAATAGCCCTTAATTCTCCCCTGGATAGAGCCGGCTTTAAAAGGTTTGAGGCGTCAATAGCTCCCTCGGCCGCTCCAGCTCCCACCAAAGTGTGCAGTTCATCAATAAACAAAATATATCTTCCGTTGGCTCTGTTCACTTCTTTTAACAATGCCTTGATTCTTGTTTCAAACTCTCCTCTGTATTTTGTGCCAGCTATTATGGCTCCCAGGTCTAAAGAAATAACTTCTTTGTTTTTTAAAAATTCAGGCACATTCCCTCTGGAAATTCTTTGGGCAAAACCCTCAATGATAGCTGTTTTTCCAACGCCGGCTTCTCCTATCAATACCGGATTATTTTTTGTCCTTCTGGAAATTATCTGCATCAATCTTCTTATTTCGTTGTCTCTGCCAATTATAGGGTCAATTTTCCCGGCTGCAGCCAGGTTGGTTAAATTCCTGGTGTATTTTTCAATTACCTGATATTTGGATTCGGGTTCGGGGTCTGTAATTCTTTGCCCGCCTCTTAGCTGCGAAAGAATTTTTAAAACCGCTTCGTAGTCTAATTTTGAAGTTTTTAAAGAGTTTATGCCGCTTTCAGAAGATAAAAATGAAACTTTTTCTAAAATATCTTTGGCGGTTGACTTTGTGTCTAAAAGCGCCAAAAATAAATGTTCTACAGAAATAAATTCGTCGTTCATTTTCATTGCCTCTTGCCTTGCCCTGTCTAAAGCTTTTGCCATGTCCTGCGTTAAATAAAACTGTCCAAAAGCCGACGGAGCCACCATGCTGGAAATTTTTATAACCTGCGTTTCAACTTTCTTTTTTAAACCGTCTACATCAACCCCAAGTTTTTGTAAAATTGTAATAATTATGCTTTGCTCTTGCAAGAGCAACGAAAAAAGCAGGTGCAGGGCGTCTATTTGCGCTTGCCCTTTTTCCTGCGCCAATTGCTGGGCTTGCATTATTGCCTCTTGGGCCTTATTTGTAAAATTAGCTCCTCCGTTCATAGTTTTTATTGTATGCTGAATTCTATTAATTTTTTCTTAATTAAATCTTCTTTGGCTTCAAATCCTTTTTTAAAAACAACTTTTTCCGAATAGTTAATATCTTCAAAATATGCCAACTGGGAACGAAATAATTTTTCATTAAACTCTCCTTTAAAAATTTTTGTAGCCCTTTCTGAAATTTTATCAAACGAATAAAAATCTTTTATTATAAAATATAAATCAACATAATCTTTCCATTTTGGCCTCCTCCCTAAAGCATATGCTTTCATTGCCGCCAATGTCAAAAGGTCTGGCATTTTAATGACATCATCAAAATTCGTGTTAAATTTTATATCAAACAAATAATGAAAAAAAGTAAACCTGACACCATCTATCAAAAGCGTAAATTGTCCTGTTTCGTCTCTTATTGTCCTTTCAATTTTTTTTAACCTTGATATTTTTCTTTTAATTTTAGCATTATCAAATTCATCCATTGAAAACAAATCAAAATCAATAGACTCTCTGTGTCCAATATGCAAAGCAATCGCCGATCCGCCGACTAACCCAAATTCTTTATTAAATAGTTTTACTATCGGTAAAAGGTTTGCCTGCTCTTTTGTAAAAATTTCTTTATGCATTTGGGGCGTATTTATTAAAATACAAAATAAAATAATTTTTCATTTTGTCGTCATAATTTGTTCTAAAATTATTTATTTGTTTCCTGAAAATTTTAGCTGTTTTTTCTATTCCTAAAATTTTTATCAATTTCTGCACGTCGTCCCAGTCGCCGTAATTTAAAACCGCCTCCACCACCGCTTCGTCAGAAAGCGAATCGTAGTCTTTGACATACCAGATTAAATAGGGTTTTTTTTTAATAATATCGCGAACGGTCATGATTATTTTTGTCTTTTATATTTTTATATTACCTTAATTATAAATATAATTCAAGGGGGTCAAAAATTTGACACAGAAAAAATATATGTCATTATATTATTGTTTGAACCTTGACAACTTTTTCGCCTTGAAGTCGCAAGGAGAGTGGTATGGAAAATACAATACTAAATAATATTATATTTTCGCCAGTAGCGCTTATCACTTTTTGGCTGTTAAGCGGAATCATTTTAATATTGCTGGTTATAGACAAATAAAAAAAATTATAAAAAATAAAAAGGGGCGTTTTGCTTTTAGCAGAACGCCTTGTTTTTTTGGAGGCATATATTAAACCTATTGCGTAATAAGGATTTATGCTACAACTTGCAATTTTGGCTGCAAAATCATAAAAATTCGTCGGCTTGCCTAAGGGCAAACCTCCTCATTTTTCTGATTTTTCGCTCAAAATTGCTGCGTTTCGCTTATTAATCTTATTACGCAACAGGTTTATCCTAAATTTTTCGGCCGACAACTTCGGCTATTTTTTTTAATTCTTCCATTAACAAAGAAAAATCAGAAAAAGTTAAAGATTGAGCTCCGTCAGACATTGCTTTTTTGGGATTTGGGTGGATTTCAACAATTAGGCCGTCGGCTCCGCCCACAACCGCCATTTTAGCAAAATCAGGCACATACCTGTAATTTCCGGCCGCGTGGCTCGGATCTGTGATTATGGGCAGGTGCGTTAAGTGCCTCACTCCTGGCAAAATGCCGACATCATAAGTAAATCTGGTAAAATTATCAAATGTTCTTATCCCTCTGTTGCACAAAATAACTTTCGGCTCTCCATTGCCTCTTAAAATATAATCAGCAGCCATCAGCCATTCTTCAATTGTAGCCGACAATCCCCTTTTTAAAAGAACGGGTTTTTTTGATTTGCCAACCGCCTCAAGAAGCTGATAATTTTGCATATTTCTGGCGCCAATCTGCAAAATATCAGCATAACTGGCAACCAATTCAACGTCTTGGCTGGAAACAACCTCTGTAACTATTAACAGCTCTGCTTCTAATCCTGCTTTGAAGAGAAATTTTAATCCTTCTTCTTTTAGCCCCTGAAAAGCAAAAGGAGAGGTGCGGGGCTTAAAGGCTCCGCCTCTTAAAACCTTTGCTCCTGACTTTTTTGCGGCAAAAGCGCAGCCAATAATTTGTTCTTCTGATTCCACAGAACAAGGCCCTGCCATTATTATCAACTCTTTCCCGCCAATTTCAATATTATCAATTTTTACAATAGTATTTTCCGGCTTGAAATCTCTTGACGCCAGTTTAAACGGCCGTTGTATCCTTACAACTCTTTCTACGCCGGATAAAACTTCAAAAGACTGGGTGTCAATATCTCCTGTATTGCTTCCCAAAACAGCTATAACCGTCCTTTCTTCTCCGGTATTTACCTGGGCTTCAAATTTAAAATCATTTATAACAACATTAATAACATCTTTAATTTCTTCTCTGGTCGCGTTTTTTTCCATTTCAATAATCATAACTCATACCTCCTGTGACCTTGAATTACGAAATGCACTTCAACGCTTTGTATTTTGGTTTTGGCTACGACTTTGCAAAAATTTATCG
>JBBTQJ010000001.1:31518-51569 GCA_038065755.1 Patescibacteria group bacterium | reverse complement strand
TATACCATATTATTGCCATTTTAGTCGGGAAATTAAAGGGTCAGTGAGCAGTTACTTTTTAAAAACTTGACAAATATATTTAGTTTATGATATTATTAAAACAATGAAAAGAAGCGGTTTCTTTTCAAAGATTTGCTCTTTTTAAAGAAAGGGAGGTACGCGATGGCTAACCCTATCGCCGTGAATTTCGATTCGGTAAAAATTTTGATTGCTTTTGCCGAGCACGCTCAAAAGCACGGATTGGAAATTACCTATGACTTGCAGGTGTTTATTGACGAGCCGGAGAGGGTTACCCGTTTGGTGAAATATATTAAAGCGGGCGCTCCGATTTGGCAAGTCGAAACCCTGCCCGACATCAACTGGCCAGCGGTCTACCAAAAACTCGGAATGGAAGCCGAGTACCAAGAATTCGTCAAAACGACTAATTGGAGCAATCCGAGTCTTTGGATTGTTCCCGCTATCAACGGCGCCACTTGTAACAAGGTGGTTGCGGCAATGAAAAACGATGGCGTCAAATTCTGGCCGAATAAGGATTTGGATGCCAGTTTATCGCGCAACGACCGCGACCCGAACAAGGACGGCTCGTATGTTGTTGGTTTCCGCCGGACAATTGAAGCGGATGAGGAAAACAAAAACCTCTCCGCCGATATACTGGCAGAGCATAACCATAAAGGAATTACACTTTTGGAGCGACTGCTTCTCGGAGCCGGATATTTTTGGACAACGGGGCAACACCTTGATGTCAAAAATATCACCCTATCTACGGGTTCCCGCGATCTGGTTGGCAGTGTCCCGAGCGTCTGCTTCTTCTTTTCCGTCTATGGCGAGGTCTTTGTGAGCTGGTACGGCCCCGGCATTCGCCATGACAGTTTGCGGTCCCGCTCCGCAGTTCCCCCGCCAGTTGCGGAGCAACTGGCGTAACCCTCTTCCCTTTTTAATTTTGTCCCTTTTGGCAACTCTATTGCCAAAAGGGATTTTTTTTTATATAATAATATACCAATAAAAAAATAAATATGGATAATTTTATAAAAATACGAGGGGCGAGGGTGCACAATTTAAAAAATATTGACCTGGATATTCCGAAAAATAAACTGGTGGTGATTACCGGGCTTTCGGGGTCCGGGAAATCTTCGCTGGCTTTTGATACTTTATATGCTGAAGGCCAGAGGAGGTATGTTGAGAGTTTATCTGCTTATGCCAGGCAGTTTCTGGGAATAATGGACAAACCCGACGTTGATAAAATAGAAGGAATTTCGCCGGCAATTGCCATTGACCAAAGAAAATCTTCGCATAACCCAAGGTCAACCGTTGGAACTATTACAGAAATATACGATTATCTCCGCCTTTTATTTGCAAGAATAGGAAGGCCCCATTGTCCCAATTGCAAAAAATTAATTTCACGCCAGACAATAGACCAGATTGTAGAGCAAGTGTTAAAACTGCCAAAAAATGCAGAGTTTATAATTTTGGGCCCGGTTATACGTTCAAAAAAAGGAGAACACTCCGCTATTTTAGAAGAAATCAAAAGAGCCGGATTTGTAAGAGTAAGGATTGATAAAGATATTTTTCCCATTGAAGAGGCACTGGAAAAATCAATAGATAAGCAAAAAAAACATAATATTGAAGTAATTGTTGACAGATTGGTTTTGGGCAAGGAATTAGACCCCATTAGAGGTCAGAAGGTCTCGGGTAAAATGCAAAAAGAACAAACCTCTAACGGGGTAGACAGGTCTCGGCTGGTTGATTCTTTGGAAACAGCATTAAGGTTGGGAAAAGGAATAGTTATAATAAGCCAGAAACATGAAGACTTAATATTTTCTGAGCATTTTGCCTGCGAGGATTGCGGAATTTCTTTACAGGAGTTAGAGCCCAGAACTTTTTCTTTTAACAACCCCTACGGCGCTTGTCCTGAATGTTCAGGTCTTGGAGAAAAATTAGAAGTTGATCCAGAATTAGTTATCCCAAACAAAAGATTAAGCTTGGCCGAGGGCGCAATTTGGCCTTGGAGCCGAGCCTCCCATAAGGTAGGCAGGCAGGGCTATTATTATTCAAAACTTTTAGAATTGTCAGATAAATATAAATTTTCTTTAGACCAAGAAGTTAAAGATTTACCTAAAAAAATTATAGACATTATTTTATACGGCAACGGAAACGTTGAAGGCGTGATTCCAAACCTTGAAAAAAGATATCATGAAACCGACTCTGACTGGACTCGTCAGGAAATTGAACAATATATGATAATAAAAAAATGTCCCAAATGCCTTGGAGAAAGATTAAAGCCGGAAGTTCTGGCAGTAACAGTGGCAGATAAATCAATAAATGAAATTACTGAAACAAGCATTGAAAAAGTTAAAGTTTTTTTTGAAGAATTGCTGAGCAAAAAATATTTGACAGCTGGCGAGTTAAAAATAAGCGCAGGAATTATAAAAGAAATCATTGACCGGCTTCAGTTTTTAGTTGACGTGGGGTTGTCTTATTTAACTCTAAACAGAAAGGCCGGAACTTTGGCCGGCGGAGAAGAACAGAGAATTCGTCTGGCAACCCAAATCGGTTCTCGGCTTTCGGGTGTTTTGTATATTTTAGACGAACCGTCTATTGGACTTCATGCCAGAGACCAGTATAGACTGATTGAAACCTTAAAAAAATTAAGAGACTTAGGCAATACGGTTATAGTGGTTGAACATGATCCGCAAACAATGATGGCTTCTGATTGGATTGTAGATATTGGGCCGGGGGCGGGAAAACACGGCGGAAAAGTTATTTTTGAAGGAACACCGAAAGAATTGCTTAAATCCCATACTTTAACTGGCGACTATTTGTCTGGAAGAAAAAAAGTTGAGATTGATAAACCAAAAACCAAAAACCAAAAACCATTTAATTCCGCAGAATTACAACGAGCGAAGGCGAGTGGTTCTAAAATACAAACCAAAAACCAAAAATATTTATTAATTAAAAGCGCAAGAGAAAACAACCTAAAAAATATTAACATTAAAATTCCTTTGGAAAAATTTGTCTGCGTTACAGGAGTTTCGGGCTCTGGAAAATCTTCTTTGGTAAATGATATTTTGGCAAAATCATTGCTTAAAAAGTTTTACAGGGCAAAAGACGAACCAGGCCAACATAAAGAAATTTTAGGAATAGAAAATTTAAACAAAGTTGTTTTAATAGACCAGTCGCCCATTGGCAGGACCCCAAGATCAAACCCGGCAACCTATACCGGAGCTTTTACATACATAAGGGATATTTTTACCAAAACAAAAGAGGCAAGAATAAGAGGATATAGAGCAGGGCGGTTTAGTTTTAATGTTAAAGGAGGAAGATGCGAAGCTTGCGAGGGCCAGGGCCAGAGAAAAGTTGAAATGTATTTTTTGCCCGATATTTATGTAGAGTGCGAAGAATGCCACAGCAAGAGATACAGCAAAGAAGTTTTAGAAATTGATTATAGGGATAAAAATATTTCAGATGTTTTGAATATGACGGTTGAAGAAGCGCAGGAATTTTTTAAAAACATTCCGGGGCTTTTTGAAAAAATGAAAACATTAAAAGAGGTGGGGCTGTCTTATGTTGAACTTGGACAATCTGCTATTTCTCTTTCGGGGGGCGAGGCGCAAAGAGTAAAACTGGCAACAGAATTGTCCCGCAAAGGCACGGGAAAAACCCTTTATATTTTAGATGAGCCGACGACCGGACTCCACTTTGAAGACATTAAAAAATTGATTTATGTGTTAAAAAACTTAGTCAGCAGAGGAAACACTGTTCTCGTAATTGAACATAATTTAGATCTTGTAAGAAATTCTGACTGGATAATTGACTTGGGTCCTGAGGGCGGGGAGGGCGGAGGCAATATTGTGGCAGAGGGGACGTTGCAAGACATTATAAAAAATAAAAACAGCTATACGGGCAAATATCTAAAATAAATTTCAGGACACCGGAAGTCCCGCAATTTCCGAAAATATTGACAAAATTATTATCTTTATGTTATTATTAAAACAATAAAAAGAAGCGGTTTCTTTTTAAAGGTTTGCTCTTTTCAAAGAAAGGGAGGTGCGCGATGGCTAACCCTGTCGTCGTGAATTTTGACCAGACAAAAACATTAATTGCTTTTGCCGAGCGCGCTCAAAAGCACGATTTGGCGGTTTCTGATTTACAAGTATTTATAGACAAGCCCGACACAATGGTTCGTTTGGTGGGATATATTAAGGCCGGCGCTCCAGATTGGCAAGTTTTGGTTTTGCCCGACATCAACTGGGCGTATGTCTACCAAAAACTCGGAATGGAAGCCGAGTATCAGGAGTTCGCTAAAACTGTCAATTGGAACGATCCGAACTTGTGGATAGTTCCGGTCGTCAACGGCGCCACTTGCAACAAGGTGGTTGCGGCAATGAAAAACGACGGCGTCAAATTCTGGCTGTATGCCAAGGATTTAGATGCCAGTTTATCGCGTAACGACCGCGATCCGAACAAGGACGGCTCGTATGTTATTGGTTTCCGCCGGACAATTGAGGCAGACGAGGAAAACAAAAACCTCTCCGCCGAGATGTTGGCAGAACAGAAACATAGGGGAGGTACGCTTTTAGAGCGTCTGCTTCTCGGAGCCGGATATTTTTGGACAACAGGGCAACACCTTGATGTCAAAAATGTCACGCTTTCTGCGGGTTCCTGCAACCTGGATAGCAATGTCCCGAGCGTCTTCTTCAGTTCCGACAGCGGCAAGGTCTGTGTGGACGGGTATAGCCCCGGCAATCGCGATGGCTCTTTGCGGTCCCGCTCCGCAGTTCCCCCGCCAGTTGCGGAGCAACTGGCGTAACCCTTTTCCCTTTTTTTCTTAAGCGTCAGGAAAACTTGTTTTCCTGACGCATTTTATTTTTTTTGACCAAAATGTTGACAAAAGAATTTAATTAGAATAGATTAAAGGATATATAAAAAATGAATTTTAAATTTTAAATTTTAAATTTTTAATCAATTTTAAATTTTTAATTTTAAATTATAAATATGAATATTAAGCCTTTAGCAGACCATATTTTAATAGAGCCAATAAAAGAAGAAGAAAAAACCAAGGGTGGTATTTTCTTGCCCGAAACCGCTGAAAAAGAAAAATCAGAGCAGGGAAAAATTATTGCCATTGGAGACGGAAAAAAAACAGACGACGGAAAAATAATCCCTCTTTCGGTAAAACCCGGGGACAAGGTTTTGTTTTCAAAATACGGTCCTACTGAAATAAAAATTGACAACAAAGAATATCTTATCGCCACAGAGAGCGATATTTTGGCGATTATTGAATAATTGCGAAATTTTAAATAACGAATTTTAAATTTTAATTGAATGTTCTAATTTTAAATTTAAAAAATTTAATCATTTAGATTTCATTTAAAATTTAGAATTTAAAATTAAAAATTATGTCCAAACAGATCAAATATAAAGAGGATGCGCGTAAAATATTAAAACAAGGATTAGACAAAGTGGCAGATGCCGTAAAAACAACACTGGGGCCCAAAGGCAGAAATGTTGTTTTGGGTTCCGGTTTTGGCAGTCCCACCATTACCAACGACGGGGTTACTATTGCCAAAGAAATTGAATTGGAAGACAATATTGAAAACATTGGAGCTGAAATTATAAAAGAAGTGGCTTCAAAAACAAATGATATGGCTGGCGACGGCACAACAACAGCGGTTTTGCTGTGCCAGGCAATTGCCACAGAGGGCTTGAAAAATGTGGCCGCAGGGGCTAACCCCTTGGCTTTAAGAAAGGGAATCATAAAAGCCAAAGACGCAATAGTGGAAGCCCTAAAACTGATGTCAAAAACCATTACAACGAGAGAGGAAATATCCCAGGTTGCCACTATTTCAGCCCAAGACAAAGAGGTTGGCGATATGATAGCTAAAATTATGGAAGAGGTTGGCAAAGACGGGGTGATTACCGTTGAAGAATCAAAAACTTTTGGATTGTCAAAAGAAATTGTAAAAGGCTTGCAGTTTGACAGAGGATATATTTCGCACTATATGGTTTCAAACGCAGAAAAAATGGAGGCAGTTTTGGAAGACCCGTATATTTTAATTACAGACAAAAAAATCGGGTCTTTGCCGGAAATTCTGCCTATTTTAGAAAAAATAGTAAAAACAGGAAAAAAAGAGCTGGTAATTATTGCCGACGAAGTAGAGGGGGACGCTTTGGCAACCTTAGTGGTAAATAAGCTTCGCGGAATTTTTAACGCCTTGGCTGTAAAATCTCCGGGCTTTGGCGACAGAAAAAAAGAAATGTTAGAAGATATTGCCTGCGTTACAGGAGCTGAAATTATTTCAGAGGAAAAAGGAATGAAGCTGGAAAACTGCGAACTGGAAATGCTGGGCCAGGCAAGGAAAATAATATCTACCAAAGAAAATACAACCATTGTTGAGGGAAGGGGCGAGAAAGTAAAAATTGACGCAAGAATAGGCCAGATTAAAAAAGAAATAAAAGAATCAACCTCTGATTTTGACAAAGAAAAATTTCAGGAAAGACTGGCTAAGCTTTCTGGCGGGGTGGGGGTAATTAAAGTGGGAGCCGCCACAGAGGTGGAGCAAAAAGCAAAACAGCATAAACTGGAAGATGCTTTGCACGCCACCAGGGCTGCCGTTGAAGAGGGTATTGTCTCGGGGGGCGGGGTTGCTCTGTTGAGAGTTTCTAATGTTTTAGAAAAAATTGAAGCAGAAGGAGATGAAAAAACCGGAGTTAGTATTTTAAAAAGAGCCATTGAAGAGCCAATAAGGCAGATTGCCCAAAATGCCGGATTAGACGGAGCTGTAATAGCGCAAAAAGTAAAAGAGGGAACTGATGATTTTGGTTTTAACGCCTATAATATGGTTTATGAAAACTTGATAAAAGCAGGAGTTGTTGACCCGACAAAAGTTGTCAGAACCGCTTTAGAAAACGCTGTTTCTGCAGCCTCTATGCTTTTAACCACAGAGGTGGTTGTGGCAGAAAAAAAAGAAGAGAAAAAAGGCCAAATGTCAAACCCAATGATGCCGGAAGATTACTAACGAAATTCTCAATTTTCAATTTTCAAAAAAGAGGGCTTTCGCCCTCTTTTGGTTTGCAAAAAATAATAATTTGGTGTAATGTTTTAGTATTGTAGTTTTGTTTCACACAGCTCTTTGACAGGAGAATAGCGATGAAAATGCGGTGTAAAGAACAAGGTTGTAGCGGCTCGGTTAAGTTAAATAAAAAAGAAAAACTAAGAATGGGTCATCAGTATATAAAAACACTGTGTGTGTGCGATACATGTGGCAGGCTTTATACGCAAGAAGGGAAACCCTTAAACGAGGGAGGCGGCGGTTATTTTATTAGCGAAGGCGTAATTGTTTTAAAAACCTTAAAAATAATTAGATAAAGGAGAATAGAGATGGCAAAAGAAATGGGAGATTTGTTGCATTGCGCTTTAAGGCATTTGGTCAATCATTGGTTATTACCTCTATCTCGCAAGAAGCGTTGGAAAATTGCGAAGCCGAAGTTGAAATTTCAACGATATCGGGTCAAATATTGATCCAATTTTTGCAGGACGAATTAATTGCCGCCATATCTAAATAGTTAAATAGCTTCAAAAAGAACAATAAGCCCGAGTTAACCCTTGGGCCTTTTTTATATCTTGTATTTAAAATTATTTTTAGTTATAGTTACAATATAAGAATAAGAGTTTAAAAATTTAAAATTAAGAGTTTAATTTAAGATTATATTTATGGAGTGTCCAAACAATCACGGAAAATTAGAAAAAGTTTTGTTTCATAACGTAGATGTTGATTATTGCCAGGAATGCCTTGGTATTTGGTTTGATAATGATGAATTAAGATTAGCCAAAGACGCCAAAGACGAACAATTAAATTGGTTAGATGTTGATTTGTGGCGGGACAAGGCAAAATTTAAAATTTTTGCCAGCCGCAGGCACTGTCCTTCTTGCCGTGTTGCCTTATGCGAGGTCGGATACGACGAGTCAAAAGCAAAGGTTGATTTTTGCAAAATGTGCCAGGGTATTTGGCTAGACAGGGGAGAATTTAAGCAAATAATTACCTACTTGAAAAGAACAGCCGATTACGAGATATTGCATCATTATACAAAAAATCTTAACAAAGAATTGTGGGAAGTTTTTTCGGGCCCGGAAAAATTCAGAGACGAGCTCTCGGATTTTTTTATGCTTTTGAAGCTTTTAAATTATAAATTTGTCACCCAGTATCCGCTTTTAACAAAGTTAATAGATAATATGCAAAAATAACGAATTTTAAATTTTAAATTTTTAATTTTAAATAAATTTTTAATTTTAAATTTTAAATTCAAAAATTATGGATATAATAACATTTGTTATTTTAGCCGTTGCGGTAGCTGTTGTTTTATGGCTGGCTGCCACTTATAACAGCTTAGTAAAGTTGAGATTAAGGACAAAGGAAGCTTGGTCGGATATTGATGTGCAGTTAAAAAGGAGGTATGATTTAATACCCAACTTAGTTGAAACAGTAAAATCCTATGCCGCTCACGAAAAAGAGCTTTTTGAAAAAGTGGCCGAATTAAGGGCAAAGGCAATGCATGCCGAAGGCGTAAAACAAAAAGCCGAGGCGGAAAATATGCTTTCAGAAACCTTAAAAAGTTTATTTGCGGTGGCTGAAGCCTATCCGGATTTAAAGGCTTCTGTTAATTTTTTAGAGCTTCAAAGAGAGCTTTCAGACACAGAAAATAAAATCCAGGCGGCCCGCAGGTTTTACAATGTCAATGTCAGAGATCTTAATATTAAAATTGAAAGTTTTCCTGTAAATATGATAGTTGGTATGTTTGGATTCAAGCAAATGGAAATGTTTGAAGCCAAAGAGGCAGAAAAAGAAGCAGTGCAAGTGAAATTTTAAATTTTTATGGCTTCGCTTTATACTCATGCAGATTCTAATATCCGCAAGACATGGCTTTTGATGTCTGGATTTTTTGTGTTTATAATTTTAATCGGCTGGCTTTTCGGATACTTGTTAGAAGACCAGACGGTTTTGTTTTTTGCCGTAATTTTCAGCGGTTTTGCCAGTTTTGGCAGTTATTGGTATTCAGATAAAATTGTTTTGGCAATGACAAGGGCTGTTCCTTTAGAGCACAACGAAAATCAGGAAATTTATCATTTAGTGGAAAATTTATGCATTACAGCCGGGCTTCCATTGCCTAAAATTTATATTATTCCAGAAAACCAGCCCAATGCTTTTGCAACCGGCCGGGACATAAAACATTCGGTAGTGGCGCTCACGCAAGGAATTATCAATAAATTAAATAAGACAGAGCTGGAAGGGGTTATTGCCCATGAACTGTCTCATATAGGAAACAAAGATATGCTGTTGGCAACCGTGGTTGCTATTTTAGCCGGTATTATTGCAATGGCTTCTGATATGTTTTTAAGAATTAGTTTTTGGGGTGGGGGGAGAAGACGGGATTCAGATAATAATAAGGCGGGAGCATTATTGGTTGTTTTAGGAATTGTTGCCGCTATTTTGGCCCCCATAGCCGCCTCGTTGATTCAATTGGCAATTTCCAGAAAAAGAGAATTTTTAGCAGACGCAGACGGCGCCTTGCTGACAAGATATCCTGAAGGATTGGCAAGCGCTTTAGAAAAAATATCAGATGATTCAACGCCAATGAGAATTACAAACAACGCCACCAGCTCGCTTTATATTTCTTCACCCTTTAAGGGCAAACAAACAACAAATTGGTTTATTAAATTATTTATGACCCATCCCCCGGTAGAAGACAGAACAAAAGCATTAAGGGGCATGGACGTATAAATATTATGGCAAGAATAAATAAATACGAATTTGATAAAAAATTAAGAAAGATTCCCGAAATTTCCCGCCAAGAGAGGGAGTATTTAAATAAATCTTTCAGCAAAGACTTATTTATGGGAATGACCGAATTTAAATATAAAGAAAGAATGAAAAAACTTGATAAAGACAAAAAAGATCAGATAGACAGATGGGAACTGGAAAAAGTAAAAAAGAAAATATCAGAAGATTTTGGCAAATAGTTTATTTTGGAGGAGTCGCATAGCGGCCATTGCAACGGCTTGGAAAGCCGTGACCCGAAAGGGTCTCGTGGGTTCGAGTCCCACCTCCTCCGCCAAACTATACACGACGAGTTTTTTGCCTCGCCCCGCCTTTGGCGGGGCTCGGCGTCTGCCAAAATTTTGAAGGGATTTTCTAAATCAAAAACAATTTTTTGATTTAGTATTTTGAAGTTCGAACCTAATTTTTTGAAGAAATCTCGTTTTTCTTCAAAATTATTGCTTTTTGCCAAAATTCCCGCACAATTCGCGTATTTTACGAATTGAATTGCCGGTTCGAACCAATTATTGCTTTTTTGCTCAAAACAGCTTAATCTGTCTTTCAAAACTTGTTTTTCCCCAACAAGTTTATTTTTATTTCTCTGATATTCTTCCAGCAAAATAGCGTTTTCAAGATAACCTGCCATTAACCTTTCTAATTTTTCGTCAATCATTTTTATTTCTTCTTTTATGTTTTGAGCAAAAAAGTTTGACGATTGGATGTTTTTTGATTTTTCTTTTTCCAGTTCCACAATCATATTTCTCGCCCAATCGTCAGGCAAAGAAACTTTTTGAATACATTGATTTATCTGCGTTGTTAATTCTTCCTCGCGAACATATTTTTGAAAGCATTTTATTTTTCGTTTAGTGTAGTGGTAATAGTTGTGTCCTTTTTGAGTTTCAGCTGTAATTAAACAGCCGCACTCAGCGCAACGGATAAATCCGCGAAAAACAAAATACTTTAACTTCTTTTTGTTTGGCTTTCCCTTGCTATTCATTACTTCTTGGCATTTATCAAAAAGTTTCTTTGCGATAATCGGTTCGTGTCTGCCTTCGTGTAGTTCGCCACCGTATCTAATTAGTCCGCAATAGAACGGATTTTTGAGAAAATACTGATAATTTGAAATACCCAGCATTTTATTTTTCCTTCCAATCAATCCTAAATCATTAATTGTTTTACACAAACGCCGCAGGGAAAATTTACCGTTAGCGTAAAGCTCGAAAGATTTTTTAATAAGTTTCGCTTTATCTTTATCAACAATGATTGATTTTGTATTTTTGTCATTGAGATAACCAAGCGGAGCCTGGCATGGCCAAAGCCCATTTTTCAATTTCTGCCTTATCCCTCTCTTGATGTTTTCTGAAAGATTATCAACATAGTATTTTGATTGGCCGAAAGCAATCTGCAACATAAATTTTCCCTGCGGCGTATTTTCAAACCAAAATGTGGGGAATTTTAGCTCGCTTATTTTCCCGGTATCAACAAGCCAAATTATCTTTCCACCGTCAACGGAATTTCTTGCGAGGCGGTCGGGGTGCCATGCTAAAATTCCTTGGGCTTCGTTTTTCTCTATGCGAGATAGCATTTCATTGAAAATAGGCCTGCCGGGCTCCTTGGCAGTTTGTTTTTCAATGAAAATTTTGCTAACCTCAATATTTTCTTTTTTCGCCAATTCATGTAATTCCGCAATTTGGTCATCAATACTTCTGACTTGTCTTTCTTCTGTGTCTGTTGATTTTCTCGCATAGAGAAAAAACTTTTTGGTTTGGAAATTATTTTGTGCGTTCATATATTTTGAAACCAAAGAGGCAACCCTGTGAATCCAATATCACTCGCGTGAAATTGACAGAAGTTGCCTCTTTGGGATTACAACGATTAGGTTGTAATAAAAATCACGGAGTTAAGATATTGGATTCGTCTTTATTATACGCTATTTTGGCAAAAAGCAAAACCCCTTCAAAATTTTGGCAGACGCCGAGCCCCGCCGCAGGCGGGGCGAGGCAAAAAACTCGTCGTGTATAGTTTGGCGGTGTGTTTTAGTCAAAATCCGAACTTTTTTCCAAGAAAATCCTGATTTTGATTTCTAGTTGCCCCGCCGCCTTTGGCGGCGGGGCAGGAATGAAAACTGAAATCGGCTCGCAGGCAAAAAATTTCCTCCCCTAAAACCCCTCCATTTTTTACCCGCTCGCCGAAGCTGGAAAAATTTTTAGAAAAGAATTTGTTAGTCTTGGAATTCTCTAGGGTATAAAAATTAGGGAAATAGCCAAGCTCTTGACACGATTGTTTTAAAATGCTATTATAAATATAGTTTGTTGAACTTGCTTTTGGCGAGATGCCGAAAGCACAAACCCGACTTTGGCGAGATGCTAAAGTCACAATTGCGACGAGATGTCGCAGAAAGAGGTGAGTCATGAATCGGTATCAGAGCGAAGAGAAGATTGCGGCGTTTTTCGAGGAGTTTCCCTTCTTGGCGAGTATCGTCAGGGCTCGGAAGACCTGCGAGGTTAAGGTGTCGCGTGTCACCCTCGACCTTATCAAGTCAGATGGAAACTTTTATCTGTTTGATAAGCAGGGGTTGTTGGTGAGAAAGACGCGTGAAGATTCTGGTAAAACCCTTCAAGATGAGCTTATGCTCGTCGACCGTAGTAGCGTGAGCTACATCGTGAAGGTGGAACACACCAGCCCAAATTATGGAGGATACAGTTGGTTTCAGCGATTGATTGGCAACTATGCCGAGGCAGTCACGGTCTATAAGCCACCGACAGATTTCAATCTCGCGGATTTGCCTGAGGAGTTGGCCAAACGCGCCAGGCAAGAAGTTGAGAAGGAAATCGCCGTTGCGTAAGCAGTCTCAAAAGGGCCCGTTGCACAAATTGTGCTCCGGGCCCGCTTTTTTTACTTCTATTGAATTTACTACAAATTAGAGTATTATAAGTATAATTACTATTAATAAATCTATTTAAATGAATGATAATAGGTTAAAATTATGAGTGAATACGGAGAAAAAGACCCGCTCTTTGATTCTGAGGGGTCAGGTAAATTCCATATACTTAAACATCTATGGGAAAAACGAAAAGGGGAAAAAGAAAAAAAAGAAACTCCGGAAAAAAATCCAGACCTCGAGCCACTCCCAGAGAAACTGGCTGAGTCAAAACCAGAAAATCCAGAAGAGACAAAAGCTGAAATTGAAAGATTAAAGCAAGAGATAGAAAAAGCCAATAACCCAGAAATACCGCAGGAGGTTAAGGTTGAAGATCCCAGAATAATTGAAGAAATAAAAGGACTAACGGATGCACCCCGAGAATTTGGTTTCAAAGAGAGACTAATGAATGTAGTTTCAGAGCCTTGGTTTGTTGATGGGGCTTTGCAGAAACGCGCCGAATGGTTTATTAAAAATTCTGGGATAGAAAAATATTTAAAAACTGGCGGACAATATTTAGATGTCGGCACGGGGAAGGGACACATAACACAGCGTATATTAGAGGATATGGAAAAAGCAGGTAATGCTCTTTCGGCTTATTATGGAATTGATAATGCAGACAGGCCGCTAAAAAAAGTTCAAAAAAGAGAGGCTAAAAGAAAAGGAATTCCTATAAGCAAAGATAATAATCCTATGAATTTTTCTTTTAACTCGGCAGATGCTCTTCCTTTCCAAGACGGCAGTCTTGATGGAGTAAGCTATATTTTTGCAATACACCATATGGATAAAGATATGACAGATAAAGTTATGCAAGAAGCCATGAGGGTTCTTAAACCAGACGGTAATATTTTTATCGCAGAAGATATAGTGGACTCGGAAGAGCAAAGGCAAAGAACAGCAAAAAGAGACGACCAGTTAAATTGGGGAAAGGGCGAGCATAATTATAAGAGCGACCAAGATTGGGAAAAATATTTTGATGAATTAGGGTTGGAAGTGGCTGGGAGGAATTTTTTTGAATCAGAAACAAAAAAGGGATCTATCCCGCACGGCTTTTATGTGTTGAGAAAAAAACAAGAAAGTGAATAAATAAGATACAACGTCTAAAACAAATTCTTTTCTAAAAATTTTCCCAGCTTCGGCGAGCGGGCAAAAAATGGAGGGGTTTTAGGGGAGGAAATTTTTTGCCTGCGAGCCGATTTCAGTTTTCATTCCTGCCCCGCCGCCAAAGGCGGCGGGGCAACTAGAAATCAAAATCAGGATTTTCTTGGAAAAAAGTTCGGATTTTGACTAAAACACACCGCCAATTTTCAAATAGTCTTGAAAATTGTTAAGACAATCGGTGTTAATATTAAAAATTCAATAAAATAATTTTTATGAATAATTGTTGCAATCATCACAATTGTATAGAAGAATTGAAAGCAGACCATCAAAACATTCTGGCGCATCTTGACGATTTGGAAAAGGTCATTGATCAATCGAAAATCAACCATGCGAAAGTGGAAGAATTTTTGCATTTTACAGAAACATTTGCTGAACCGCATCATCAGAAAGAAGAGCAGGTTTTGTTTCCGGCTTTAGAAAAAAAAGGCATGCCAAACGAAGGCGGTCCTATAGGCATGATGTTGTTAGAGCATGCTGCTAAAAGAGATTATCTTGCTAAAATGAGAGAATCTTTGCAAGAGAATAACGAAATCAAGCTTAAAGAAAATACGCAAGCTATGATTTCTCTTTTAAGAGAGCATATTTATAAAGAAAATAATATTTTGTATCCTTGCGCCGAAGACGCGCTTTCTAAGGAAGAGTTAGCCGAACTTGCCTCAGAGTGTGAAAAAATTAAAATCAAAAAATGAAACTCGGTATTATTTTACAATCAAATAAACCAGAACACGCATGAAATACATTCCGTCTCGGAATTACCGCGCTCAAAATTGGTCATCAAGTTGAAGTTTTTTTATTAAACGAAGGAGCAGAACTTGATACTATTCCCAATAGTAAGCAATTTGATATATCTGCTAAAATATCGGAATTCAAAGAATTGAAAGGAAAAATCTATGTTTGTGGCGCTTGTCTTAAAACGCGAGGCAAAGAAGAAAGTAAAATTTGTCCCATTTCCACAATGTCCGACTTGCTTAAAATAATTGAAAGTTCGGATAAAGTTTTAGTTTTTGGCTAATAAATTTATGAAAACCATTTCCTCTGAATATTCTAAATCATCTGCGCCGAAGATAAACTGGAAATACCAATTTCAGCAGTATGGCGCGGCGCTTGCGGCAGCCGCGTTTTTATTTACAATTTTTTCAGTGTATCTTTTTTACCGCCGCGGATATTATGACCTTTATATTGCCAATAAAGTTTTTGCTAATGTGGCCGCGGCGCTTCTTGGCATCGTTCTCCTTATTGGCCCATTGAGCCGTTTTTTTTCTTTTCCCGACCGTTATGTTCAATATAGAAAAGAACTGGGAATTGTCGCTTTTTTTCTTGCCATAATTCACAGCATTGTTTCGTTATTTTTTTTGCCATCAAGGTTTCCTTTAGCCGGGTTTTTAGAAACGGTTAATTGGCCGTTTATTTACGGCCTTGTAGCCGCCATTGTTTTTATTACAATTTTTTTCATTTCTAACGAACGCGCCACAGCCGCTATTGGCAGAGAAAAATGGTGGCGCTTGCAATATTTAGGCGCTCGTTTTATTTTTGTTCTTGTTTTTCTTCATGTTTTTGTTATGAAGTGGGACGGATGGATGAAGTGGTATAAAATTGGCGGAGGCAAAGAGCTTGTACATCCGGAATGGCCCGGCGCCGGACTCCTTATCGGGTGGTTTATGGCTCTTGTGGTTCTTATCCGTTTAGCTGAATTGGGCGGTTTAAAATTAGGACGGCTGATGTGGCATATAAGCATTATTGCTTTGCCGGTTATTTACATTGCAACCTTCTGGTGGGGAAAGCAATTTATCAAATAAAAAAATTCCATAACGACAAAAAGACTATGTAGACAAGTGGGAGCTGGAAAAAGTAAAAAAGAAAATATCAGAAGATTTCGGCAAATAGTTTATTTTGGAGGAGTCGCATAGCGGCCATTGCAACGGCTTGGAAAGCCGTGATCCGAAAGGGTCTCGTGGGTTCGAGTTCCACTTCCTCCGCATTGACAAATTACTATCGGTGTGTTCCCGAATAGTCGAGTACTATTTGCGACCCGAGTGCCTAAAAAAGAAATTGAAAACAAAAAAATAACAGGACGAAATTATCGCTCTGTTATTTTTTGTTCGTGATTATTAATCATCAGACGGTTCTTTCCAAATTATTACTTCCTAAAAAGATTATTTCTTTCTATAGCGAGTTGCTCTGCCCAATCCTATACGATTTATCAAACCAAGCTTAACCAGACGCCCCAGAGCCTGTTTGATAGTGGGAAGGGGAATTTCTTTAAGCAGTGAAGAAATATCTTTTGGAGAGAGCGTTTTATTCTGGTCAAAAAGTCTCAATACCAAAATTTGTTTTTCTGAAAGTGCCTGCTCTGGCTGGTCTCTTTCAATAAGATGCCGCGATTTTTCTGCCTGCAGGAGCAGTGTGTCGAGCATGAAACGAATCCATGTTGTAATGTCTTCATTTTCTGTTTTATGAAATCGCTGTGCTCCCCGCAAAGAAAGGTAATATTCTTCTTGATGGTCTTCAATGATTTCTTCAAGAGATATATATGGAATGTAAGCATATCCTACTTGTAGTAAAAGTAGGTTTGTTAACGCGCGCGAAAGTCGTCCGTTGCCGTCATGGAATGGATGTATTGCTAAAAATTCAAAGATAAAGTTGGTAATTGCAAGAATAGGATGAATCGTTTTTTTCTTTAGCACATCATTAGTCCAAACCATAACATCATCCATTTCCTTTTTTACAAGATAGGGCGCGGTTGGTTGAAATAACACGATTTGCTGGCCGTCATCGCCCTTCGCAACCACAATATTATCTGACGATTTGTATTTACCCTTTTCTATTTTGTCTTTTGAAGAAAAATTCAGCAGAATGTCGTGGAACTGCAAAATTTGTCCTTCGGTTAATTTAAGGGTTTTATAATTATCAAAAATCCTGGCGAGAAGGTCGGCATATCCTGCAACTTCTTCTGCGTCTCTGCCTTTTGGCGGTTTGGTTTTGAGACCCCGAATCAGTCGCTCAATTTCCTCATCCTTCATTTTTGCTCCTTCAATTCTTGTTGATGCTCCAGTTGAAGTAATAATTACTGACATTTTTAGTTGTTTTAGCACGTGGGGATTCAGTTTGGCGCTACCGGTCCATAGTCCCTTTAACTCATCGATGCGAGCAATTTTTTGAAGCACTTCCGGTGTTATTTTTATTCTTGATTCAAAACGTTTATTCATGTATAATTGAATTAGATTAATATATTCAATTATATTCGATTATATTCGAATGTCAATAGCTTTTTACGAATAATTTAGAGGTAGTAGTGCGACCCACCTAGTTCGAGTCGCAAAATCCTCGCAGATTTTAAAATTATTAAAAATTAAATTTATGAATATTGCAAAAACCATAGACCATACAAATATAAAAGTTGATGCCACGGCGGAGGATATTAAAAAAACTTGCCTTGAGGCTGTAAAATATAATTTTCGGGGCGTTGACGTAAGGCAAAAATGGGTGAAATTAGTTAAAAAAGAGCTTAAAGAAACAGATATTAAGGTAATTGTTTTAATTGACCCTCCTATGGGTTTGAGTTCTCATAAAGAAAGGATAGCGGCCTGTAAAAAAGCTAAAAAAGACGGAGCCGACGAGCTTGACGTGGTAATGAACGTGGTTGATTTAAAATATGAAAGATACGAAAAAATTTTAGAAGATATAAAACCCTTAACAAAAATTCTTCCGACAAAAATTATTATAGGATCTGGATATTTAAACGACGATGAAATTAAAAAGGCGTCTGAGTTGGTTAAAAAATCCGGGGCTTTTTGTGTAAAAACAGCCACGGAAAAAGACCCGTTGGAAAAAAGAGAGCTGAAAGAAAAAGCAGAACATCTTAAAATTATGAAAAAATCAGCTCCCGGGCTGTTGATAAAAGCATCTGTTCAAATTAGAACACTAGATGATTTAAAAATGATGATAGACGCTGGGGCGGATATTATTGGCACTAGCTCGGGCGTTGAAATTATGGAAAGCATATGAAAAAAATAACAAAAAAAATAAAAGCGGCGCGTTTATATTCAGATCCAAAACTGCCGCCGGCTAAAGAAGACCTTAAGAGAACATATAGGTGGCATATTTCAAAGATTATGACAGAGCTTGTCAGCGGTTTTCGTTTCATATCAGGTTTTAAAAAATCGGTTACTATTTTAGGTTCAACCTGTTTTTCCCAAAATAATCCTTATTATAAAGAAGCTATAAAAACAGGAGCGCTGTTGGCAAAGAACGGCTATACTGTTGTCACCGGCGGCGGACCGGGAATTATGGAAGCCGCTAATCGGGGCGCGTTTGAGGCCGGCGGCGAATCGGTTGGAATGAATATTCAACTGCCCGAAGGCCAGAGGATAAATAAATATGTTACCAAACCTATAGGCTTTTATCATTTTTTTACCAGGAAGGCTATGCTTTCTTTTTCTTCCGATGGTTATATATTTTTTCCCGGAGGTTTTGGAACATTGGATGAATTTTTTGAAATGACAATGCTTGTGCAAACAAAAAAACTGGCAAGGCCGGTTCCGGTGGTTGCGGTGGGTAAAGAATATTGGGGGCCGTTATTTAAATGGCTGGAGTCAGAGGTTTATTTAAAAAGAAAAGCGGTTAAAAAAAAGGACCTTAAAATTATTCAAATAGTAGATTCTGCCGAAGAGGCGTTAGAAATAATTAAAAAATTTAAACGTCTGTCTCGGTAGGGACGAAACGATAAATTTAATTGTTTTTTAAAGATTTTTTTCTATAACAAAAATAAAGACAATAAAGGTCGATTGCATAAATGCATTTATATAAAAATTTTAACATTTAATTATATGGTATTTTCATTGATTTCTAATATTGTTAATGGAATAAAATTAGGAATAGTGGCTAGTTTAAAGGGCACGGCTGATGTTGCCAGTAGCATTGTTGATGTTGCAAAAAACACAACGGTTTCTGTTTTAAGAGAAACTGGAGAATTCGCCAAAGAAGCCATTGATGTTCCTGCTTCTGTTGTCAAGGGTGTTTTAAGCGGTGTGGGAGAAGTTGGAGCGTCTGTGATATTAGCCGTAAAAGGAGTTGTTACGGGCACTGTTCAGGGATTGACGAAGTCAGGAGTTAAACAGGACTTAGCAATTAAAGGAGTTGTTGCTCAGTCGCTACACAGCGCCAAAGAATTAGGTTTAAGCGTGGGAGAGACGGCTGTTGAAGCCGTGAACGGTGCTGTTGACGCCGTAAAGCAAGTAGGCGGAAACACCTTTGAGGCCACTAAAACATCAGTTGTTGCTGCCCTAGATACGGCAAAAGAACTTGGTGTTGATGCTGTCTCCGCCGTAAAGGATTCTCTTTCTGCCGGTGTAGACGGAGCAGAAGATATTATTGAATCGCTTGAAAAATAAAGGAGCGTTTTAAAAAAACAAAAACAGAATAAATTTCTGTTTTTGTTTTTTATTCTTTATTTGGAAACAGTAAAGTATTATAATAACCTTGATAATAAATATTTTAAAAAGGATGAAAGTTGTTGTTGTTTTGCCGGCTTACAACGCGGCTAAAACATTAGAAAAAACAGTTGGCGACATACCAAAAAACTTAGTTGATGAAATTATTTTAGTTGACGACAAAAGCCAAGACCAAACTTGCAAAATAGCCGAAGCGCTTGGAATTTTTGTTGTAAAACATCCTGAAAACAAAGGCTATGGCGCCAATCAAAAAACATGTTATAAACTGGCGCTTGAAAGGAGGGCTGATATTGTTGCAATGATTCACCCTGATTATCAATATGACCCGAAATTATTAAAACATTTTATTGATTTTATCAAAGAAGATTATTTTGACGTGATGCTGGGCTCTCGAATAAGAAGCAGAAAAGAAACGCTAAAAGGAGGAATGCCAGCTTATAAATATTACTCTAATCGTTTTTTAACTTTGATAGAAAATCTGGCAACCGGATATAATTTATCGGAATGGCACACGGGAATGAGAGCTTATAAAAAAGAGGTTCTAGAAGTCATTGATTTTGAAAACAATTCAGACGATTTTGTTTTTGACAGCCAGGTTCTTTTCCAAATAATTGAAAAAGGTTTTAGAATAGGGGAGGTGCCGGTTCCCGTGCGTTATTTTAAAGAGGCTTCAAGCATTAATTTTTTCCGCAGTTTAAAATACGGCGC
>JBBTQJ010000001.1:0-31418 GCA_038065755.1 Patescibacteria group bacterium | reverse complement strand
TATTTTAAGTCTTTATTTTTTAATTTTACTTATTTAGACGACAACGCTCTGATATTAGACAATCTTCCGTTTTTGCAAAACATTGGCAATGTTTTTTCCGCCTTTACTGCGGAAGTTTTTGTTGCTCTGCATGGCCTTAATGCTTATTACAGGCCATTGCTCACCATTTCTTTTATGCCAGACGCCGTATTAGGCGGGCAATCGCCCGTAATATATCATTTTACAAATATAATCATTCACCTTGTTTCTTCAAGTTTAGTATTCAAACTTCTTTTAAAGCTCAAACGCTCAAAAATAATCTCATTGTTTTTATCGGTGGTATTTTTGGTTCACCCGGCTTTAACTCAGGCAGTATCTTGGGTCCCGGGAAGAAACGACTCTCTTTTAACGGTTTTTATTTTGGCTTCTTTTATATTCTTTTTGGATTTTATTGAAAAAAATAAAAAAAAATCAATTTTTTGGTCTGTGTTTTTTTTCTTGCTGGCTCTTTTTACAAAAGAAACAGCCCTGATATTGCCGTTTATTTGTCTTTTGTATATTTTTCTAAAAAGACTTCCCGTCAAATATTTTTTAATGAAGTTCTGGATCTGGTGGGCGGCTTCTTTTGTTATTTTTTTCTTTTTGCGGCATATTGCTTTAAAAAATCCCATTCCAATGTCTGTCAAAGATATTTTTTTATCCGTGTTTTTAAATTTGCCCGCTTTAATCCAGCTTTTGGGGAAAGTTTTTTTTCCGTTTAATTTGTCTGTCTTGCCTATTATCCAAGACACAACATTTGTGTGGGGAGTTTTGGCTGTTTTCTTTATTCTGGGATTCTCTATAATACAATCTCAGCAAGAAGACAAAACAACGTTAAAAAAAAGTTTTTATATGATGTTTTTTGGAATTATTTGGTTCGCTGTTTTTTTACTGCCGTCTTTTATCAGGCCAAACCCTTCGGTTGTTGCCGATTTTATTGAACACAGGCTTTATCTTCCTATAATCGGCATTATTATTTTTTTGGCAGAAAGCCGCTTGTGGCATAATATAAATAATTTTTACAACAGGCGGTATTTGGCAATATGCATATTTATATTATCAATATTTTGTTTTTTAACATTTTGGCGCCAAGATAATTTTTTTGACAAAATGTCTTTTTGGAAAAATGCGGCTAAAAATTCGCCGCATTCGCCCCTGGCCCAGAGGAATTTAGGAGCAATGTATTATTTGCAAGGCCAGTATGATTTATCAGAAGAATATTATAAAAAGTCTTTGGCTCTTAATAAATTTGAACCAATGGCGCATAACAATTTAGGGCTCATTTACGCCGGCAAAGGATTATTTCTGGAAGCAGAACAGGAATATTTAGAAGAGCTTTCTTTTAATCCAAACTATGACAACGCGCATTTTAATTTGGGTCTTCTTTATTATAAAACAGGCAAAACAGAAGAGGCGAAAAAAGAATGGGAAAAAACTTTAGAAATTAATCCTAGCCACCAAGATGCAAAACAACTGATCAACGCCTTGAATAATACAAAAAAATAGATTATAAAAAACAAGGGTCGACATTAAAAATTAAAAATTAATAAAAACTATGGAAGAAACAAAAAAAATAGATTTATCAGACAGAATTTTCAAAATAGCGGCAGTTGTTGTCGCGGTAGCTTTAATGATAAGCGTTTTTAACGCGTTTATCGGCTATAAAACATGGCGCGGAGATTATCCTAGAGAAATAACAATCAATGCCCAGGGCAAAGCTTACGCTAAGCCCGACATTGCCATTTCGCAATTTGGAGTTTCTACCGACGGAAAAAATACGCAAACTGTTGTAAAAGAGAACACAGAAAAAATGAATGCAGTTATAGAGGCAATAAAGAATTTAGACGTAGAAGACAAAGACATTCAAACCACTGCTTATAACTTAAGCCCTCAATACGACTGGACAGAGACCGGCCGGATTTTTATAGGCTATAAATTAATCCAGCAAATAACCGTAAAAATAAGAAATTTTGAAAAGATCGGCGATATTTTAGATTCGGCAACCGAAAAAGGGGCAAACGAAATAGGAAATTTGCAGTTTACCGTTGACGATATAGAAAAATTCAGGGCAGAAGCAAGGGTAAAAGCAATTACGGCGGCAAAAGAAAAAGCCAAAAATATGGTTGAAGTGGCCGGATTGAAATTAGGAAAAATAACCAATATTTATGAGGACTATTATTCTTCTCCCCAGCCATATGCTTATGATTTGGCAAAAGGCATAGGAGGAGGAGAAACAGCCGGTATTCCGCAGATTCAGTCGGGGGAAATGGAAATAATTGCAACAATTAACTTAACTTACCGCATAAAATAAATGGAAGATTGTATTTTTTGCAAAATTGCAAATGGAGAGATTGATTCGGCCAAAGTTTTTGAAGACGAAAAATTAATTGCCCTTAACGATATTAATCCAAAAGCTAAAGTTCATATTTTGATTATTCCTAAAAAACATATTGAATCAATAAAACATTTGGAAGAATCTGAAGCAGAATTGATTGGGGAAATGTTTTTGGCTGCGCAAAAAATAGCAAATGATAAAAATCTTGGAGGCTATAAACTGCTTTTTAATGTCGGCAGAGAAGGGGGACAGCTAGTAGATCATTTGCATTTGCATTTGTTAAGCCCAGAGCAGGAAAAACTAATTTAATTTTTTTAAGGCGGATTAGTTGTAATATAAAATTTACTAGAAATCAGCGAGGTCGGACCTCGCTGATTTCTTGACAATGATTTTTAAAATGATAATATGAATATGTAATACAAATTATTACACATTATAATTAATGCCTTCAATTTTATGCGTTCAATTATCAATATCTCATTATCAAAGGAACTTGTTTTTGATTTAGATAAAGCGGTAAAAAGAGGAAAATATTCAAGTAAAAGCGAATTTCTGAGAGAGCTTATCAGGGAAAGAATTGAACAGGAAGACTTGTTGAGAAGAATAAAAATAAGCCAAAAAGAAATAGCGAAAGGCAAGGGAAAGATTCTTAAGTCGTTAAAAGATTTAAGATAATTTTATTATGCAGATTATTTATTCTCCGCAATTTGTGAAAGATTATAAAAAAATGGCTGAACAAACAAAGAGAAAAGCGGAATCGAAAGAAAATATTTTTCGCAATAATCCTTTTGATAATCGTTTAAAAACTCACAAACTAAGCGGTAAATTTCATGATTTATGGTCTTTTTCCGTTGATTATAATTGCAGAATAATTTTTAAATTTAAAAGCGAAAAAGCTATTATATTTCATGCAATCGGCGGTTACTCTATCTATGGCCGGGAGATTTAATAAAAATTTAAAATTTTTGTAATGGATTCTCAAATAGAAGAGATTAAAAACAAGTTGAACATTCTGGATGTTATTGGCGCCTATGTTAAACTTACCAAAACGGGAATTAACTACAGGGGGGTTTGCCCTTTTCATTCAGAGAAAAAGCCTTCTTTTTTTGTTTCGCCAGCCAGGCAGATGTGGCGGTGCTTTGGGTGCGGCTCAGGGCACAGTATTTTTGACTTTATAATGAAAATTGAGGGCGTTGAGTTTGGAGACGCTTTAAGAATATTGGCAAACAAAGCCGGAGTAGAGCTAAAAAGAGAAAATCCGCAAATAAAAACCGAGAGGCAAAGACTTTATGAAATTTGCGAATTGGCCTGCCTTTTTTTTGAAAAACAGCTTTATTTGGGAAATGTTGGCAAAACAGCTAAAGAATATTTATTAAAAAGAGGCATTAGTGAAGAAAGCATTAAAAAATGGAGATTGGGCTATTCGCCGGATACCTGGCAGGGGTTGTCAGATTTTTTAGTGGGCAAGGGTTATAAAAGGCAAGAAGTTATAAAGGCCGGATTGGCAGTTGAAAAAGAAAATAAGCTTGATTCTTACGACAGATTTCGGGGCAGGATTATTTTTCCGATTTTTGATTTAAATTCGCAGGTCGTTGGGTTTGGAGCAAGGGTTTTTAATGTAGAGAACGAGAAAGAAACTGCAAAATACATAAACACCCCCCAAACATTGCTTTATAATAAAAGTAATATTTTATACGGATTAAATAACGCCAAGCTATCCATAAGAAAAAATAATAAATGTGTATTAACAGAAGGATATACAGATGTTATTATGTGCCATCAGGCCGGTTTTGAGAACACGGTGGCTTCTTCTGGAACCGCCTTAACTTCAGGACAGCTGGATATATTAAAAAGATATTCAGAAAATTTAGTTTTAGCCTTTGATATGGATATTGCCGGAGATACGGCCACAAAAAAGGGAATTGATTTGGCGCAGGAAAAAGGATTTAATATTAAAATAATAGAAACATATTCTAAAGACGAAGATCCTGCCGATATGGTTTTGAAAAATTCGCGCGACTGGGAAAAATATGTAGCAGAGGCTAGATCAATAATGGATTATTATTTTGATTCTACTTTTGCAAGTTTTAATAAAAATACCCCTGAAGGGAAAAAAGAAATCGGCAGAATAATTTTACCGATTATAAAAAAAATGCCAAATAAAATTGAACAGTCGCATTGGATTCAAAAGCTGTCTTCAAAACTGGGAGTGAAAGATGATGCCGTTATTGAAGAATTAAAAAAAATAAAAACCAGCGCTAATTTTGAAAAAAAAATAATTAAAAAAGAAGAACCGGCCATGAGGAGCAGAAAAAATTTGATAGAAGAAAAAATTATTTCTTTGGCAGTCAAATGGATAGACAATTTAGATTTAATTGAAGAGCCTCACTACGCCCTTTTTTGCGAAAAAAATAAAAAATTTATAGATAAACTTAAAAATTCTTCATTAAACCCAGAGAGCGGTGAGTTCGGCGTTTTTTTAAATAGCCTTTCCCCAGAAGATGAAACAATTTCCGAGGAAGAGTCAAAAGAAGAAATTATACTCTGCCTTTCTCAATTAAAAGATATAGATATAAGAGAAAAAAGACTTAAAATTTCAGAAGATATCAAGAAGGCCGAAGAAGAAAAAGATTTTGAAAAAGCAAACAGCCTGATTAAAGATTTTAATTTAATAAATTAAAAAATAAATTCAATGACAAAAAAAATAAAAAAAAATAAAAAGAAGAGGTTGAAGAAAGTCGGAAAAACAGAGAAAAAAATTGTCAAAAAGAACAAAAAAATAAAAAGTCCGAGGAAGAGCAAGAAATCGGAATTATTTCAGCAACAGATGAGCTTTCTCTTTAAAAAAGGCGAGGAAAGAGGCTTTATTACAACTTCGGAAATTTTGCAGGCATTTCCTAAAATAGAAAAAGACATTGAAGGACTAGAAGAAATATATGACGCATTTAAAGAAAAAGGAGTCCAAATAAAAGAAGTCCAGGAATTTTTGGAAGTAAAATCCAAAAAAGAATCTTTAAAATCTAAAAAAAGCAAGAAGGCTCTTTCGGGAAAAATTGATCCAATCCAAATGTATTTAAAAGAAATTGGCAAGGCCAGCTTTTTAAGCGCAAGAGAAGAAAAAGAACTGGCTAAAAGAATAGAACAGGGCGACGAAGAAGCAAAAAATAAATTAGCTCTGGCTAATTTACGATTAGTTGTTTCTATTGCTAAAAAGTATGTAGGCAGGTCTCCTAATTTAACCCTTTTAGACCTTATACAGGAAGGAAACCTTGGTCTTTTCAAGGCAGTCAAAAAGTTTGACTGGAGAAGGGGTTACAAGTTTTCTACTTATGCCACTTGGTGGATAAGGCAATCTGTCACAAGGGCATTAGCTGATCAGGCCAGAACCATAAGAATTCCAGTTCATATGATTGAAACAATTTCAAAATATACAAAAATAAGAAAAAATCTTTTACAAGAGCTTGGCAGAGAGCCTTTGGCCGAAGAAATAGGAGCTGAAATGGGCCTGGATGTTGATAAGGTGCATCACATAAGAAAAATCGCCCAAAAAGCAGTTTCTTTAGAAACGCCGGTTGGAGAAAACAAAGATAAACAAGACAGCGTTTTAGCAGAATTTATTAAAGATGACAAAACAATAGCCCCAAACACCGAAGCCTCAAGAAAGCTTTTAAAGGAGCGGCTGAAAGAAATTTCCAGCGAATTAAGCCCGAGAGAATTAAAAATTTTAGGAATGAGATTCGGCCTTGAAGACGGGGTAATGCATACCCTTGAAGAAACGGGAGAAGAATTTGGCGTAACCCGCGAAAGAATCCGCCAAATTCAGGCAAAAGCTCTAGAAAAATTAAGAAGGCACAAAGAATTAAAAAAGGTAGAAGATTATTATTAGCTCTGTCTTTCCGCTCTCTTCTCATCAACTTCTTTTAAATATATTTTTCTTATACGCACATTTTTAGGAGTAATTTCCACCAGCTCGTTGTCGCCAATGTATTCTAAAGCATCTTCTAATTCCATTATTTTTGGCGTATTAAAATGTTCTGTATTTCCTTCTCCTTTAGATCTCATATTTGAAAGCTGTTTTTCTTTGCAGACGTTTACTCTTATATCATTGGGCCTTGAATTTTGTCCTACAACCTGGCCTTCGTAAATTAAGACCGCCGGGCTAAAAAATAAAGTTCCCCTGTCTTGAACATTTCTTAGTCCGTACATATTTGTTTGTCCGGTTTGCGTTGAAACCAAAGATCCTTGTGTTCTTTCTTGCCAGTTTCCCGGGTCCGGCAAATACTGATAAAAAGCAGTATTCATTATTCCAAGTCCTTTTGTGTCAGTTAGAAATTCAGTTTTGTATCCGAAAAGCCCTCTTGTTGGAATTATAAATTCTAAAAAAATGGTTCCGTTAATATTTTTAACGTCAGCCATTTCTCCTTTTCTGCCCCCTATTTTTTGTATTACTATTCCCTGATATTTTTCCGGCACCTCAATAAAAACCTTTTCAAACGGAGTCATTTTTTGTCCGTTTATTTCTCTTGTGATTACCTGGGGCCTTGAAACCTGAAACTCATATCCTTCTCTGCGCATTCTTTCTATTAAAATAGCCAAGTGCAGTTCTCCTCTGCCAGAAACAATCCACTTTCCGTCTTCTGTGTCTTCAATATTTAAAGCAATATCTGTTTCCAGTTCTTTATAAAGCCTTGCTCTTATTTGTCTTGATGTTGGAAACCGCCCTTCTTTTCCGGCAAAAGGGGAGTCGTTTACCATAAGGGTCATTTTTACTGTCGGCTGTTCTATATTAATAATTGGCAGGGCAATTGGATTTTGAATATCTGCTATTGTTTCTCCTATTGTTATATCCGGTATGCCTGCTATGGCAACAATATCTCCGGCCGAAACACAGCTTGCTTCAATTTTTTTTAATCCGAAAAACGACATTAAAGAAATTAGTTTATATTTTTCTTGTTTGCCCTCTCTGTTTATGCGCATTATTTCCTGGCCGGATTTAATTATTCCGTTATGAATTCTTCCAATGGCAATTTTTCCTTTAAAATCATCTCCACTTATTGAGGTAACCAGCATTTGCAAAGGTTTTTTTTGGTCGCCTATTGGCGGGGGAATATGTTTTATAATTTCTTCAAAAACAGGACTTATATCTTTCATTTTTGAAATATCGGGAGTTTTTCCGGCTTTACCTTCGCGGCCCGAAGCGTAAACTACGGGAAAGTTTAACGACTGGCCGTGCCCGCCTAATTCTAAAAACAATTCCATTGTTGTTTCTAATGCAAACTCCGGCCTGGCGCTTTCTTTGTCTATTTTATTTATAACCACGATAATTTTATGCCCCATTTCCAGCGCCTTTTTTAAAACAAATTTTGTTTGGGGCATAGGCCCTTCTTTGGCATCAACTAAAAGCAAACAGCCATCGGCCATATTTAAAACCCTTTCAACCTCTCCGCCAAAATCCGCGTGGCCCGGAGTGTCAATAATATTTATTTTTATGCCGCCATATTGCACAGACGCGTTTTTTGAAAAAATAGTAATGCCCCTTTCTCTTTCTATTTCATTGCTGTCCATTATGCATTCTTGGCCGGCAACATCTTTGCTCAAAATAGTTTTTGACTGCCGCAAAAGCGCGTCCACCAGCGTGGTTTTTCCATGGTCAACGTGGGCAATTATGGCAATGTTCCTAATGTTATTCATATTTTTATTAAGATTAAAAACTAACTATACACCAAAAAATAACTTATGTCAAAGAAAAAAACCCTCCTCGCTGTCAACTTTGACTGTTCTGTGATAAAATTATATGATTAGCTAACAATTAGTTAATAAAAAATAAAAATGACAAACCATTTAATAAAAATTTTTAATGATTTAGAGCTCGTAGATAAAATTAAAACTCGTTTGCCGTATTTATTTCAAATTGCCGAAATAGAAAGTTCGAGAGCTGGCAAGGTTGGAATGGAGGTGGGCTCTCTTAGAGAAAGAATGCTCGTTGCCTTATTAATTCATAGATTCGGAGAGGAAAATGTAAAAACAGATATCCCAATTACTAAATCAGAAATTGATGTGGAATTATTTAACGAGCCAATTTCCATAAAAACAATTACGGGTAAAGGATTTAGCGGTGTTAAATTGGTTTGGACAGTAGATGCGCAGAAATCAAAAGAATTCCGCGAAAATTATTATCCTAATTGCGATATTTTATTGATTCAAATAAATTGGGGTTCCGTCGGCGGATTTTATTATATACCTTTAAAAGTTCAGAAAAAAATATTTGAAAAAATAGGCCGTAAAAAATATATTAAACTTCCTAAATCCGGTACAAATCCGAGAGGCGTTGAAATCACAAAAGAGGCATTATCTGAAATAATTAATTTTGAAGAAACAAATTTTTTCAAAATAGCCTGGCAAAAGACTAAATTAGATTATGATCCATACAAAAAATGGGTTGATTATTGGAAGGAATAATAAATCTAAAATAAATACAAATGAAAATCTCTAACGGTTCAAAAACAAGTTCATTCGGTGCTCCCGCAAAAATAAATCATGACTCCGCTGTTTTTTATGCTGGTCGATTGTATGAAGGACTGGATAGTGGAAAAAGCGTTGATTACACTGAAAATGAAATTCTTCCTATAAATATAAATAAAATTTTTTGCAAAAGTAGCGAAGCAATGACAGAAATTCCGAATAATAGCGTTCATTTGATGGTTACTTCTCCTCCGTATAATGTTGGAAAAGAATATGACCAAAATTTATCCCTTAAAGAATATAGAGAATTATTAAGGAGGGTATTTAAAGAGACTTATCGAGTTTTAGTTCCTGGCGGAAGAGTATGCATAAATGTTGCTAATTTAGGCAGAAAACCCTATTTGCCGCTTCATTCTTACATTGTTGAAGATATGAATGATTTAGGTTTTTTAATGAGAGGTGAAATTCTTTGGGATAAAGGAAATAGCGCAAGTTCGTCAACCGCTTGGGGGTCTTATTTAAAAGCAAATAATCCCGTATTGAGAGATGTTCATGAATATATCCTTGTTTTTTGTAAAGATACATTTTCTCGTTCTAATTTATTAAACAAAAAAAGTACTATTTCAAAAGATGAATTTTTAGAATTTACAAAAAGTATCTGGAAATTTTCGGCCGAGAGGGCAAGGAAAATTGGGCATCCTGCACCATTTCCGGTAGATTTACCTTATCGTACAATCCAACTGTATACCTTTGAGGGAGATGTTGTATTAGATCCTTTTGTCGGCGCTGGTACAACCTGTATCGCCGCGTTAAAAACTAATAGAAATTATATCGGTTATGATGTAGACAGAAAATATTGTGATTTATCCGAACAAAGAATAAAACAATTTTTACAGGAACAAAAAACATTATTTAATTGATAATTATAAAAATATGATAATTTTTTCTACAGGCACACATTTACAGTCAGTTGAATGTATTATTGACGGAAAAAAGCAATGGCGTTGGGTTGCCGTTAGCTTTGAAGACGAAAGTTTTATTGATGGCAAAGAAATTAATCCCATTGAATATGCTAAAAAACAAGAAGGTTTAGTTGAAAAATTCGGTAATTAAATAGTCGAATTAAAACAAAAAATTCTCGGAAAAATCCGAGAATTTTTTGTTTTATAGACTATTGCTTACCAGCGCTCTTTTCGGCCTCCGCCAAATCCTCCCCCTCTGTCGTCGCGGTTATATCCGCCCGATCTTGGGGTTCTGGCTTCCATTGGCCTTGCTTCATTTACTGTGACATTTCTTCCATCAAGGTCTTTGCCATTGAACGTTTCAATGGCTTTCTGCGCCTCTTCGTCAGAAGACATTTCCACAAAGCCG
This sequence comes from Patescibacteria group bacterium, assembly GCA_038065755.1. Taxonomy (GTDB): domain Bacteria; phylum Patescibacteriota; class Minisyncoccia; order Minisyncoccales; family Staskawiczbacteraceae; genus JBBTQJ01. The sequence goes on along the minus strand of JBBTQJ010000001.1, from coordinate 21,232 downwards.
AATCCTTTTGAACGGTTGGTCATTTTATCAATAATGATTACCGCCGATTCAACTGTTCCGGCTTGCGCAAAAATATCTTTCAAAGTGGCTTCGGTGGTGTTGTAAGACAACCCGCCGACATATAATTTTTTTGCCATAACAATTTTATTTTAATAATAAGTAAGCCGACTCATCTTACTTTTTCTCAAGGCTTACTTATTCATTGCTGAATCTTTGACCTGTTTGAAACAATAAGAAACTTACCAATAGACATTTAATTAGCCGTCTATGTTGCTATAATACACTATTCTGTTTTAAAAAACAAGAGATTTCTTATTATTCCTGCCGAACAAATAATCCGCAAAAGCACCTGCCGTCTTTTTTTATTTCATCCTTGTGCCAAAAACAGGGGCAGATTTTTTTTTCGTCTTCTTCTGCGCTTCCTGAAATTCTTCTGCAGGGGCAGTATTTTTTTCCATATTTCTTTTCATTTTCCAGCAGGCCATTAACTATTCTTTCAACAATTTTTTTATCGGGATTTAACTGAATGCCGTTTTCCTTGGCATAATTTTGAAATTTTTTTATCAATTCTTCTTCTATCATATAATATTTTCCAGCCATTCTTTAATGGTTGTTTGATTGCTTAGTCCCACAAATCCAGAAATTGGCGTTCCTTTTTTAAAAAGAATAATTGTTGGAATTTTTTCCACCCCGAATTTTTGGGCAGATAGGGGACAGTCGTCAAGATTGGCCTTCATTAAAACAACGTTTTCTTTAAAATCATCGGCTATTTTTTCTAAAATTGGAGTTAAAACAGAACAGGGCTCGCACCAGCTGGCAAAAAAATCAACCAAAACCAGTTTGTTTTCACCAAGAATTTCTTTTTCAAAATTTTCGTCAGTCAAATTAATCATTAGAGTTTGGTTTCCGGATAGTTTTTAAATATTTGTTTTTTTTGCTTTTTGCTGTTTTTCTTTTTTTTAGGCAGAGAAATAAGCCAGGAAATAAAGGGCATTCTGATCTTATCTATAGACCAGCTATTGTTTTTCAAGAGAGGCTTTTTTTCTTCTTTAAAACGCAAAAGCTGGTCCATATCTGCTTGCAGATTCGGCGGAGAAAGCCTGTTGTGCTCTGTTAAAAATTGTTTTTTATTGTTTCTGGTCATATATATATGATACAATATTTTTTTTAAAAAATCAAATTTTTTATTTACAAAAAACATAATTTTGATAAAATTATGTCATGATTATAAAGCCGGTAAAAACAAGAATTATTGTCCCTCCCAAAGATGATTTATTAGAAGCGATAGGCGGTTCTATAAAATTTTTAAAAGAAAAAAGCATTGTCGCAATTACTTCTAAGGTGGTAAGCATTTGGCAGGGCAGATGCATTTTAGCAGATTGTTCAAAAAATAAAGACGACCTTATTATAAAAGAGGCGGATTTTTATATCTCCCGTAAATTAGCGCCGGGCCAGTGGTGCATGCAAACTTTAAAAAATAACCTGCTGATTCCTTCTGCCGGAATTGATGAAAGCAACGCAAAGGGGCATTATATTCTTTGGCCAGATAATTTAAAACATACTGTTAAAAAATTATATAACTGGTTTAAAAAAAAATACCGCGTTAAAAATTTGGGCATTATAATTACAGACTCGCATACTATTCCATTGAGAAGGGGGGTGATGGGCATTTCTTTAGCGCATTACGGATTTATGCCTTTAAAGGACTACAGAAAGAAAAAAGATTTATTTGGGAGACCATTTAAGGTGTCTCAAACCAATATTGCAGATAGTTTGGCTTCGTCGGCGGTTCTTTTAATGGGCGAGGGTTCGGAATGCACTCCCATGGCTATTATTGAAGACGTTCCTTTTATAAAATTTAGCCCTAAACCCTTTTCTCCTAAAACAAAATTTTCTTCTTTTGAAATTAAAACCAAAGAAGACCTTTATTATTCTTTAATTTCAGCTGTAAAATGGAAAAAAGGAGGAAGTAGCTAACAGGACGCTATCAATTTTTTTTGAAATTTTTGATGCAGTTAGTTATTGCCCCAACCAATCTTTTGTCAAATGGGTTTGGAATAATATTGTTTTTAGATGGTTTTTTTATTAATCCCGCTATTGATTTTGAAATTTTAAATTCAAGCGCCAAGTTTATTTTTTTTCTGTAATCCAAAATCCCCCTAAAAACGCCGGGGAAAACAACAATATTATTGATTTGATTTTTAAAATCCGGCCTGCCGCTGGCAAAAACATATTTTCTTGTTGTTTTTTCTATCTCTGCGGGAATAATTTCAGGACTAGGGTTTGAAATAGCAAAAATTATAGGATTTTTTGCCATAACTCCAATATTAGAACTGTTTATAAGATCGCCCACCCCAGAAACGCCAATAAAAACATCACACCCTAAAACCGCCTCATCTTTTCCTCCTTTTAAGTTTTTACGGTTTGTTGAACTGGCAATCTCTTGTAAATATTTATTATCTCCTTTCCTCCCCCTAAATATTATTCCTTTTGCGTCAAAAACAATTATATTTTTAGCGCCGGCAAAATTTAAAATTTTAAAAATTCCATATCCGGCAGACCCGGCGCCAGCAATGCAAATTTTTGCTTTGTCCAGTTTTTTTCCAACAACCTTCAGGGCATTAAAAATAGCCGCTAAAACCACTATTGCCACGCCCTGTTCATCATCATGGAATATAATAAAACCTTTTTGGTTTATTTTTTCCATAATTTCCAGGCTTTTTGGCGCCTTAACGTCTTCTAAATTAAAAGCCGCAAAATTAGGGGATATAATTTCAATTGTTTTTATAATTTCTTCTTTTGATTTGGTGTTCAAACACAACGGATAAGCGTCGACTCCGCCCAATAATTTTAAAAACATTGCTTTTCCTTCCATCACGGGCAGTGATGCCTCGGGAACCGTATCTCCGGCCCCTAATGTTCTTGAGCCGTCTGTAATAATTGCAACATTATTGCCGCGGCCGGTGTATTTATAAGAATTTTTCGGGTTTTTAGCAATTTCTTTGGCTACTTCGGCCACCCCGGGAGTATAAATCAATTTTAAATTATTTTTTGAAACTTTTATTTTAGGATGTATTTCTATTTTTCCTTTTAGTTTTTTATGTATATTTAAAGCTTTATTCATATTTTTTTTATTTTTTTATATAATACCAAAGAAAATTTTTAAAAGCAAAAAAATATCAAACCAATATTAAGAATTGCCAACTTTGCCGCTTTTTGATAAAATTAAAAAATTTAAATTATATTCAAATTAGAAAATATGAATGAAATAAAAATTTTTTCAGGGCGGTCGCAGCCGGAGCTGGCAGAAAAAGTTTGTAAAAAACTTAAAATTTCTTTAAGCAAACCGAAAATAGAAGAATTTAAAAACTGCTGTTTTGAGCCGGCCTTAGGAAAAAATATTAAAGATAACGATATTTTTTTATTTCAAACCTCGCGTCCCAATAACGATTTGCACAAAGACATTTTCGAACTTTTACAAATGGCAAACGCGGCCAAAAACAGCCAAGCCAAAAAAATAATAGCAGTAATGCCCTATGTTTCTTATGCCAGGTCAGACAAGGCTTATAGCAGGGGAATGGGCGTTGCTTCAGAACTTTTAGCAAAGCTTTTAGAACGTAGCGGAATAACAGGATTTGTGGGAATTGATTTCCATTCTGCAAGGTTTGAAAACTTTTTTTCTTCAAAAGTTTACCAGTTATCGGCGATAAATTTACTGGCAGAATCCCTAAAAAATACAGACCCAAAAAATGCTTTTATATTGCCGGCTGATATGGGAGCTTTTGAAAAGGGTTCAATATTGGCAAAAAAATTAAAAATGCAAATAGGCGCTGTTGAAAAGAGGAGAGTGAGCGACACAGAGGTTGAAATAAAAAAAATAACAGGAGATTTTATAAATAAAGATATTATAATTTTTGACGACGAAATTTCTACTGGATCTACCTTAAAAACCTTGGCAGAAAAAATTCAGAAAAGAGCCAAAAGCATATCCTTTGCAGTCACCCACGGACTTTTTGTCGGAAATGCCGTTAAAAATTTTCAAGAGATTAAAAAATTAAAACAAATTATATTAACAGACACCGTTCCCATCTCAGAAGAACTAAAAAAATCTCTTCCTTTAAAAATCGTTTCTGTTGACGGGCTTTTAACAGAAAAGATTAAAGAAATCTGTAAAAATTAAAAAATCGCTCTTGCGCTTTTTTGCATCGGGCGATTTTTATTTACAAACATAGACAAAATTAAATATTATTTTTTATTAAAATAATAATTTTTGCCACAATATTGGCGTGTTTTTGCTCTTCTTTTGATATTGTTTCAAAGGCGTTTTTTATCTCTTGGTCTTTTAAAATAGGGTCGCGGGCAATTTTTATGTAATAATCTCTGGTAGATTCTTCTAAACTTTTCATTTCCTGAAAATATCTTATTAGTTTTTCTCTATCTCTTTTCATATTATATTAAACCTGTTGCGTAATAAGGATTTATGCTACAACTTGCAATTTTGGCTGCAAAATCATAAAATCTCGTCGGCTTATACTCTGTATAAACCTCCTCAATTTTCTGATTTTTCGCTCAAAATTACTGCGTTTCGCTTATTAATCTTATTACGCAACAGGTTTATTATAGTTTTTTTTGAATTTCCAAAAAAGCTTTTTTGTGCATTTTTGTTTCTTCTATAACAATATCTAAAAGCCGTTTTATATTTTCAAAAACTTCTTTGTCTAAACCAGCCGGCCAGGCAGTTTTATCTAAAAATTCGCCATATATATCTAGGCTCATTTTGTCTTCTAAATCCAGGGCCGAAGCCAAATACCCGCCTATAATTTTTTTATTTTCGTTTTCCGTCATATTTTTTTATTCAGTTGTTGTTCCATCAAATCCGGCTTCGTTTTTTACGGCCTCCTCTTTGGTGGCGCGCGCAATGCCGTCTTTGTGGTGAGCGGGCGAATAAATAGTGTATAGTTTTAGCTCTTCTGTATCAGATGTGTTGATAATGTTGTGTTGCGCGCCCGAAGGCACCACAACCGCCGATCCGTCGCTAACATCATATTTGTTGCCGTCAATTATGCATTTTCCTTGGCCCTTTTCAAAACGAAAAAATTGGTCATTTTCTTCGTGCGCCTCCATTCCAATTTCTTCTTTTGGCGCAAGCGACATTAACACTAGTTGGCTGTGTTTTCCGGTATAGAGCACCTTGCGGAAATTATTATTTTCCAAAGTGTCTTTTTCAATGTTTGTTGTATATCCTTTCATAATTTTAATTATTTATTTTTTTAATTTAAAGACTATTTTAACTGCAAATTTATTATACCAAAAAACTGCCAAAAGTAAAAGGCGATTTTTTTTATTTAATATGTTAAACTGAAAATATAAATATTATGCTTTTAATTGTTTATTTTTCTATTTTAATATTTTTGTTAATAGCCATTATTATTAATATAATTTATGTTATTTTTTATATTTATCAAACAATCAGAGTAATGCTGGGCCAAGCTCCCTTTGTGCCTGCCAGCCAAAAGGCGATAGGGCGCGTAATTAAAGAGATAGATTTAAAAGAAAACAGCATTGTTTTTGATCTTGGTTGTGGCGACTCCAGGGTACTGATTGAATGCTATAAAAAACAACCTAAGGCCAGATATATCGGGATAGAAAAGGGTTTTTTGCCATTTATTATCGCTAATTTCAAGGTTTGGAAAGCGGGAGCTAAAAAGTCTATAAAAATAAAAAGATGTGATTTTTTTAAAGAAAACTTATCTTCAGCAACTCATATTTATACCTATCTTTATCCTGAAGTTATGAACAAGCTTCTTCCCAAGTTAGAAAAAGAGCTAAGGCCCGGTGCCGTGCTGGCATCGTTAAGTTTTGTTTTTCCTCAAAAATCCTATGAGAAAAAAATAGACATTCTGCCTGCAAAGAGAGATGTTATAAAATCCATGTTCATATACCGCTTTTGAAAAAAAGGTCAGAGCTTTTTTAATGTGTTTAATATACACCCACTTGAACAATTTAGAAAAAGTTATATAGTTAAAAATAACACCAATCGACTAAAAAAGGTTAAACATATCTACGGTGTATTCAGAATAACCGTCTCTGATGCAAATTTAAATCGAAAAATAATGGGATGGATTTCAGGATTTTTTAAAAATAAACGCGTATAAAAATTTATTGTTAAGCTCCGGTGTGGCGCAATGGTAGCGCAACTCCCTGTGATCATAAAACGCAGCTTTTAAGGGAAACCTTAAAATGAATAATCTCGGGATAACGGTGAAGCCCTCGATAATTCGCGGGTAATACCGTGGGAACCCTGCAAGATCATTTACGATTGCGGGGGCGCCGTAGAGACTAGATACCGAGGCGCCTAATTCGTTTTTACGAAAATGGCAAAGATATAGTCCACCCCTAAAAGTAATTTTGGGACAAAGTGTAAGGAGTGGGTTGTAGGTTCGAATCCTACCACCGGAGCTTAGCAATACAATTTGGCAAAACGGGTGAGAAATCGTCCGTTTTGTTCGTAAAATCGTCTATTTTTATTGGTTCGAAACTGGAATTTAGCTTGGGGGTAAGGGGGACGCTTCTCTTTTAAAGCAGAAGTTAGTTATTTTATATTTTAGAAAAAGGTAGTATTATTAAACTATTAAACTATGCCTAGACAACCACGCATTATTTTATTTCAGTCTTGTTATCATATAATAACAAGAGGCAATAACAAAAATATTATTTTTAAAGAAGATAGTGATTATCTTTTCTTTTTAAATTTAGTTTTAAAATATAAAAAAATACATCCTTTTGATATTTATCATTATTGTTTAATGCCGAATCATACGCATTTTTTAATCCAAACAAGAAAAACCACAGATTTTTCTATTTTTATGAAAAAGCTTAACCTTTCATATTTTCATTATTTTAATAAGAAATATGGATGGGTCGGACATTTTTGGCAAAACAGATTTAAAAGTCAGCCCGTAGGAAAAGATAATTATTTTATTCAATGTGGAAAATATATTGAGCTTAATCCAAAAAGAGCGGGCATTGTAAAAGATCTAAAAGAATATCTTTATTCAAGCTATAATCACTACGCATATGGTGAAGAAAACGAACTTTTAACAGATGATTTCTTATATCAAACGTTAGGAAAAAATAAAAAAGAAAGACAAGCAAATTATAGAGAAATGTTTATCGATGCAGTAATAAATAAAAGTTATAATAAAAAAATCTGGGGGAGTGATAGTCAAAGATATATGGAAAAAAGAAAAATAAAGAGAAAATTAAGCGGTAAATCAAAAAACGACTAAAAATATGTATAAAAGAGAAGCGTCCCCTTTTCCCTATTTTCCCCTTTATAAAAGAGAAGCGTCACCTTTTCCCCGTAAAAGCGAATGTTTATAATGTTCTGCAATTTTCAAACTTAACACCCGATAAGGTTAATGAGTTGCTTAAAAAATACGGAACTCAAGACGGGATTGCCGAATCTGAAATCAAAAATTATTACGAAATGTTTAAGGATAAAAATTACTGCCTTTTAGTTTTTCTTGAAAATCATGAAAAGATAACACCGTTTCAGATAAACAAAAAGGGGGTCGGGGCAATGTCCGCTTGGATTACTACCGAAGATATAAATAAAATAAAACAATAGTGAGTCGTGAGGTGGGGTTGTTTCGCCGCCCAGCGAAACTTCAAAAAATATGAACATAGAAGAAATAGAAAAAGAGATAAAGTTAATCAAGGAAAGGAATAAAAGAGTTGAGGCGGACAAGGCTTGGGAGACGAGCAGGTTTAGAGTATTTTTTATTACGATAATCACTTATATTATCACTACTATTGTCTTTTATTTTATCGGAGTAAAGAATTATCTGCTCAACGCCCTTATTCCAACTTTGGGCTTTTATTTATCTACCCGATCTCTGCCTTTCATTAAAAAATGGTGGGTAAATAATTTATATAAAAAAAGAACCCAGTGATTTCCATTTCACTGGGCTTTGTTTCTCTGAGTAGCCGTTTGGCTACTTTTTCTTTGCCCCAACGAAGTAGGAGTAGATGATGAGGGCGACAAGAATAATGTTAATCGCCCATTTGTCTGCTCCTTTGCCGAACGCCTTTTCCAGCACATCGCCGACTGGGTTAAAGTTGAAAACAAGTAGCAGGATTGCGATGGACACGCAAACCCACATCCACCAAGTCATTTTAAACGATTTGTCATTCATATCTGTTCTCCTGCGGTTGAAAGGGGTTGGGAACTAACTAATATGATACACTAAAAATTTATTTTTGTAAAGAGATAGAAATAGTGAGTTATAAGACGGGTAAGTTTTCGCCGACCAGCGAAAGTTTGTTTATGCTGGAACAAACTGGGAATTTTTATTAAACTGCTTGATTTATTTGAGTTTTTCCCTCATCATAGACATATAGCTCCTGTCTTCAAGGATTATAATTATTTTTGAACTGGGGAGCAAGTTGCTCTTTATTATAATTTCCTCTCTATTTCGGGCGGAATTTATAAGAGAGCCGTTTGCTCTGCCAGATGCTATTGGTTGCAATTCGGCATCTGGACGGAGCTTAGCAGTAAAATAGTTAGAACCCTCATTAACCGTGGGGGTTTTAATTAGCACCTGTTTTTCTTTTTTATCTTTGACGAGCTTTTAATTATGGAGGTTTTATGATAAAAAAAAGGCACCTGACCTTATTTTTGTTAGGCAATCAATAAATTAAATGCCATGATTCTATACGGCATAGTTGCAAGCCATATGACCCTTGGCCTTCTCTTACGCGCATAGAATTCATGCAATAAAAATATGAATAAAAAATTAATTATTATTATTGCCGTGATTGTTGCTGTTATTATTTTGGGTATGTTTTATTTTATAAAGCCGCCATCTGGCATCCAGTATCAACAAAACAATAATATCAATAATCCACCAAGCAAGTTGCCGCAGGACGAGGCATCTCCCAATAAAGAAACTAATGCGGTCGTGATTAAAAATTTTGTATTTAGTCCAGAAACCTTAATAATTACAAAGGGAAACACTGTTAACTGGACCAATCAAGATTCAATCCCTCATATTATTTCTGGAAACGGCTTGCAAAGCGGCACTCTTAGCAAGGGCCAAAGTTTCAGTTTTATTTTTAACTCTGCCGGGACATTTGACTATATTTGTTCTCTTCATCCATATATGAAAGGTCAAATTATTGTTCAATAGCCCTGTCACGAAATAAAATTAGCAAACGAAATGCAAATATAGTCTGTATGATAGTTCCTAAAAAAACAGAAGAAATTTAGCAAACAAAAAATAAAAATCGAATGGGGGAATTCATTCGATTTTTATTTTTATTTATCTTACATTGTAAAGCGCTTTTGCCAAAGGATATAATAAGGCGCCCAAAAAAGAATCTGCTTTGAAAAATGCGCTTGGCGGAGGGGGCGGAGGAGCGTTTTCAACAGGCGGCGCTGTTTGCTCTGGCGGCTGTTGAAACTCCTGAGGCTGCTGGTATTGTTGCTGATATAATTGTTGTTGCAATTGCATTTGCTCTTGTTGCAATTGCATTTGCTCTTGTTGCAATTGCATTTGTTGTTGCAGTTGTTGTTGGTATTGCTCTTGGTATTGTTGTTGAATTTCAGCTGGGAGTTGTTGGTTTTGTTCTGGTAGTTTAAATTCTCCTTCTGGCGGCTTGAAGTCATTTTCTTGTCCGGGCATTGGTCCATATTGGCAATTGTCTCCCTCGCATGGCTGGCCTTGTTGAGGCCCGGATTGCGGCCCAAACCCTTGGCAGGCCTCGGGATTATTTTGGCAATATGTCTGGCATTCTTCCGGGGTTGCGCAGCCACCAGGTCCAGTTTGTCCGCCCGGCGGAAATTCTCCTTGTCTTTCTGGCGGCTGGAAGCCTTCTTGATCCTGGCTGTTAGAAGAGCCTTGCGGGGGACCCATTTTTTCAAAACAGCCCTGCATTTTGTTGCCAATATCTCTTGAAGGCATAACGGTTCCGCTTTTCATTTTTTCAACTATTTCTGGTCCGACTTCTGTTTTAAGGCAGTCAAGCGCTTCCTGGGGCATTTGTTCAAGCGTTTGCCGAAATTGCTGTTTTCCCTCTTCCATTTTTTGCAACTCTTCTGGTGACATCAATCCTTTTTCCTTGGCGAAATTAAAACAGATTTCCTGGTTTTCCGGGTTGTTGCAGAATGCTTCGCATTCTTCTTTGCCCTTGCAGTCGCCCGGGCCCTTGCCTCCGGTTTTGCGCGCCATTTTTGCATCTTCTTCTGACATAAACCCGGCTACTACGGCAAAATTCATGCATTCTTCAAGATGTTCTTCCTCCCCGCAATAAACATCGCATTCATCCCTGCCTTTGCATGGAGGAGGTTTTACTCCTTTCTTAATTGCTTGCAGCATTTTTTGGGCATCGGCTTTTTCTTCCTCTGCCATAAAGCCGGCCTCCATGGCAAAATTTATGCAAACTTCCATATTTTCCGGACTTGAGCAGTATTCATCGCAGACATCCTTGCCCCTGCACGGCGGCGGTTTTATTCCTCTTTTAAGAGCTTGCAGCATTTTTTGGGCATCTTCCAATTCTTTGCCTTGAATAAAACCGGCTTCCGCGGCGAAAGCAATGCACTCTTCCATGTGATCTGCTTCTTCGCAATAAACATCGCATTGTTTTTTATTGCCGCAGGGAGGCGGCTTCACTCCTCTTCTAATAGCGGACTGGACTTGTTTGGCTTCCCGAAGTTCTTCTTCTGGTATTAGGCCGTTTTTTTCGGCGAAAGCAATACATTCGTCAATATGGTCAATCTCGTTGCAGTAAGCGTCGCATTCATTTTTATTCTTGCATCCGCCCGGAGCGTCATCTGAAGCAGCCATAAATTTTCTTGCCTGCGAAATTTCTTCTCCTGACATTAAATTATTTTTTTTTGCAAAATCGAGGCAGGCATTTATATTGGCTAGTTTATCGCAGTATACATGGCACTCGGTTTCATTCTTACAGTTTCCCAGTTCTTCAACCGGGTATTGGATATTTTCCTGCGCCGAAAGATCGTTAATTAAAAAAGTCAGAGAAATTATTAAAAAACTTAAAATAATAAAATATTTTATTTTCATATTTTTAAAATGGATTTGTTTTTATGTTTTTAATAGGATTGGCTTTTTCGGCTGGGTTAAGGTCGGGTTTGTTTTCAAGAGGATTTGTTTCTAAAGATGGCAAAACACCCTTCGTGGCGCTATTGGTTATTTCTTTTGCGGCGTTATCGCTACTGTCAAGGATTTTTTCGCCAGAGGACTCCTTTGGACTATCTTTGTATAAAAAAACCGCTAAAACTGCAACAATTAACAAAATAATTAAAACCGCGGCCGAAATGATAATTATCTTTTTATTCATGATTTTTAAAATTAATATTTAATTCTTTTATTATATAACAAATTTAACAGAGAGGGTGTGAATAACTTTTTTCCGGCGGCGTTTTAAAAATTGCAAAATTTTTAGCAGAGAGGTAAAATAAGGTAAATTAAGGTAATTAATTAAATTTAAAAAATATTTTTATGATAAACATATCAGAAGAAATAAAAAAATGGTTTTCTAATTTAAATTTTTCTAATTTAAATTTAAAAATATTTTCCAACTTAACAGTTGTAATTACAGCCCTTACGGTAATAATTATTATTGCTTTAAGTTTTTTGTATTATTATTACGGGGTGCTTTCTATCCCGGGGACTGGGTCGGAATTTTCAGAGGGCCCCGCGCCAATGCCAAAAACAGAATTTCCCAAACCGCCAGAAACTATAGAACCACCGGAAGTTCCCCAATCTCCGGAAATTCCTCAGCCTCCGCAATTGCCAGAAGGAGAATATACTAAAGTAATATCTTATTTTCCCCCCGCCGCTTTGCCGGCCGAAACAAAACAAGGAAAATGTTTGTTAAACTCTATAGCCCATCCATATAGGCAAGACACGTGGAGATGCGTGGCTGAAAACAAAGTATATGATCCCTGTTTTGCAATACAAGAAAATAAAGTTGTTTGCCAAATGAATCCATTAATAAATAATGATATATTTTTAATCAACCTTACAGAACCCCTGCTTCCAAAGATAGAAAAAGACAATTGGGCATGGTTTTTAGATTTTAAAGACGGAACTTATTGCGCTCCCTACACCGGTAAAAGGCCGCAGGTTCAGGGCGAAGAGGTGTATTATGGGTGCCGTTCAAAAATAGCAACAAAAGTAATAGTTATTTTAGGAGAGCTTAAAAAGGGAACTAAATGGACCGCAAGAACAGCGGTTTTATTTTTACAGAATAATCAGTGGAAAATTAAATCAGTTAAAGAATTAGAAATAAAATCAGTCTGGCAATAAAATGGAATATCAGGAGATTGTCAAAAAATTAAGTTCTTTGAAAAATTCTGAAAATGTAAAAGGCATGGCAAGGTTCGGCGTCAGGCCCAAAACAAAAGTTTTGGGAGTTCCTATCACAGAATTAAGAAAAATAGCAAAGACAATAAAAAAAGACCCGCCTATGCAGACAAGCCATAAGCTGGCTTTAAAACTTTGGGATTTAAAAATACACGAAGCCAGAATTTTAGCCGGATTTATAGCAGAGCCCTGTAAAGCAACGGAAAGCCAAATAGAAAAATGGGTAAAAGGTTTTGACTCTTGGGATGTTTGCGACCAGGTTTGCTCAAATTTTTTAGATAAAACAGAATTTGCCTATAAAAAAGTTTTTGAATTCAGCAAAAGAAAAGAGGAGTTTGTAAAAAGGACAGCGTTTGCTTTAATGGCTTGCCTGGCAGTTCATAATAAAAAAATGAAAGATAAAGATTTTTTAAAATTTTTTCCGCTTATAAAGAAAGAATCCGTTGACGAAAGAAATTTCGTAAAAAAAGCGGTTAACTGGGCGCTGAGGCAAATAGGGAAGAGAAATTTAAACCTTAACAAAAAAGCTATAGAGCTGGCAAAAGAAATTCTCCAGCTGGCGGAAAAAAATAACTCAAAATCAGCCAAGTGGATTGCCAGCGGCGTCATAAGCGAACTGAAAAATCCAAAAATTAAAAAAAGATTAAAAAATAAAATTTAATACAAATATCCCCATGTTTGAAGCTTGTCTGAATCTTCGTACCAGCCCAGGCCTATATCTGTTCTGTAAAACATATTTTGCAACAGTATATTTTCAAGCCGGCCGTATACCTGCTTTCTGGCATCTTCTACGGTAACGCCGGAGCCCGTAACAACCAAGGCATATCCTGATTCTCCGGCTATTCTCCAATTTCCCTCAATAAGCTTTACGTCTCCCAAATGAACGCCGTCTAAGCTCGGTTTTTTAAAAATAATAGACAGGTCTTTATAAATATTCATTTCTGATTTGTCGTCATAGGGAAATGGCGGTATAGCGCAACAAACCCCAACCTGGAATCCCTTTTTTGTTTTTAAATCATAGCTTTCTCCTTTCGCAATTTTGTATAAAAAATCTCCCCACTCGCTTATTATTCCTTCCATTGCAATTGAAATATGGGGGTATCCAAAACGCATTGTAAATTCCAGCGGATAAATTCCTCTTGCGTTGGCAATGCAATTTATGTCAACATATCCCACATATCCGGATTTTTTTATATCCTCGCGCATTTTTTCAAGAGTTGTTTTAAAAATCGTATTAGGGCCAGACCAATACATTAAAGTTCCCATTTCTCCGGTGAAAGGGCCTATGTCTCCCGGGAAAAGTTTTTTGTGTTCAAAATTAACATTGATAGGGTAAATAAAATCATGGCCGTTAAAAAATGCGCCAACCGCTACCTCTACCCCTTGGGCGAATTTTTGCAACTGAAATTGTTTTATCTTTTTTTCCAGGACATTTTTATTTGAACGGATTATTTCATGTATGTCTTTGCCGTCTTCGTCTTTGCCAAGAAATAAAAGGCCTTTTGAATCAGACCCGACAAAACCAGAAGGCTTGTAAACATAACGGCCGGGATTTTCTTCAATAAATTTAAGGGCCAAATCATAGTCTGTAAAATCCCAGTGGGGAAGTATCAACATTCCTACTTTTTTCATTTCCGATTGCCCAAACTCCCTGTCTTCTTCCAATCTGTCTGTGTATTCGCTCCCGCCCACGACTAATTTTCCTTTTTTTCTTAGTTCATCGGCCTCTTTTCCAAATCCGACATCGTCAAAGACAAGAATGTCGCACCAGTCAACGAATTGTTTCCAATCAGAAACCTTTTCTAAAAAGCCGTCATAGACATCTTTGTCAGATTCGCTTTTTATATAAATCTTTACTTCGTGCCCCTCTTTTTTGATCTGCCAGGCAAGGTCTCCAGACAGGCTTTCCCAGCTTACAAATAAAAATTTCATAATTTGTTTTTCAATTGCCGGTAAATTATTTTTTCCGTTTTGTCCGTTTATCATTTTTTTAAAAATTCTTCTTTATCGTCGTCAAATTGATAGTCAAAAACAATTTCTTCACCGGCTTCTATTTTTTTTAAAGCCCTGAAAAATAAATAATCTTTTAATTCGTTTATATCATAATCTACCTCTGCGTTGGGATTTTTGCTGTGGTTGTATAAAGATCCGTATCCCAGCATCAAGCACGATTTTTTAGTTTCGGGTTGCAAAAGCCAATAAAATTTTAAGATGGTTCCTTCTTTTTCAAAAAAAGACGCTTCTTTTTCCGAAATAAATATAATGGGGCAGAATTCTATAATTTCATCTTTCTCAATGCTTTCAATCGCCATAACGCCCCTTCCTTTGCCTTTTATTTCAACTATTTTTATTTTTTTCGCCGGAAAAATTTCCATATATTTAAAATATATTTTTAATAATAGCAATTTTTTAAAAAATAAAAAAGTGTTAATAAGTTTATTCTGAAAAAAATACACAAAAAAACAACCCCTCGATAAACTCAGGGCTGTTTTTTTTGCGATTCAAAGATATTTATCTGCTGAATCTTGGAGGTTTCTTTTTAGACCAGCACTCTCTGCAGTAAATTGGCCTATCTTGGGCTGGTTCAAAAGGAAGTTCTGTGATTTCTGTTCCGCATTCTGAGCACTTCCAGTTTCCCTTTACCATTGGGCGCGGAGCAAACCCTCCTCTTTGGTCATCGTTTCTATTAAACATTTTATTTTTTATTTAAATAATAAAGCGACCTTTCTAATAGTCGCCCTACTTATTATTAAGATATTTCTTACTACTAAGATACCTCGACTTATTAGTTATCTTTATTATACTCTTTATTTAAAAGATGTCAAGGGTTGAGGCGATGATAAAGAAATAGTATTATAAAACTATGTTAATATCAAGGGAATTTTCTTTGTTTTTATTATATGATTAGTTTTAAAATTTTAAAAAAATCAAAAAACAACAGGGCAAGATTGGGTTTTTTAGAAACTGGCCACGGGGTTATTGAAACTCCATGCCTGGTTCCTGTTGCCACCCAGGCGGTGGTAAAAACTTTAACTTCAGAAGAGGCGGCAGAAACTAAATCGCAAATTTTAATTTCTAATACTTTTCATTTACACTTGAAACCGGGAGAAAAAGTAATAGAAAAATCAGGGGGTCTGCACAAGTTTATGAATTGGAAAAAGCCCTTAATGACAGACTCGGGCGGTTTTCAGGTTTTTTCTTTGGGATTCGGCAAAGATTTCGGAGTTACAAAATTTTTAGGCAAAGGCGCAGATAACAAAAAGATAATCGGAAAATCTAGCCGGCCAAAATCTTTAAAAATTACTTCTGACGGAGTTTTTTTTAAATCTTTTATTGACGGGAGAGAATTATTTATGGGGCCAGAAGAATCAATAAAAATTCAGGAAGAATTAGGAGCTGATATCATTTTTTCTTTTGACGAATGCACTCCGCCGCTGGCAGATTATGATTATGTAAAAAAATCAGTTGATAGAACCCATAAATGGGCGGGAATTTGTTTAAAAATAAAAAAATCAAATCAGGCAATTTTTGGAATAATTCAAGGGTCCGAATTCAGAGATTTAAGGCAAAAGAGCGCAAAATTTATAAATTCACTTGATTTTGACGGATTTGGGATAGGCGGAGATTTATGGCGCGAAAGAAGCGGCACAAAAAAAATATTAAATTGGTTCATGCCAATAATTAACGAAAGAAAACCGCGGCATATGCTTGGAGTAGGACACTTGGAAAATATAAAAGATATTATAAAACTTGGCATTGATTTATTTGATTGTACGGTGCCGACTCATTATGCAAGGCGTGGAATTGCTTTTACTTCAGAAGGGAAATTAAATTTAAAACAAACAAAGTTTTTAAAAAAAAGAGAGCCGTTAGACAAAGAATGCATTTGTCCCGTCTGTCTTAATTATAAAAAAGATTATATTTGCCATTTGTTGAAAGCCGGCGAGATTACTGCTTTAAAATTATTAACCTTTCATAACCTTTTTTATTTTAATTCTTTTATAGAAGATATAAGAGAAAAAATTAAAAAAGGAGAAATATGAATACAATAAAAAGAAAAATAAAAGACGGGCAGGAAAGGCTGAGAAGAGAAGTCAAAGAGAAAACAGCAGGATATATATTGGCGGCTTTAGGCTTTGTTGTTGGCCTTGCATAGAACGACGCCATAAAAACTTTAATAGAATATCTTTTTCCGCTGAACAAAGACAGCATTTTAGCCAAATTAATTTATGCTTTTTTAGTGACAATTATCATAGTTTTAGCCACTCTTTATTTTGTTAAATCTGCCGAGGAAGAAAAAAAATAGCATAGTTTTAAATAAGTTATCCACAGGACAGGGTATTGACGGGGTTTCTTAACAATAATAAAATCTAATAAGTAATAATTATCGGCAATAAAAAATAATAAAAACTATGGCAAAGGATATTTTTTTAGCAGAAGAAAGAATGACTTCGCAAAAAAAAATTATTCTGGATTATCTAAAAAACACAAAAATTCACCCTTCGGCCCAAAAAGTTTACACAGACGTTAAAAGGGCTCTTCCGCAGATAAGCCAGGGAACAGTTTACAGAATTTTGGGCAGTTTGAAAAAAAAAGGAGAAGTTCAGGAAATTTCCACAAAAGACATTACTTTTTTTGATGGAGACCTTTCAAACCACAGCCATTTTATATGCCAAGGATGCAGCTCTGTTTTTGATGTTTTTAACGAGTGTTCTGATTGCAAGATTATAAAAAATAAAAAATCAAAGTTTGGAAAAATCAACAGTTACAGGATTTATTTTTATGGAATATGCAAAAAGTGCAGGAAAAAATAAAATTCATCGGGTTAAATAATTTTGTTTCGCAAAAAAATAGCGCGAAGCGCTATTTAACCCGATAAAAAAATTATGGAAAACAAAAATTTTTATAAATTACCGGAATTAAAATATAAATATAATGAATTAGAGCCATATATATCAGAGCAGGTTTTAACTTTGCATCATAAGATTCATCATAAGTCGTATGTTGATAACGCCAATGCTTTATTGGAAAAAATATGGGAAGCCAGAAAAAACAACCAAGACTTAGACCAAAAGTCAATTCTAAAATCTTTTTCCTTCAATGTGGCCGGCCATATTTTACACGAAATATTTTGGAAAAATATGGCTCCGGCCAGCTTAGGGAAAAATTTGCCGGGAGGGGAAGTTTTAAAAGCTATTGAAGATGAATTTGGCAGTTTTGAAAGATTCAAAAAAGAATTTTCAGAAACAGCTAAATCTGTAGAGGGATCCGGCTGGGCTATTTTAGCCTACCATAAAGAACACGGCAACTTATCTATAATACAAATAGAAAAGCATAATATGAATTTTTATCCAGAACAAAAGATATTGCTGGCATTAGACGTTTGGGAGCACTCTTATTATTTAGATTACAAATCAGACAGGGCAAAATTTGTTGAAGCTTTTTGGAATATAGCAAACTGGCAGGAAATAGAAGAAAGGTTTAAAGAATAAAATATATTATTAAATTTTTAATCGGGTTAAATAAAATCCTTTGGATTTTGATTTTCAGCTTTGCTGAAAATTATTTAACCCGATGAATTTTATGACAACACTCGAAGACGTTAAAAATAATCCGCAGGTTTTAGAGTTTGTGAAACAAACAGAAAAAACTTTATCTGCCCTTTCTTTTACAGACCACGGACTAAGGCATTTAAACCTTGTGGCAGAAAGGGCGGAAAATATTGCAAAAGAAATAGGATTGCCGAAAAGACAACAAGAGCTATCGGCAATTTCCGCTTTTTGCCATGATATGGGAAATTTTTTAAGCCGGAGCCACCACAATTATTTTGCCGCCTTGCTTTTTCATCAGATTTTTAAAGATAATTTTGCTCCAGATGAAATGGCGGTTGTTATGCAGGCAATATCAAACCACGACAAACAGCAGGAAGATATAAATTTTGTAAATAAAATAGCGGCTATTGTTGTTTTGGCCGACAAGTCGGATGTGCATCGTTCTAGGGTGCTGGTAAAAAAAATAAAAGACATTAAATCGGATATTCACGACAGGGTTAATTACGCCACCACAAAAAGCGAACTAAAATTAAACACAGACGAAAAAAGAATTACCCTAACCCTTGAAATCGACACTAGTTTTGTGCCCATTTTGGAATATTTTGAAATTTTTACAGAGAGAATGGTTTTTTGCCGGAAAGCAGCAGAATTTTTAGAATATAATTTTGGTTTGATAATAAATAAAACACGGCTTTTATGAAGGGTTTTTATGTTGTTTGTGACAATATAAGAAGTTTAGAAAACATAGGGTCTGTTTTTAGGACAGCAGACGCCCTGGAAATAAATAAAATTTTTCTTTGCGGAATTTCCGGAAAACCGCCGCATAATAAAATATCTAAAACCGCTCTGGGGGCGGAAAAAATAATTTCTTTTGAACACCAAAAGCAGACATGGAGGGTTTTAGATAATTTAAAGAAAAAAAATTTTCAAATAGTTGCTCTAGAACAGAATAAAAAGGCAATTGAATACACAAAATTCAAGCCAAAATTTCCCTTGGCCTTAATAGTGGGCAACGAGGTGAGGGGAATATCAAAAAAAATATTAAATAAATCAGACAAAATTATTTATTTGCCAATGCAAGGAAAAAAAGAATCATTAAATGTTGCGGTATCTTTTGGCATAGCCGGTTATGAAATAAATAAATATAGAAAATGAAGAGTTGACACAGGTTTTTGATTTTGCTATGATAAAGCCGACAATTATTGTCGGCTTTTAATTTGTGGCGAATTTATCAAATTATGATAAAAATATCAAAAAAATCGCAGTATGGTTTAAGGGCAATGGTTTTTCTCGCAAAAAATTATAATTTGGCAGATGGTCTGCAGACGCAAGCGGGCAAAAGACGGGTTTTTTCTGTAAAAATAATCTCTGAAAAAGAGGGAATTCCTTTTGATTTTTTAGAAAAGATAATTTCTCAATTGGAAAGAGAAAAATTAGTAAAAGGAAAAAAGGGAGTTCAGGGAGGATATTTTTTGGCAAAAACGCCCATTAAAATCAGTTTGGCAGATATTGTTTCTTCTTTGGAAGGAAAAACATCGTTAGTTGACTGTAATTTATGCGGCAGGTCAAAAAAATGCATTTCAAAAAATGTTTGGATAAAAATAGAAAACTCTTTAAATAAAACATTAAGAGCAATAAAATTAAAAGATTTAATAAAATGAAAAGAATTTATTTAGATTATGCCGCAACCACTCCTATTGATAACAGGGTTTTAAAAGCAATGACGCCATATTTTTCAAAAGAATTTGGCAACTCAATGTCTTTGCACTCCTTCGGCCAAAAGGCAAAATTAGCCCTAGAAGAAAACAGAGAAGCCATGGCCAAGTTAATTGGAGCTAAGGCAAACGAAATTATTTTTACCTCTTCTGCCACAGAAAGCAACAACACAGCCATTAAGGGGATTGCCTTAGCCAATCAAAAAAGGGGCAAGCATATTATAATTTCTGCAATTGAGCACCCCTGTATTATAGAGTCTTCAAAATGGCTTGAAAAACAAGGCTTTGAAATAACAAAAATTCCGGTTGATGAATACGGATCAGTAAACCCAAAAGACGTTGAGTTAGTCATAAAAGAAGAAACAATTTTAGTTTCTGTAATGCATGCCTCAAACGAAATTGGCACAATAGAGCCAATAGAAGAAATTGGAAAAATTTGCAGGAAAAAGGGAATTTGTTTTCATACCGACGCTTCGCAATCTTTTGGGAAAATTGCAATTAATGTTGAAAAAATGAACATTGACCTGCTTACTGCCAGCTCTCATAAAATATACGGGCCAAAGGGGGCAGGGCTTTTATATATTAGAAAAGGAATTAAAATAGAGTCGATTTTACATGGCGGAGGCCAGGAAAATGGATTGCGCGGATCAACTGTTAATGTGCCAGCCATAGTTGGTTTTGCCAAGGCAGCTGAAATTTGCAACCTTGAAATGGAAAAAGAAAACAAACGTCAGAGAAAATTAAGGGATAATCTTATAAAGGGGATTTTAAAAATAAAAGACTCGCATCTAAACGGTTCGCCAAAAAATCGGCTTTGCAACAATGTTAATTTTTGGTTTTCTTTTATAGAGGGGGAATCATTGGTAATTCAGCTTGACTTGGAAGGAATTGCCGTTTCCACGGGATCGGCCTGTTCTTCTTTTAAATTAGAGCCAAGCCATGTTTTGCTGGCAACGGGGTTGAGGCCAGAGCAGGCTCACGGTTCTTTAAGAATTTCTTTGGGAAGATTTACCAAAGAAGAAGATATAAATTATTTATTAAGAATTTTGCCTAAAATAGTAAAAAAAATAAGAAACATTTCACCATTTAAATAAATATCTTTATTTTTTATTAAAAAAATATGAAAAATAATAATGTTTGCCAAGGATTATATACTAAAAAAGTTTTGGAAACTTTTAAAAATCCGCATAATTATGGGAAAATTAAAAACGCTGACGGAATTGGCAAGGTAGGTAATATTGTCTGTGGCGACGTGATGTGGCTTTATATCAAAGTTGCCGAAAATAGAAAAAAAGAGGAGGTAATTAAAGACATTAAATTTGAAACCTTTGGATGCGTGGCCGCCATATCAACCAGCAGTATAATTACAGACTTGGTAAAAGGAAAAACAATTAAAGAAGCGCTAAGAATTACCAAAGACAATGTTATAGATTCGTTGGACGGACTTCCTAAAATAAAATATCATTGTTCGGTTTTAGCAGTAGACGCTTTGACAGAAGCAATTTATGATTATTTTATAAAAAACAAAAAAGAGATTTCAGAAGATTTGCAGAAAAGGCACGACAACATACAAAAA